>URGI01000069.1 GCA_900547315.1 uncultured Eubacteriales bacterium | reverse complement strand
TTTACTTGGAATTACGACGAAAGCAAGTTATAATAAAAAGATAGGAAGAGACCTTCAACGGAGGAGAGCTGACATGAACGACAGAGAGAAAAAATTCATACCTGATGAGGACGTGTATCTTTTCAATACCGGCTGCGCGCGCAAGGCGTGGCTGTGTTTCGGCTGCCGCTATATTCCGGAGCTTGGGGCGCACCGCTTTGTCGTCTGGGCGCCGAATGCGCAGCGGGTCAGTCTCGTCGGCGATTTCAACTCGTGGGATCGCGCCGCGACTCCGATGGAGTACATCGACGGCGGAGTATGGGTCTGCTTTGTCGAGGGGCTTTCCGACGGAGTTCTCTATAAATTCTGCGTCACCGGCGCCGACGGGCATGAGATACTGAAGTCCGACCCCTTTGCCGCGTGGAGCGAGCACGGAGAAAACACCGCCTCCAGGGTCTGGAAAGGCGGGAGCTATAAATGGACGGACGAGAGCTATATGAGCCGCCGCGCCGCGCGCGATTTCATGCGCGAGCCGATGAGCATATACGAGCTGCACCCCGGCTCATGGCGGGAGCTGAGCGGCAAGAAGCCCGCCTACCGCGAGCTTGCCGATTCTCTCGCCGTCTACTGCAAGCACATGGGCTTTACGCACGTGGAGCTTATGCCCATCACGGAGTACCCCTACGATGGGAGCTGGGGCTATCAGGTCACGGGGTATTACGCCCCGACCTCGCGCTACGGCAATCCGGACGATTTCAAATACCTTGTGGACAAGCTGCACCACACCGGCATCGGCGTCATCATGGACTGGGTGCCCGCGCATTTCCCGAAGGACGAGCACGGGCTTGCCAATTTTGACGGCACTCCCCTCTTTGAGTGCAAGGAGCGCCGCATGGCGGAGCACCCCGAATGGGGAACTCTGGTGTTCGACTATGCGTCGGATCAGGTGCAGAGCTTCCTCGTTTCGTCGGCCTGCAAATTCTTCGAGGAATATCACATAGACGGCATCCGTGTAGACGCGGTAAGCTCGATGCTGTATCTCGACTACGGCCGCCGCCCCGGCGAGTTTACGCCGAACCGAAACGGTGGGAATATAAACCTCGACGCAGTCGCATTCCTGCAGAAGCTGAATTCCACGGTGCTCGTAAATTACCCCGGCGCCGTGACGATAGCCGAGGAATCGACCGCATTCCCGAAGATAAGCTCCCCTCCGGAGGACGGCGGACTGGGCTTCTGCTTCAAATGGGACATGGGCTTCATGCACGATACGCTCGACTACATGTCCATGGACCCGCTCTACCGCAGTCATCATCACGACAAGCTCACCTTCTCGATGATGTATGCGTTCTCCGAAAACTACGTGCTCGCCTACTCGCACGACGAGGTAGTGCACTGCAAGAAGTCGATGATAGACAAGATGTTCGGCGACTACGACCAGAAGTTCAGCTCGCTGCGCGCGTTGTACGGCTATCAGTTCGCCCATCCGGGCAAGAAGCTGATATTCATGGGCGGCGAGTTCGGGCAGTTCATCGAGTGGAACTGGCGGCAGGGGCTTGACTGGCTGCTGCTTGACTATCCGCGCCATGAGCAGCTGCGGCAGTATTACCGCGCGCTCAACAGGATATACACCGCCACTCCCGCGATGTATGGCCGCGACCACGGCTGGGACGGCTTCAAGTGGCTGAACGTCGACGACCGCGAGCGCAGTTCTGTCGCGTTCATGCGCATGGAGCCGGACGCCGAAAAGGGCGCGTATCTTGTCTGCGCCTGCAACTTCACCCCCGTGCGGTACGACGATTTTCAGATCGGTCTGCCCATGGCCGGTACGCTTAAAGAGATACTCAACAGCGATGACGAGCGCTTCGGCGGCAGCGGAGTGAAGAACCCCGGCGCTGTGCGGACGCGCAGAGAACCGTTTCTCGATATGCAGCATTCGGCACGCATAGTTCTCCCGCCGATGAGCTGCGTATACTATGAATTTAAACCGAGGAAGAAATAATTTGAGGGGTGAGTATTGTGCTGCACGATGCCATGTCGTTGAATGCAGAAAATGAAAAAGCACTGCAAGATTTTCTGCTTGATATAGATTGTCTTGACGAGCTTATTCCTTGGGTCGCTAAATTCAACATTTTTGACGTTCTCAAAATATCCCGCACGGAAATTCGGCATAGTAATGTGCTTGCATGGCTGTTAGATGCAAACGAGAACCACGGTCTGGGTGATATGTTTATCCGAGAAATAATGCAGACACTTGTCGAAGAAGATGACAGCGGCAAATACGATGTCTTCAGACTTTTGCTGCTGGATTTTCACTCCTTTACGGTTTACCGCGAGTGGAACAATATTGACATCATGCTTTTGTCGGATGAGGAAAAAGTCGTAATAGCCTTCGAGAATAAGGTTGGTTCTCATGAGCATAGTGACCAGCTTAATCGTTATAGAAATATCCTTGAACGTGCGTACCCAGAATATGAGAGAATATGTATTTTTCTTACGCCCGAAGTAGAATTGCCCAGTGACGAAGAGAATTGGGCAGTGCTGACATATACAAATATAGTTGAAGTACTTGAAAAAACACACGACAAAGCCGAGATGTCACCGGACATAGAGCTTCTCATTAACAATTATATTGCAACTATAAGGAGGGATATCGTGGACGATCAACAACTTGCCGATATTTGTAATAAGATCTATACAAAACACAAAAAGGCGCTTGACATTATATATGAATATAGGGTCGATAACAAAGTACAGATAACGTCCGTAATAAAAGACGTCCTTCGAGAGTTTGCGGAGGAAGGTCGAATAATCTATAACGATAAGAACGTTGGATCATTTATCAGGTTTTATACGAAAGAAATGGACGAAGTAATACCCCCTCTTGATGAATCACAGCAAGATAGGGGTTCTTGGGGAGATTGCACTCTATACAATTTCTGGCTATTACGTGATGAAAACGGGCTATCAGCATGCTTTGAATTAGGCGGGGTCAACGTTCCAGATTCGCAGATGGCTGTAATGCAGGAAATCATCGATTTGGAAAAGCCAAACGATAAGAAACGTCTCCAGTTCAAGTATAAGCGTATATATAGTAAAAAATACAGAATCGACGATTCTGACGATGTTATGATGACTGCTCGTTCACAAGTTATAACTGCGGTAAATGATTTGCTGCGTTGGGAAAGACGTTTACTGGATAAGTTGAAAGAGCCTGTTTGGGTCTAATCTAGAAAATTACGAAAGGAAGTACGCCATGAAAAAAGAGTTTCGTGAAATACTGCGTGAAAAGAACCTCACCGCGCTGCCGAATGTGCTGCTGGCGTCGGCAGAGTGCGCGCCGCTGAGCAAGACCGGCGGGCTTGCCGACGTCGTCGGCACGCTGCCGAAGTCGCTTGCAAAGCTCGGCATCGACGCGCGCGTCATAACGCCGTATCACCGCGTCATCAAGGATAAATACGCCGACCGCGTGGAGCACATGTTCGACTTTTACTGCACACTCGGCTGGCGGCAGGCATATGTCGGCGTCGAGAAGCTAGAGCTTGACGGCGTGACGATATACCTCATAGACAATGAGCAGTATTTCGGAGATAAGATATACCGCGGCGGACAGGCCGAGGGCGAACAGTACGCGTTCTTCTGCCGCGCCGTGCTCGACTGCATCCCGAACCTCGATTTCACTCCGCAGGTACTGCACTGCAACGACTGGCACACCGCGATGCTGCCGATGCTGGCAAAGACGCAGTATCAGGGCGGTATGCAGGCGGGACTCAAATTTCTGCTGACGATACATAACATCGCGTTTCAGGGCAAGTTCGGCTTCGACTACGTGCAGGATCTGCTGAACGTCGACAGCCGCTACTATACGCCGGAATTCATGGAGCTCAACGGCTGTGCGGACTTTCTCAAGGCCGGATGCGTTTTTGCCGACCGCATAAACACCGTCAGCCCCAGCTACGCCTCGGAGATAAAAATGCCGTATTACGCCGAGGGGCTTGAGGGCATCCTTAACGCCCGCAGTCACGAGCTTTCGGGCATCATAAACGGTATCGACAAGAAGGTGTTTAACCCTCACGCCGACAAGCTCCTCCCCGCGACATATGACCGCGGGCACCTGAAGGGCAAGGCCGTCTGCAAGGCGGCATTGCAGGAACGGATGGGACTTGAGCAGCGCCCGGACGTGCCGCTTGTCGCGATGGTCACGCGCATGACCGAGCAGAAAGGCTTCGACCTCGTCGCCTGCATACTTGACGATATCATGCAGCATGAGGACATTCAGTTCATGCTCCTCGGCAGCGGCGACGAGCGTTTTGAAAACTTCATGCGCGCGGCGGAATACCGCTACAAGGGGCGGCTGTGCGCGTACATCGGGTACAGCGAGGAGCTGAGCCATCTTGTCTACGCGGCGAGCGACTTTTTCCTCATGCCCTCGCGCTTTGAGCCGTGCGGCCTGAGCCAGATGATAGCCATGCGCTACGGCTCCCTGCCTATAGTGCGCGAGACCGGCGGCCTGCGCGACACCGTGACGCCCTATAACCGCTTCACCGGCGAGGGCAACGGCTTCTCGTTTGCAAACTACGACGCGTGGGAGCTGCGCGACGCGATACGTCTCGCTCTCAGCTGCTGGAACGACAAGGACGTTATGCGCGGGCTTATCGACCACGCGATGAAGGCCGATTTCGGCTTCGAAATTTCTGCACAGGAGTACGCAAAGCTTTATATATGGATGCTGTAAGAGAGACAGAAAACGAAAAAACATTTGAGATATACTTCGGCGGCACATACACCGAATGCTGGAGTGAGGATTACAGCCTTGCCATCCGCTACAGCAGTCGCCGGAGCGTTACGGCAAGGCGGGTAGACGGAGTCTGGCGCGCCATAGGCGGCGACGCAGAGCTATGCGCGGAGCTTGAGTCGGCATCCTGTCCGGCGGCTATGCGCGAGTATTTCAACGCAGCGGCGACGGTATATGCTGCGGCGCGGGACTGCGTTGAGCGCGGTCTGCCGTTGGAGCGTCTGCGCGAGTGTCTGCCAGTGCAGAAAGGCCCGTTTGCATCGGCGGAGCTGATGCGGCTGCTGATGGACGACTGCGGGATGAAGCTCAAAGCCGCGCTTGAGATTTGCGCGGAGTGCTGTGAAGACTGCCGCATGGCGGATGCCGACGAGAAAGAGCTGCTGCCGTACCAGCCGCGCACGGCGCATATCGTCTCGGTGCTGCGCGACGTCAGCTCAAAGCAGCTCACGGCAGTGCACGACGCGCGGAGCATCCGGTTCCGTTGCCCCGTCGGCGCCGTCAGGAGCGGCGAGGAGCTTCGGCTAAGCTTCCGTCTAGCGTCCGGAAAAATAAACAGTGCCGCACTCGTTCTGTACGGCGACGATCTGGATCTTGAATACGCGATGGAAAGCTCCGGAGAGCTGTACTCCGCGTACATCGCGCCGCAAAGCCCCTCCGCACTCTGGTACTGCTTCCATCTCGACACAGACGAGGGCGAGCGCTGGCTTTGTCCGGACGGGAGCGGATATTACGGCAGGCTCTATTCCGAGCGCCGCAGCGGCTTCCGCCTGACGGTGTTCTGCCGCGACTTTGAGACTCCGGCCTGGTTCCGCCGCAGCGTGATGTATCAGATATTCCCCGACCGCTTTGCGTTCTCGGATGACGACACCGCGAGCCGCGGCATAGAGTATCACAAAAGCCTTGGCCAGACTCCGGAGCTGCACAAGAGTCTTGACGAGCCTGTACGCTACTGGCCGCGCAAATTTGAGACCTCGTATTCGCCGGACGATTTCTACGGCGGCACGCTGCGCGGCATCGAGAGCAAACTGCCGTACCTGAAAGAGCTTGGCGTGACCTGCCTGTACCTCAACCCCATCGTTGAGGCGCGCTCCAACCACCGCTACGACAGCTCTGATTATCTGAAGGTCGATCCGATCCTCGGCACGAATGAGGACTTCACGCATCTGTGCGTGACGGCGCGCGGCATGGGGATACGCATAATGCTCGACGGCGTGTATTCGCACACCGGAGCGGACAGCGTGTACTTCAACCTCTATGGTGCATACCCCGACACGGGCGCGTGCCAGGGCACGCAATCGCCGTATTACAGCTGGTACGATTTCCGCCATTTTCCGGACGACTACCGCTGCTGGTGGGGCTTCAAGGATCTGCCGGAGGTCAACGAGCGCAACGGCGCATGGCAGGACTTTGTCGTCAGCGGAGAGGACAGCGTCGTGAAAACGTGGCTGCGGCGCGGTGCATCCGGCTGGCGGCTAGACGTTGCCGACGAGCTTCCGGACGATACGCTCGCGCTCATCCGCTCCGCGGTAAAGAGCGTTGACCCCGACGCGCCGGTCCTCGGCGAAGTCTGGGAGGACGCGGTGATAAAGGAGAGCTATGGCGGGCGCAGGAATTACGCCCTCGGCTACTCACTCGATTCCGTTATGAATTACCCCTTCCGCGCCGCGGCGCTGGATTTCATCCACCGCCGCATCGACGCCTTCGTTCTGCGCGATTTTCTGATCTCGCAGCAGATGAATTATCCCGCTCCGATGTACTACTCGCTTATGAACCTCCTCGGCACGCACGACACCGACCGCATACGAACCGCGCTTGCTACGAGCACGACCATCCGCGGCATGAGCCGTGAGGATCAGCTGAGGCTCCGCTTCGACGATGAGTCTCTGCGTCTCGCGCTCAGGCGCGAAAAGCTGTGCGCCGTGCTGCAGTTCGCCATTCCCGGGGTGCCTAGCATTTACTACGGCGACGAGCAGGGCATGTGCGGCGTGGGCGATCCGTTCAACCGGCTCCCCTTCCGCGAGGGCGAAACGGAGCTGCATGATCTCTACGCACAGCTTGCCAACATGCGCGGCGCGAATCCCGCGCTCTCCACGGGCGACGCGGTGTTCATGGCATATAACGCCGACATCCTGCTGGTTCTGCGCTATGTCCGCGGCGGGGTCGATCACTTCGGCGCGAGCGCGGAAAACGGCGCATTTCTGGCCGTGATAAACCGCGGCGCGGCTCAGTGCTTCGACGTGGAATGCCCCGAGGAATATGACTTCGGGCGGCTCAGCGGCGTTGCCGACGAATTCAGTGCAAAAATAATTAAGGTATAAGGAGAATGACTATGAGCGTAAAAAACTTGGCTTTGGCATGATGCGTCTGCCCCTGCTCAACAAGGACGACGACGGCAGCATTGATATTGAACTGACCAAGAAGATGGTCGATGTGTTCATCGAGCGCGGCTTCACCTACTTTGATACCGCGTGGATGTACTGCGATTACAAGAGCGAGAACGCCGTAAAGGCCGCCGTCGTTGACCGGCACCCGCGCGACAGCTTCACTCTGACGACAAAGCTGCACAACATGTATGTGCACAGCTTTGAGGACAGGGACAAGATATTCAACGAGCAGCTGCGCAAGACCGGCGTTGAGTACTTCGACTACTATCTTCTGCACGACGTCAATGTCCACAGCTACGAAACATACAAGAAGTATGACTGCTATGAGTGGCTCAAGGAGAAGAAGGCCAAGGGGCTGACCCGCCATATTGCGATGTCCTTCCATGACAGCGCCGATTTTCTCGACAAGGTGCTGACCGAGTGGCCGGAGATCGAATTTGTGCAGCTCCAACTGAACTATCTCGACTGGGACAGCCTTGGCGTCCAGTCGCGCCTCTGCTACGAGACCGCGGTGAAGCACGGCAAGAAGGTCGTCGTCATGGAGCCGGTCAAGGGCGGTACGCTGGCAAAGCTGCCGGAGCGCGTTGAGACCATGTTCCATGAGCACTCCCCCGCCGCCTCAAATGCGTCCTGGGCGATCCGCTTTGCGGCGAGCTGTCCTGAGGTGTTCATGGTGCTCAGCGGCATGAGCGATATGCAGCAAATGCTCGACAATACCTCGTATATGCAGGACTTCAAGCCGCTCGACGACCAGGAGCGCGCCATCATCAAGTCCGCCGTTGACATCATAAACGGTACTATAACCGTCCCCTGCACCGGCTGCTCCTACTGCACCGACGGATGTCCGATGAATATCGCGATCCCCAAATACTTCTCGCTCTACAATGCCGACAAGCAGGAGTCCGCAGAGAAGGGCTGGAGCTCGCACGGGGAGTATTACTATAATCTCACCAAGAACTTCGGCAAGGCCAGCGACTGCATCGGCTGCGGCCAGTGCGAGAGCGTATGTCCACAGCACCTCCCGATACGCAAGTACCTCAAGGACGTCGCCGAGCATTTTGAATCCGAGCAGGCATAACATGCTGGTTCCAAGCAAGTATATAAAAACGCAGGCAGAACGCTTAAACGTTCTGCCTGCGTTTATTTATGTTGAAAGGGAGCCGGACTTCGTGCTTGCTGCGTCGGTTTCGGGCGCGAACCTCGCCACGGAGCTGCGCTGCCTTGTGCAGGGCATGTCATATGCTGCAACGGCAGAAACGCTCGGTGTAGACGCGCGCACCGCAGCGAAACATAAAAACTAAACTGCGAGCCCAGCAAAGTGGGTCGCAGTTTAAAAGGAAGAAGGAGCTAACATAGTGCAGTTTTCGCCGCAAGGCGGAAACGGAACGGTGTTTGCTCCTTCTGACGCTGGTGCCGGTGGCGGGGGTCGAACCCGCACGGGTTATTAGCCCAACGGATTTTGAGTCCGCCTCGTCTACCAATTCCAACACACCGGCACGATGCTCAAAGTATATATCATTCGGGCGGAAAATTCAAGTAAAAATTCTTCATTCCGCGCATTTTGGATCATCTGCCGCCGCAAAACCAAAACCTCCGTAGTCACCGGAGGTTTTGGTTCATATCAATATCAGTCTATCTGGAATCTCGCCAGCATGTTCTCAACGCTGTTATCCAGCAGCTTGAGGAAGCGATCCTGCGTGATCTCCTTCGGCAGCTGCATGCCGAGATCCAGCCACTGTGAGATCAGGCCGACGATACCGTTGGCGTAAAACTCAACAACAAATTCAAAATCCGTACGGTCGATATTCTTCCCCTCGGAAACGATTATCGCAAAGCTGCGGATACATCCCTGAAGACGGCGCTTGAAATAGCGCAGCATATAAATACGGCTGTTGGAATTATAGATATTGAGCGCAAAAACACTGTTGTCCGCAAGGTACTTGAAGAACATCATGACATCATCGCGCCAATGCTCATACACTACCTCGCTGGGCAGCACACGGTTGGCGTCCTCTTCAAAGACCCACTCCAGCAGATCATACACATCGTCAAAGTGATAGTAAAACGTCTGACGGTTCACGCCGCAGATCTCGACCAGATCCTTAACGGTGATCTTGTCTATCGGTTTTACTGTAAGCATCTGTTTGAGCGCCGCGCCCAAGGATTCCTTTGTTGTTGACGCCATGTTGCTGACCTCCCGATTTTTTTATATTATAACATATAATGACG
>URGI01000068.1 GCA_900547315.1 uncultured Eubacteriales bacterium | reverse complement strand
GTACTCCTTTTGGCATAGCAAAACACCCCACTTCTTAGATAGTATATCATACTGTCTAACAAATGGGGTGCAGTTCAGATATTGGCGGACGGGACTTCAACTTTCTTGAGGCTATTATGGAAGCCAATATCAACATGTTGTTTGTAGGTGATTTCTATCAGCACACATTTGACACCAGCCGTGATGGTGCAACAAACAGCACATTATTTAACAGTAAGGCAAAATATGAATCACGTTTTACTGCAAAAGGATTTATATGTGATAATACAAGCTTAGTTAATAGTTGGCGTTGCAGCAAAAATGTTTGTCAATTCTACACCACATCGGAGGTTTACACAATCTTTGGGATGGCCTCTGTCAACATATGAAATCCTTGATTTTACTCTGGATAAGTATGGGCACGAGCTATCGGTCAATGGTTCCACGCCGTACCTGTTTTCGGTCGAGCCTGATGGAACTGCTATGAGATTGTGATTTTTCAATGACAGCGCATTATACTTCCACAGGCTCCTGTCCTCAAAATTGGCTGACCATGCCAGGCTTGTCAGCCAATTTTGATGACACTGCGTCAAACGCAGTGTCATCAATGCTTTCCGGGCTTTTCAGCTCGGAAATTTTTTTGCATTATTATGTAGCCATAAGAAAGAGGTAAAGACGTGTAAAATAATAATTAAAAGATAGAAAGGAGCCTATACGATGGCTGAACTGAAAATTATGAAAATGAGGTGCATCGCTCCGACAAGCCCGTCCTGCTCGACTTCTACACCGACTGGTGTGGCCCCTGCAAGATGCTTGCTCCTCTGCTGCATGGGCTTGCAGAGAAATACGACGGAGTCTGCAAGGTAGGCAAGGTCAACGTGGACGAGCAGATGGAGCTTGCCATGCGCTATCAGGTCTCAAGCATCCCGATGCTCGTGGTTCTTAAGGACGGCAAGCCCGTCTCCAAGGCTGTCGGCTACCGCTCCAAGGCGGATCTACTCGACATGCTGAAAAATGCAATCTGATAAAGAAACAATCCCCCTCCTGCCGATTGGCAGGAGGGGGAAAGCTATATATATATCGTTTTGTCACACGATCCTTCTGTCTCTGACCTGAGAATCGTAATGCTTGTTGAGCAGCGGGCGGACGACGTAGTAGATGAGCTTGTTCTCGCCGTTGAACATGTACAGCGCGAAGGTCGCCACAAAGCCGACGAAACCGATGACAACGAGCTTCTTTATGAGCTTGAATATGAATTTCCAGAACTTTTTCATGTGCTATCCTGCCTTTCTCAGTATGCCATGGAGTCGTCGAACTCGACGATGGTCGGGTCGAGAGGCTTCTCGTTGAGAACAACGGACATGTAGTTATTGATGCAGTTTCTCATATCCTGACGGGACACGGTACGGCAGTCCTCAAGGTCATGCTCGATGAAGACGAAGTGGAAGCCAAGGTCGCGCGCCTGCTCTTCCATGACGGCGTGGACGCCGAGCATGCCCTTGCAGGCGATGTTGTCGTTGAAGAGAACCATGTCGCAGTTGAAGTTCTTTGCCCACTCCCAGATGGCGTTGACGTTCTCCCAGCCGCCGACTGCGTGGTGACGCATGGTGGCCTTCTCGGAGAACAGAGCCAGATCCTTGATGGCCTGCTCGGGATCGGTCGTGCTGATCATGTTGTGACCCATGGTGGAGTCCATGTTCAGGACAATGTTGATGCCCCAGCAGTTCTGAGTCCAAGTCGGGAAGTCGGTGTAGTAAACGGCGGAGGGTCCCCACAGGAAGGCGCGGTGACGGGTCTTGCCGTTGAACGGCTCGTACTTCTCTTCGTAGGCCTTACGCATGATCTTGATGACCTTGCGGTCGACCTTGTTGAAGTACGGATCCTGACCGTTGACGGACGCCCAGGAGTACAGACGGTACAGAGTCTCGGCGATGCCGACGAGCGGGGAGTACGGAGTCTTGAAGTAGTCCCACTTCTCAAGCTCGATGGTGTTCTGCTCGTTCATGAGCTCGGCGTACTTGAACAGCTCGTTCCAGTCGTACTTCACGCCGTATTCCTTCTCGATGAAGGCGATGGCGTCCTTGAGCATCTGGGTGGAATAGGGGTGCGCGCCCGGCTCGTTGTGGATCATGGCGAGAGTTACGGGGAAGTCAGGCAGATTCACGCGGCGGCGCTGGAACATGGAGGTGCATTCGGATGCGTTGCAGGGCATGTTGGTGGTGACGAAAGCCTTGCCGATGATGGGGAAGGCGTCGTCTATGGCAACGCCGGTCTCGGCCGCGCAGCGGGAGCAGACGTCCGCGGGCAGGCCGTAGGATTCGGCAACGTCTATGTAGTAAGGCTCGATGTGCTGGTCGACATCGCAGATGATGAACTCAGGCAGGGTCTGGAGCGGGATGGGGATAAGATCCTTGAAGCCCTTCATGAACAGCGGGGGCAGGACTTCGTCCATCGGAACCATAACGTCGCTCAGCGGGCCGCCGCCGAGACGCTTGTCGTTTGCGAGGACGAGCGCGATCTTGCCGGTCAGGCTCTGGACGATGGCGTGCATGTTCATGTGAGCTATCTTCAGCTCGTAGCCGCGGTAGCCCTCGAACAGACGGTCGATGAACATGAAGGTGCCGAGGTAGGAACCCATCCAGCGGTATTCCCAGAAGCCCTTGAGGCAGGGGATGGGAGCGGAGGCGACCATCTTTGCCATGGCGAGGAGGTTATTCAGCCATGCGACGTAGTCGACCATGGTGTCCTTCACGCCGCGCCACTCACGCCATTTCGCAACGCCGGTCTTGTCGTAGTAACGGCTGCGCTGGCCGCCTACGCCGTGCTCGGCCTGCCAGATGGGGTCGAAGCGCTCAAGCTTTTTATCAATAGAAGCAATTATTTTGTCAGTAATCTTCATCTTATTTGCCTCCCTGAATGGACTTGATTTCCAGAGACTCTATGAAGGCCTGGAAGCGGGTACGGAGCTGACCGACTGCGCCGAGGGCGTATTCCTTCTCGATGGTGCAGCAGGGAATGTGCAGCTCCTCGGTAAAGATATGGTTCGCGAGAACCTTTTCGTAGCTCCAGAACTCGCAGAACTTCATGTTCTCATAGATGACGCCGTTTGCCTTGAAGTCGTGCACAAGCTTGGTGACCTCGGCGTGGCGCTGGTCGATCTTCTCGCCGTCCATGAAGCGGGCGCACTGGTTCCAGTGCAGGTAGTGGCGGCAGATGGCGTCGAACGCGGTCTCGCCGGGCAGAAGCTCGATCTGTTCGCGGCTGGGGAAGCTGCCGAAGCAGTAGCGGTCGGCAACGACCATGGCGCCGCAGGTCTCGATGAGCTTGGTGAACTCCGGATCGTCCACCTCGGAGCCGACGAGGACTACGCGGGCGCGGAACGGGAACTTCTCTTCCGGTTCGCGGGTCTTCAGCTCTTCCAGAGTCTCCTCGAGGTAGGGCTTGATGAGGTAGTGCGGGCATACCTGGCTGACGAGGTTGATGACGTGGAACTCGTAGCCGGTGATGTTCGGGTTCTCGCTCTTGCGGAAATCGCCGATCTCGGTGATGATGCGGCTGATCTCGTTGTGATCCTCAATGGCCTTGCGCATTGCGGCGTCGGACACGTCCACGCCAAAGCGGTTCTTGAGCTCATCGACGACCTTGAGCTTGAGCTGAGCCTTGTAGTAGTCGAGGTTGGTCTTGTCGCCCTTCATGGGAGGGTCGATCTGAGTGACGAAGAAGCGGGGGTTCTTTACGGGGTTGATGAGGAAGAAGTGCTCTTCCATACGCTCCATGGTGGCGCAGGATTCGGCGCCGAGCAGCGCGTCGAGGTAGTTGTAGCCGCCCTCGATGGCGCGCTCGAGAATGGAGCGGGCGTAGGGACATGTACGGGTGGTCATGTAGTAGCTTGCGAGGTCGGTAGACGTGCAGCGTGGCGCGCGCAGGCGGCTTGAGAAGCAGCCGGGCAGATTCAGCAGAACCTCAGGGACGTAATAGCAGTTGTATCCCAGTGCGTACATTCCTTCTTCGACCGCCTTCGTGACAAGCTCGTTCTGAGCGTCCTGAAGGAGGTTTTCAAAGTAGATAAGATGCTTAAGGTCTTTCAAGCAATACACCTCTTTTTCAAATTTACCACACGAAAAATTTTGATTCCGGGCATGGCATATCTGAGAAAATATTAACACAATCCCGCCCAAACGTCAAGGAAAAGCCGGAGATATGAGCAAGAAAGGCGATAGACAAAATGCACGTATTGTATAACTTGGGTAAAAATATGAACCAAGCCAGGACCGGACGGCCCTGGCTTGGCTTGAGTGATATAAACTTTATCTGCGCTTGCCCGCGACCTGATACATATCCTCGTCGGAGATGACGGCGGTCACATCCAGGTGCCTGCCGAATATCCCCGCAAGCTGTTCGGCGGGCATCAGACCCATCGACACCTTGCTGGCGGAGCCGTGATGGTGCGCGTCGATCTTCTCGCGGCTCATGCCGTGCGCCACGGTGAGCACGCCGCCCTCGGCGAGCAGCCCCGACAGATGCGTTATCAGCCGCTCGGGGTCGGGGAAGTGGGGGAAGGCGTTGTAGACCACGATCGCGTCAAAGCCCTGCCCGACATCGGCAGTCTCGATGTCGCCGCAGATGAAGCGGACGCCGGTTCCGGCATATTTCCGCTCCGCAAGCTTTATCATCTCCGGCGAGATGTCGATGCCCGTGACATCCGCGCCGCGCCTGATGTAATCCGGTATCAGAACTCCGGTGCCGCAGGCCACGTCGAGAACGCGGCTGCCCTCTCTGACTCCGGCGTTGTCGAGGATGATGTTTATCTTCCGGTCGCTGCGTATCAGTCCCGCGTCCCAGCTTGGGGCGCAGCGGTCAAAGAATTCTATTACGTCGGCTTTATCTATCATGGCGCTCTCCGTATCACGCGAAGAAGGACGCGGTGTCGATCTTCTGGTAGCCGCCGAAGCTGGAGGGGCAGGCGAATATCTCGTCGGCAAGCTCCTTGCCGAGGAACGCGGAGGTGATCTCGTTGGTCTTTGCGGTGATGTCAACGTCGGCAAAGAGGTCGGGGTAGACGGACTTTGCGATGAACCAGGTGTTTATCAGCGCTATCTCATAGTTGGTGTAGTAGGCGTTGTAGGCCATCTCCAGATACACCTCGCCTGTCTGCCATGCCTTGCAGGAGTCGAACATGGTCGGGTCCTCCTGATACAGCGGCTTTATGTTCTTGACCGCCGCGGCGTCCATGACGATGATGTCCATATCCGCGCCGAGGGCGACGAACTTCTCCTCCTCGATGGGCTGCACGCCGTTCGCGCCGAGGTCGGTGACAACGTTGCGGATGTTTGCGACCTCAAAGGAGGCGTAGGTCTGGGAGGTCATGAGGTGGTTCGTGGTGCCCCAGTTGCCGAGACCGCAGACGTAAACGGCGGGCTTGTCCTCGTCGGCAATGCTGGCGGTGCGCTCGGCGATCCCGGCGGTCTCCGCCGCGATGAAGGATACGAGAGCTTCGGCTTTCTCATCCTCGCCGAAGATCTGACCGAGCAGGGTCATGCTCTGGCTGAATGCGTCGTCGAAAACGCCGTTCGGGCCGGACTTGAGCGTCACGACGGGCACGCCGAGCTGCTCCTGCAGGGCGTCCTCTTTCTCGACGTCCTCATATTCGGAGATGACGATGTCGGGATTGCAGGAGAGGATTTTCTCGGCCTCCGCCGCTTGAGCGTTGGGGCCGCCGACGCCGCAGGACGGGAGCGTGCTGAACACGTCGCCGTAGGCAAGCACGTAGGGGCGCGCCACGGAATCAAACATCTTGGGGCGCTCCTCAAGCGTGAGGTTGTCGATATCCTCAACGCCGCAGAGCAACGAGACGTCGCCGATGTAGCTGTACATTCTGAGCGCGCCCGCGCCGATGCAGACGACGCGCGTGTAGCTGCCGGGGGTGACGGTCAGCTCGCGGCCTATCATGTCGGTGACGGTGATCTCCGAGGGCGCCTCGGACGGGGCGGCGCTCTCCTGCGCTTCGGACGGCTGGGGTGTATCCTGCGCGGGGGCGGACTGGCTGCCGCAGGCGCAGAGCGAGAACATCATGGCAAGCGCCAGCAGCAGTGCGGCAAAATTCTTAATTTTCATACTGTTTTCCTCCGAGTATTATTTTCTTCCCATCGTGTTCGATGATCTTTGAGTTGATGTCGAATATATCTTTTATTATTTCAGGGCATATCATGTCCTGACCGCCGGAGTATTTGACTCGGCCGTCCTTCAGGAAGAAGAACCGGTCGCCGAAGTAGAGCGCCTGATTCAGGTCGTGAAGGGAGCTCAGAATGGCGATGTTCCGACTGCGGGCGACTTTCTTGGCCTCCTCGATGATAAGCTCCTCGTTTGCGATGTCGAGGTTGCCGGTCGGCTCGTCGAACACGAGCATCTTCGGCTCCTGCGCCAGCGCGCGGGCAATGGCGATCTTCTGCTTCTCGCCGCCGGAGAGGTTTTCGGCGTTCCTGTCGGCAAAGCTCTCAAGCTTCATCTCGGCCATGATCCTGTCCACCACGTCGTAATCCTCCTTGCCCGCGCGGAGACCGAAGTACGATACCCTGCCCATCAGGATCGAGTCGTACACGGTGAGCGCGCCGAAGTGGATGTGCTGCGGGACGTAGGCGATGCGCCGCGCGCGGTCGCGCTTCGGCAGCTTCAGCAGATCCTCGCCGTCAAAGCGGATGGTGCCGCCGGACGGGGTGCCTATGCCGAGGATGTTTTTGAAAAGCGTGGTCTTGCCGGAGCCGTTCTTGCCGAGCAGTATACCGATCTCGCCGTCGCGCAGTTCGAGGTCGACCCCGTTGAGAACGGGCGCAGAGCGCCTGGAATAGCTGAAGCGCAGATCTTCTATTTTCAGCATACGCCGTCCTCCTTTTTTGAGAAGATGACCGCCACAAAGAAGGGCGCGCCGAGCAGGGAGGTTATCGCGCCGACCGGCAGTGCCGAGCCGCTGCCCATACTGCGCGAGAGCGTATCCGCAAGCAGAAGCAGCAGGCTTCCGCAGAGCGCGGAGACGGGGATGGAGTAACGGTGATCCTGACCGAGCAGCTTTTTCGTGACATGGGGACAGATCACGCCGACAAAGCCGATGACGCCGAGGAAGGACACGCACACCGCCGTGATGACGGAGGCGGCCAGCATCGATACGAAGCGCAGCGCGTCAACGTTGACGCCCATGCTCTTCGCGCTGGCGTCGCCGCTGAGGAGAACGTTGTAGCGCCATGAGAGCAGCGAGAAGATGATAAGCCCCGCCGCGACGGCGGCGAGCATTATCGCATCCGTCCTGTAGGTCGCGCGGCCGAGGTCGCCGAAGTTCCAGATGACCGCGGCGGATAGGCCGACGTCGGTCGCGTAGAACTGGAGTATCGTCGTCGCCGCCGTCCACACCGCGCCGACCGCGAGC
This sequence comes from uncultured Eubacteriales bacterium, assembly GCA_900547315.1. Classification (GTDB taxonomy): domain Bacteria; phylum Bacillota; class Clostridia; order Oscillospirales; family Oscillospiraceae; genus Limivicinus. Next base: position 2,048 of record URGI01000068.1, on the reverse strand, counting down.
CCCGCGAGCACGACGACGTTCGGCGAGAACGATCGCATCCGGCACAGGCCGAGGATCAGCAGGATCGAAAGCGTGGAGAAGATGAAGGCCATCAGCGAGGTGGCGTAGGGGTTTGCCCCAGCGGCGAAATTCGCGACGTTGTTCCCCGTAGAGAGGAAACCGCCGGAGAAGGCGATTATCGAGAGATTCGCGCCGAACACCGCAGCGTTGGAGACACCGAGCGTCGAGGGCGACGCCATGGGGTTATTGAGGTTCGTCTGCATCACGAGGCCGGACGCGGAAAGCCCCGCCCCCGCGATTACCGCGGCGAGGACGCGCGGGATGCGGATGTTCCAGATGATGCGGTTGTTGGCGGAGCTGCCCTTTTTGGCGAGCGCGGCAAAGGCGTCACCGAGGGACATGTTCGACGAGCCGACAAACAGACACACGAACGCCATGACTATGACCGCGGCGAGCATTGCTGCGACCACGGTGTTTTTCCTGCTGCGCCGCTGCGGCGCGATGTCCTTTTTCATGTGTACACAGTTCTCCGACTGATGAGAGTGAGATGATTATATATGCTGTCCGAGAATTTTGTAAGCCCCCTAGGGGGATATTTTGTTATAAAACTTGACAAGCTAATATATGTTAGCTTATAATATGGCTAACGCCTGTTAGCTAATGTGGCTGCGGGCGAATAGAAATGTCAGGAGAAACAAGCATGGAATACATATTGAGCAAAAAATACGACACGCCTGAGCTTCAGGCGCTGATAATGGGGCCGAATCCGGTGAAGCTTGAGGAGGAGCTGCTGCGCGGAAGCCGCATACCGGCGGGCGCAGTGGTCTGCGACCTTGGGAGCGGGACGGGGCTGACCTCGGTGTTCATGGCGAAGGAGTACGGCTTCACGGTCTACGCCGCTGACCTTTGGAGCGATCCGGACGAAAACCGCAGATTCTTCAGGCGGATGGGGCTGAGTGACGGGCAGGTAATCCCCGTGAAGGCGGACGCGTCGGCGATGCCGTTTGAGCGGGAGTTCTTCGACGCGGTCATTAGCACGGACTCGTATAACTACTTCGGGCGCGATCCGGAGTATCTGGACGCGAAGCTTGCGCCGTTCTTGAAGAGCGGCGGCTATATCTATATTGCCCTCACGGGGATGAAAAATGACTGCCATGACGCGCTGCCGGAGGAGCTGCTGCTCTCGTGGACTCCGGAGCAGCTGGACTACATACACGACGCGGATTACTGGCGCGGGATAGTGAGCCGGAGCACGGAGACGGAGCTTCTGGAGCTGCGCGATATGGAGTCGAACGAAGAGGTATGGGCGGACTGGCTGCGGCAGGATAACGAATATGCCGCGGGCGATCGTAAAGCGATGGAGGCCGGCGGCGGAAGGTATCTGAATTTTATAAAAATCGTACTCCGGAAAAAGTGAATATATAAAAACAACTGCGAGGAACTTCGCGGGGCGTTCGTAAGACAGTTAACGGAGCGTATCGGTGCAGATGCGCTCCGTTTCTTTATGCTAATATGACATATGGCACAGTTGCAGGCAGCCCCCTTGGCTCTCCCTCTGGGAGAGCTGTCACCGAAGGTGACTGAGAGGGTCTTACAGGCGTTTTTGAATGGTGATATCAATTTGTGTGCACACGCCGCGAAAATCCATATCAACATCTCGGTTGGAAAAACGCAGGACCTCCAATCCAAGCGCTGTCAAAAATGCGGAACGCTCAGAATCATAGGCCATCCCCTGAGGCTCATAGTGTTGAGAACCATCCAATTCAATAACTAACTTGGCAGAAGCACAATAAAAGTCTACGATAAATCTCCCGATGATTCGCTGTTTATAAATCTTCACCGGATATTTGCGGAGGAAAAGATACCATAGCTTTCGTTCGTGGGGTGTCATCTCACTGCGTAACCGCCGGGCGTTTTCCAGTTGACTGTTGTCCTTTGGTATGGTCATGTTTTTCCCTCTCAGTCGGCTGCGCCGCCAGCTCTCCCAAAGGGAGAGCCAGGTTCCGCGCGTAATGCACTACACCGAACGGTGTATAGAAGTGCGCCCT
>URGI01000067.1 GCA_900547315.1 uncultured Eubacteriales bacterium | reverse complement strand
TGGGAACAACTGGACTCGAACCAGTGACCCCCTGCTTGTAAGGCAGGTGCTCTAACCAGCTGAGCTATGCTCCCGTCACAACGGCTTAGCCATAATACTAAAAAAATCGCAATTTGTCAATACCAATTCTGCAATTTTTCATTTTATTTTGCCGAGAATTTTTATCAGGCCAAGGCCGGAGCGGCAATGGCCTGATAACGCTGCATTTTTACTCTTCGGCGGGCTTCGGCTGTATCGCTTCCAGTTCGGCGGGGCTGAACGTATACTCCGTGCCGCAGAACTGGCAGCCGACGGAGATGTCCTTGCCGTCCTGCGCAAGCTCCGCGAGCGCGTCGCTGCCGATGGAGGCGAGCGCGGCTTCCACGCGCTCACGGCTGCAATAGCAGCGGTACTCGATAGGCTCGGTGCTGACAACATGATGCTCAAAGCCCTTGAGCACCTGCCCGAACAGCGCCTCCGCGCCGTCCTCGTCAAGCACCGTTGTGACCTGATCCATCATGAAGATGTTCTCCTCAAGCCTGTCGATGTATTCCTCGGATGCGCCGGGCATGAGCTGCACGATGAAGCCGCCAGCGGCCTTGATGCTCTTGTCGGTATCCACAAGCACGCCCAGCGCGCAGGCCGACGGCACCTGCTCGCTCTCAAGCAGATACGCGGTCAGATCCTCGGCTATCTCGCCGCTGACAAGCTCCGTAGAGCCGACATACGGCTCGTTGAGCCCTATATCGCGGCTGACGGTCAGAGTACCGTCGCGCCCGACTATGCCGCCGACGTCGAGCTTGCCGTCCTGCCGCGTGGGGAGGTCGGCTGCGGGATTCTCGATATATCCGCGCACGTTGCCCGCCGAGTCCGACACGGCGACGACGCTGCCCGCGATACCGCCGCCGTTTACGCGGAGGGTCAGGGTAGCGTTCTCTTCCTTCATCATGTTGCCCATCAGCGACGCCGCGCACAGCAGACGCCCCAGCGCGGCGGACGCGGTGGGGGAGCAACCATGGACGCTGCATCCGCGCTGCACGGTGTCCTTCGCGGTGATGACCGCCATCTTTATATAGCCGTCTCCGGCGGTGGCTCTGATAATTCTGTCGTTATTGTTCATTAAATCATTCCTCATTTCTTCTGGCGACGATGAACATTCGGCCTGCGTCGCCCTGCGGGCAGTCGCGCCGGAGCTGCACATCGGTGAAGCCCGCAGCCTCGAGCAGCTGCTTCAGCGCCTGCGGCTCGTGCGCATATTCGATATGCTCCTCGCTGCCTCGCTCCCACAGCCTGCCGACGCGGCTGAAGATATCCATGCCGTAGACTATCGCAGGCATCTCCTCGTCGAAGTCCGCGCGCCAAAGACACAGCACGTCGTCCTTTTCGTCGACGAAAATATCCCCGTCCAGTGCGCGGAGCCATTCCGGCGTCCGGATGTCGAAGATGAGCAGCCCGTCGGGGCGGACGAAAAGATGCAGCCGATGAAAAACTTCGGGCAGCGCATCAGGGGAGATGTAGTTCATCCCGTCGAGCGAGCAGACCGCGGCGTCGACCGTGCCGTACAGGTCGAGCTCCGCCGCGTCCTGACACAGAAACAGCGGCGGGCAGGGGAGCTCTGCCGACTTCTCGCGCGCCTGCATCAGCATATCCACCGATGCGTCGGCCGCGATCATCTCGTAGCCGCGCCGCGCAAGCTCGCAGGTGAGCGTTCCGGTGCCGCAGCAGAGGTCGAGCAGGAGGCGGAATTCGCCCCCGTCGCGGGCAAACTCCGCCTCGTAAAACTCTATGAATTTGGAATAGGGAACATCGCCGGTCAGCTTATCGTAGTATCCGGCGAGGGAGCCGTAGCAGCTCACTTGTCCTCCTCCTTCATGCGGTCGAACACGATGGCATAGCCGCCGCTGCCGTACTGGAGCGAACGGTTCACGCGGCTTATCGTCGCGCTGGATGCGCCGGTCTCGGCCAGAATGTCGTTATAGATCTTGCCCTCGTTCAGGCAGGTAGCGACCTGATAGCGCTGTTCCATCGCCATAAGCTCGCTCACGGTGCAGAGATCGTCAAAGAAGCGCATACATTCTTCCACGGAGTTGAGGGAAAGAATGGCCTTGTACATGTTTTCATTGCGGGGTTTCTTAGGTAGCTTGTTCATTTTCGCCTCCGGTTAATAGTCGCTGAATAAACGCGGGAAGGCCGGTCTACTCAGCGACGGTAAATTTTTTGTTGATTCATCATATCCATATGTTACATCACTAAATGGAAAAAGTAAAGGGGGAAAACGTGAAGCAAAAGTAAATTATTTGTGATGCGCGACAAATACATCTTGCGAAAGGTGCGCGGGTATTATATAATGTGTTTAGAATTTAGCGAGAGGAGCATGAAGCAATGTTTTTTTCCGGACTTATCGGAAGTCTTGCATCCGGCAGCATGACGGCGGTTTGGCTTGTCCTAATGGTCGTACTGCTTATCATCGAGGGCGCGGTTCCGGGGCTGGTGTCGATATGGTTTGCGCTGGGCGCGTTCGCCGCGATGATATCCGCCATACTGCGCGCTCCGCTGTGGCTCCAGATAGTCTGGTTCTTCGTTGTGTCGATAGTGTCGCTGGTGCTGACAAGGCCGCTTGTGAAGAAGTATGTCAACTCCAAGGCGCAGCCGACCAACGCGGACATGGTGATCGGCAAGGAGTGCCGTGTGACGGAGGATATTGACAACATTGCCGGGACGGGAGCCGTCTCCGTCGGCGGCAAGATATGGACTGCCCGCACCGAGAGCGACGAGGTCAAAGCAAGCGTCGGCGAGCTTATGACCGCCGTCCGCATCGAGGGCGTTAAGCTGATAGTTAAACCCGCAGAGAAGTAAGTAAAATTTACAGGAGGAAATCATGGTAGGAATTATTATAGCAGTTATCATTATAGTGCTTATTATCACCAACATCCGTGTTGTCCAGCAGGCGAGAGCCTACGTTGTTGAGCGTCTCGGCGCTTACAAGGAGACGTGGAACGTTGGTATGCACGTGAAGCTCCCGTTTATCGACCGCGTGGCGAAGGTCGTCTCCCTCAAGGAGCAGGTTGCGGACTTCCCGCCCCAGCCAGTTATCACCAAGGATAACGTCACCATGCAGATAGACACCGTTGTGTACTTCCAGATAACCGACCCGAAGCTCTATACCTACGGCATCGAGCAGCCCATGGTCGCAATCGAGAACCTTTCCGCAACCACGCTGAGAAACATCATCGGCGACCTTGAGCTTGACCAGTGCCTCACCAGCCGCGATCTGATAAACTCCAAGATGCGTGCCATCCTTGACGAGGCGACCGACCCTTGGGGCATCAAGGTCAACCGCGTTGAGCTGAAGAACATTCTGCCTCCGAAGGAGATCCAGAACGCGATGGAGAAGCAGATGAAGGCAGAGCGTGAGCGCCGCGAGGCGATACTCCGCGCCGAAGGTGAGAAGCGCGCGGCGATCCTCGAAGCCGAGGGCGAAAAGGAATCCGCCATTCTCCGCGCAGACGCGAAGAAGCAGCAGCAGATACTCGAGGCCGAAGGCGAAGCCGAGGCTATCCTCAAGGTTCAGACCGCTACCGCCGAAGGCATCAAGCTCATTAACGCCGCCAGCCCGACCGACGCCGTGCTGAAGATCAAGGCGCTCGAAGCCTTCTCCGCCGCCGCCAACGGCCGCGCGACGAAGATAATCATCCCCAGCGAGATACAGGGTATTGCCGGTCTTGCCGAGGGTATCGTCGAGTCCGTGAAGAGCGCCGCTCCCGCGGAAAAGGAAGACAAGTAAGCAGAGACGGATATTATATAAACCGGCGGCACTTTGCCGCCGGTTTTTGATGGAGAGTTAAAATGGAGTTTTTGAAAAAGTACGGCATGTCGCCGGCAGATATAGACCCCGTTGAATTCGCACCCAGAATGCTTGACGATATGCTCCGCGGGCTTGCGGGCGAGCCGTCGGACATGGCCATGATACCGACCTACCTGAAAAATGACGGCGTCGTGCCGCTGAATGTTCCCGCCGTTGTGATTGACGCGGGCGGGACGAATTTCCGCCGCGCGCTCGTGACCTTTACGGAAGCGGGCTGCGTCGTTTCGGAGCTGAAAAAATGCCCCATGCCGGGGATAAAAGCGCCGGTGGAATGGGATGAATTCATCGCCTTCGTCGCCGACGAGATAGAGCCGCTTATGGACAGAGCCGATAAGATCGGCTTCTGCTTCTCCTACACGGCGGAGGTCACGCCGGAGATCGATGGGCGCGTTGTGCGCATCGACAAGGAAGTCACCGTGCACGGCTGCGAGGGGCAGCTTGTCGGCGCATCGCTTATAAAGGAGCTGGAGCGCCGCGGTATACACGGCAAGAGTGCGGTCATCCTGAACGATACCGTGGCCGTGCTTCTCGGCGGCTCGGCGGTGCTGGACAAGACCGCGTACAGCGGCTTTTTCGGGCAGGTCAGCGGCACGGGTACGAATACCTGCTGCGCCGTTCCGTATGCCGCGATAAAGAAGCTGCACCGCGAAGAGTCGGGCGAGATACTTGTGAACCTCGAATCCGGCCTGTTCTCCGGTATGCCGCGCGGCAAATTTGACATGATGCTCGACGAGATGAGCAAGGACCCGGGACATAAATTCTTTGAGAAAATGACTGCCGGCGTCTATCTAGGCGAGCTTACGCGCCTGATGCTGGTACAGGCGGCGGAGGACAAGCTGCTGTCGGCGCCATGCGCGGGTAAAGTTGCCGCGCTGAACCGCATCGACTCCGCGGTAATAGACGCGTGGGCGAGCGGCGAGCGGCTGGATGAGCTGTGCGCCGATGCTGCCGACGCGGAGTTTATAAAGAAACTCAGCCTTGCGATGTTTGAGCGCTCCGCGCGCTGCATGTGCTCCTGCATCGGCGGGATGCTGCTTCTAACCGGCGCGGGGCAGAGCGCGGATAAACCCGCCTGTGTGTGTGCTGAAGGCTCGCTCGTACAGAAGAGCCGTCATTACCGGACGATGCTTGAGCGTCTGCTGAAGGAGGACATAGGCGGACGCCTTGGACGCTACGCGGTGCTCAAGGTTGGCGAGGAGACGACGCTGTCCGGCTCCGCCGCCGCGGCACTGCTGAACCGCTGACGAATAATATCTGAAATAATCCGCATACTCTCCGTATGACGAATTGGAGGAGAACTATGAAGATTTCCGTAATAGATGGATACACAGAAAACCCCGGCGACCTGAGTTGGGACGGGCTGCGCGCCCTCGGCGACGTCGTAATATACGATCACAGCACCAAGGATGAGGCGGAGATAATCCGCCGCGTAGGCGACGCCGAGATCGTCGTTGCAAATAAGTCCCCGATAAGCCGCCGCGTTCTGGATGCGTGCCCGAACGTGAAGTATATCACCGTGCAGGCGACGGGGTATGACCCGATCAATTACGTGTATGCGCGCGAGAAGGGGATACCCGTCTCGAACGTTCCAACCTACGGCACGGCATCCGTAGCGCAGTTTGCGATAGCGCTGCTGCTGGAGATATGCGGCCACGCGGCGCACCATTCCGACGCCGTCCATGCCGGACGCTGGGCGGAGTGCGGCGAGTGGACGTTCTGGGATTACCCGATGATCGAGCTTGCGGGCAAGACGATGGGCATCATCGGCTTCGGGCGCATCGGGCAGAACGTAGGACGTATTGCCAAGGCGCTGGGGATGAACGTCATAGCGTTCAACCGCAGCCGCAGCGCCGAGGGTGCGGAGATCGCCGAATACGTGGAACTGGATGAGCTTCTGTGCCGTGCCGACGTCGTATCGCTGCACTGCCCGCTGTTTCCGGAGACTCGCGGAATTATCAACCGCGAGACGATCTCGAAGATGAAGGACGGCGTCATCATAATCAATAACAGCCGCGGCCCGCTGGTCGTGGAGCAGGATCTGGCCGACGCGCTCAATTCCGGCAAGGTATACGCCGCCGGACTTGACGTCGTATCGAGCGAGCCTATAAGCGCGGATAACCCGCTGCTCAAGGCGAAAAACTGCCTCATTACGCCGCATATCAGCTGGGCACCGAGAGAGAGCCGCCAGCGCATCATGGACTGCACGGTCGAAAATATTCGGGCGTTTCAGGCCGGAAAGCCGCAGAATGTGGTCAATTAATAGTATAACCCCTCCGGAATCTCCGGAGGGGTTGATTTATGTCTTGCTATGATGCCCGTTATCCGGCTTTTGCGCCCTCAAGCTCCTGTTTCAGATACGCTGCTGCGAAGCACAGCACCACGCCGTCAAGCGCTAAGCTTATGACGTCCGCGGAGAGCTGCGCGACGGATGCCGTGTAGCTGCCGTGATCCAGCTCCGCCATGATGATGGGCGCGAGCATACCGAGCACGTCCGCCGGAGCGTTATACCAGCGCGAGAGACCGACCGCGGCGGCAAGAGCACTGGCCGCGCCGAGGAACGCCGCGACTGCGGCTATTATCGCCAGCGTGTGAAAAACGCGGGCGCATTTGCCGTGTGCCGATAAGACAGTAATTTGAGAAAACTACAAAATCGGCATCTGCTAAGCAGGATTGGACAACAAAACAGGCGGCACTCAACTTCGGTTGGGTGTCGCCTGTTTTTACATCTAAGGGTTGAGAATCACCTGTTTTTTGCGCTGTAAAGCAAGGATAACGAAAAGGGTGAAATAGTTATCGCCTCTGTGCGGTTCTTTTGTGAAACAGCGAATCGCTGCATAGCGGATACCGTTCGCTGGGGAGTGCGTATATTTACGATTGTGCAAAACACCCCACAAAACCGCAAAGTCGATAGGCGGGTATTTCGATGCAGAGTATGTTCGACACGGTGGAAACTGAAAATCAACTTTCATTCGCAGAAAAGTTACATTTTAGGGCGATAACCGCCGGGTGATTGTAAAGCGCTATTCAATACCACCCGGCTCGCTTGATGCAGGAAGCCACGCATCGGATATATTCTGTACTGACGGGCATAATATAGCAAAACAGACAGCTTTCGTCAACCGTTGCGCAGAAATACGGCTTCGGTGGAAAGCTGCCTATTTTTTTGCTAGATGCGATTTCTTACTCGGTCATCTCCGCATCGACCAGATGGCAGTACATATATCCGTTTTCTTCGTAGGTCTGGAATGTGCCAACGACCGTAATTTCTGTTCCCAGTTCAGGATCGTCGGCAGGATAGCTATGCTCGCCCGCGAGGACGAATTCCAGCCCCTGCGAGCAGCAGGCAGTCGCGTCCATGATGATGCAGGCCGTGTACACCGCGTCGGTGTTCGGATTCTCATAGACCGCAAACTGCCCATTCATTTTGATGCGCTTTCCGACATACCGATCCGGCTCGTACATCATGTTATAGATCTCGGAGTAGACCATCGTGCTGCTGAGCGTAGTCAGATCGACATCCAGTCCGCCGGAGGCCTGTGCCGGTTCATAGTCCGGAAGCGCTTCGGCGGGCTGCATCTGCTCTGGTTCCGGAACGGATGTTTCCGGTGTAGTTTCATCCGAAGCAGGCTGCTGCTCCGGAATTGCAGTCGGCGGAGCGGTCGTTTCGCCTGTGGCATTCGCCATCTGCTCCTGAACGACCTGCTGGGTCGCACTGCCCTGCTTCGATTTGGACTGGATCTTCTGATCGCCGCAGGCGCAGAGGGAAACCAGATAAAGCGCGACGGCGAGAATAAACAAAGCCTGTTTCATGTGCGGATGCCTCCCAAGCGGGATATTCCCGAGAAAATCAGAAATGCAAAAATGTCCACGGCCACAATGGTCGAGCCGACCGGCGTTCCAGCTAGGATGGAGATCAGAATGCCCAGTGCGGCGCAGCAGACGGAAAGGACGGCCGCACAGATCGTCACCGCACGGAAGTTTTTGTAGACCCGCATGGCAGACAGCGCCGGGAAAATAACAAGGGCGGATATGAGCAGTGAGCCGACAAGGTTCATTGCCAACACGATCACAACGGCGATCGTGTTGGCAATCAGTAAGTTATACAAATCGGCCTTTGTCCCCACAGCCTTTGCAAAGTTTTCATCAAAGGTCACAGCGAAAATTTTGTTGTAGCAAAGAATAAATACCGCCACGACCGCCACCGACAGCAGCGCGCACAGCCTGACCTCGCTTTTCGTCAGCGTCAGAATAGAGGTCGAGCCGAACAGCGTACTGCACACATCGCCGGACAAGTTAGAGGATGTGGAGAACAAATTCATCAGCAGATAGCCGATAGCAAGTGCCCCCACCGAGATCATGGCGATGGCGGCGTCGCCCTTGATCTTCGTGTTCTGCCCGGTACGCAGAAGCAGCACGGCGCTGATGATTGTAATGACCATGACCAGCGGCATTTCATTGGTGATTTGTAGCACGGCGGCAATCGCCATGGCTCCGAACGCCACATGAGAAAGTCCGTCACCGATGAAGGAAAACCGTTTCAGCACCAGCGTTACGCCCAGCAGAGAGGAACAGAGCGCAATCAACACGCCGACCACCAGCGCATAGCGGACAAAGGGGTACGCCCAATAAAGGGTCAGTTTTTCCAAGATTGCGGTCATTGTTCATCACCGCCTTTCTCTGCGGCAAATAGCCGCCCTTGCGGGCTTTGGAGATACTCTGCCTTTGTTCCGAAGAAAACGGTGTTGCCAATATGCAGAATATGGCTGGCGTATTTGACTGCGGCGGCAATATCGTGAGAAATCATAATAATGGTGATACCGTCCCGATGGTTCAGTTCGTCGATCAGACGATACATTTCCGCTGTCACTTTGGGATCAAGCCCGGAAACAGGCTCGTCCAAGAGCAGCATTTTTTGTGTGGCGCACAGCGCACGGGCAAGCAATACCCGCTGTTGCTGCCCGCCGGACAACTCTCGATAACACCGCTTTGAGAGCTTATCAATCTGCATTTTCCGAATGTTTTCTTCGGCAAGCTGTTTTTCTTCTTTGTTATAAAAAGGACGGCTGCCGCAGCGCCCCTGGCATCCGGAGAGAACGATCTCTCTCACGGATGCCGGGAAGTCCTTTTGTACCACTGTCTGCTGCGGCAGATAGCCTATATCATGCGATGTCAGATCATCGCCAAACTTTATCTCTCCTGAAACCGGTTTCAGCAGCCCAAGTAGAGTTTTTACCAAGGTACTCTTTCCCGCTCCGTTCTCTCCAACTATACAGAGATAGTCTCCCTTGTCTATACTGAAATTAATGCCTGACGCAACTGCACGTCCATCATATCCCACTGCCAGGTCTTTGCACGTTATATATGACATTTGTTTTCTCCTATTCCTTTAAACATCAGTCCATCTAGTTAAGCCGCAATTAATTTAACGCCTGAGACAGTACATTCAGGTTATCTTCCATCATGTTCAGATATGTCTCTCCATCAGCCACAGCCTCTGCGGTTACAGACTGCATTGAGTTCATTGTCAGTATCTCCTGATTTTTTGACTCGGTCGCGTTCTTTATCGACTCTGCTATATTGTGATCCGCGCCCTCTATCGTCAAAATAACTGGGAGCTTTAAATCGTCCACCTTCTGTGCAAGGAATGTTATTGTCTCAAAGCTTGCCTCCGATTCAGCGCTGCATCCCACAAATGCCGCATAGTAAGTAAGCCCATAATCATCCGCCATATATCGGAAAGGAAATCTGTCACCAAACAGAATCGCCTGACGTTTTCCCTTAGAAACTATT
>URGI01000066.1 GCA_900547315.1 uncultured Eubacteriales bacterium | reverse complement strand
TCGGGAGCGCGCGTGCCCTTGGCGCGGATGGCGATCTGCACGTCCTTGACGCCACCGAGCTCGGTGGTGTTCTCGGACTGCACGTTCACGCTCCAGCCACGCTTCTCGGCGTAACGGGTGTACATGCGCAGCAGGTCGCCGGCGAACAGTGCGGCTTCCTCGCCGCCGGTGCCGGCCTTGATCTCCATGATGGTGTCGCGCGCATCATCCGGGTCACGCGGGATCAGCGCGGTGCGCAGCTTGTCCGGGTTGGACACGACTTCGGGGCTTGCCATCTGTTCTTCGATGGACTGGTACTCCTCAAGCGCGGTTGCCGCCGCCGGGAACTGTTCGTCTGCCATAACACACTTTCTTCTGTATGGTGCTGTTCTGTTCGATTATTCGATTGCGCAGGTCAATGCTGCAACAAAACTTGTCAAAGAATACAAAAAACGCCAGTCCTCGATCGGGTATGCCGGAGCATGCCAAATCGAATCGGACTGGCGTGAAGTATGCTACTTGCTCTTCTTGCCGTAGCGCTTCTCGAAGCGAGCAACGCGGCCACCGGTGTCGAGAATCTTCTGCTTGCCGGTGTAGAAGGGGTGGCACTTGGAGCAGATTTCAACGGTGATGTTCTTCTTGGTGGAGCCGGTCTCGATGACGGCGCCGCAAGCACACTTGATAGTGGTCTGCTCGTACTTAGGATGGATTCCTTCCTTCATGGTTCTGTCTCCTCGTCATGTGCTGCCTTGATTGTGCGCGGACGCATAGTTACAAGACGCAAATGGAATTGTAACACAGTGCGTCGCGCAATGCAAGTATTTTTAAGAATTTTCCTCAGATTTCCGCGTTTTTAGCGGGACTGTCACAGTCCTGCCCGCCGCGAGGAAATACAGCGCGCACTCCCGAACCGGCTTTCCGGTTATGCGCTCCATCGCCGCGGCATACGCGCGCAGCTGACCGGCATAGGTCTCGGCTCGCCGCTCGACCGCAGCGCCGCGGACGCGATCCGTCTTGTAGTCGATTATCACAAGCTCGCCGTCCTCTTCGATGCAGCAGTCCACAACGCCCTGAAGAAGCACCTGCTCGCCCGCCGCCGCGCCGAACACCTCATCCGCGCCGACCAGCAGCGAGAATTTGAACTCTCTGCGCATATTTTTCGCTGCGAGCATACGCCGCCCCAGCGGCGAACGGAACAGCCCGTCTATCGCCTCTGCGTCAACGGCCTCCGCCTCGCGCGCCGTGATGAACTTTTCCTCCTCCAGCCTCGCGATCTCGTGTTTTATCTCCGCGATGCTGCCGGTTTTGGAGAAATCCATGTATTGCAGCACCAGATGCGTCGCAACGCCGCGCTCCGTGCCCGTGGCCGGACGGTTCACCCTGCCGAAATCCGGTGTGCGGAAGCTGGGCGCGGGCTTCGGCGCAACGCTCTGCGCGTCCTCGTCCGCGGCGTCCCGCCCTTTCAGCTCCGTCGCCGTGACCTTCGACGGGAGATGCACCGCATCGGCATACGGATATTCAAAGCTCAGCTTTCGCTCAAGCTCCGCGATCATTCCCTCGTCGCTGCCATCCACCGGCGTATCCGCCGCGCGCACGGGCGCGGCCGCCGCGGGTTCCGCAGTCTCCATGGCGATATGCCGCCCGCCGTCGGCGATGGCGGAATAGATCAGCCAGTCCAGCATCGACTGCGCCGAGGCCAGCACTTCGGGCGCCATCGGCGTTGTGACCGCCTCGCGCGCCTTCGCCAGCGTTTTCTCCGCGTCCTTCACAACACCCGTGACGATCAGCCGCTCTTTCGGCCGCGTCAGTGCGACGTAGAGAAGCCGCAGTTCCTCCGAGAGCGTCTCCCGCTCAAGGCGCAGGCGTATCGCGTGGCGGGCCAGCGTCGGGTACTCGATGCGCCGCTTCGTATCCGTCAGCTTCGGGCCGAGGCCGAGCTGCGGATGCACAAGCACGGAGTCCTGGCTGTCGCGCTTATTGAAGCGCCGCGCGGTGTCGCACAGGAACACCACGGGGAACTCAAGCCCCTTAGATTTATGTATCGACATTATCTGCACCGCCGACGCGGATGCCGCGCCCGATGCCGGTTCCTGTCCCTTCTCGGCCAGACGGCGCAGCCACAGCACGAAGCGGTGCAGTCCGCGATATCCGCTGCTCTCAAAGCGCTCCGACAGCTCCACAAGCTCCAGCAGATTCGCGCGGCGCTGCTCGCCGTCCGTCATGGCGCTGCATATCGCGAGCATGTCCAGCTCGTCGCAGAGCCGCCATGTCAGCTCCGCCGCGCTCATATCCGGCGCTTCCGCGCGGAATCCGGCGAGCGTTCTGACAAAGCCCGCACATTTCTCGTCCGTCTCCGCTGCGGCGCACAGCGCCGTGTAGAAATCGCAGCGCTTACCGGAGGCGCGTATGGCGGACAGCTCGTCCGCCGTGAAGCCGAACACCGGCGAGCGCAGCACCGCGATGAGCGGAATGTCCTGATACGGATTATCTATGACCGCGAGCAGCGACATCATCGTCGATATCTCTATCGAGGTAAAGAAGCCGCCGCCCTGCACCGACGCAACGGGGATGCCCTGCTGCACCAGCGCGTTTCTGTACACGCCGCCGATCGAGTTTGCCGAGCGCAGCAGGATCGCAATGTCGCCGTATTCCAGCGGGCGCATACCGCCCCTGCCGCTCACCTCGGTGCGCACGTCTATCAGCTCGCGGATGCGCGCCGCGACATACTGCGCCTCAAGCTCGGTCTTGTCGGGGCTGTCCTCGTCCCCGCCGCCGCGCGGCAGCTCTATCAGCCGCAGCTCCGGCTTCGGAGCCTCGCCCTCATAGCTCGCGCCGCACTTGAGCGCCGCTGCCTCGTCATAGTCGATGTCGCCCAGTTCGCGCGACATGCACAGCCCGAACACGGCGTTCGCCGCGTCCAGCACCTCGCTGCGGGAGCGGAAATTCTCCCGCAGCATGATGCGCCGCGGCTCGCCTGGGGCGGCGGCATCACAGTCGGCGTAGCTGAGATACTTCTCCGTGAATATTCCGGGGTCGGCCAGCCGGAAGCGATATATCGACTGCTTCACGTCGCCGACCATGAAGAGGTTCTTCCCGTCCCTGGATATGGTGCGGAATATCTCGTCCTGCACGCGGCTGACGTCCTGATATTCATCGACCATTATCTCCGTGAAACGCCCGCCGAGCTGTCGCGCCAGCGCGGACGGGCTGCCGTCCTCGTTCGTCAGCAGCCGCACCGAGATATGCTCAAGGTCGCCGTAATCCACAAGCCCCGCGCGGCGCTTGTCCTTCGTCAGCTCGCCGGCGAAATCCAGCGTCAGCGCCAGCAGCGCCGTCATGGCGGGAGTGGTCAGGCGAAGCTCGCTCAGAAGCTTTTCGGAGTCGGAATAGAGCATGTCCTCGATCTTCTCCGTCGCCTTTTTGCAGGCCGTGCGGCGGTTCTTCGCAAGCTCCGACAGCGCCGGGTCAGGCGATTTCGCCAGCCGCCCCAAGGCCGGATACGTGATCGGCAGGCAGGCACGCGCCATGTCCCAGCCGAGGTCAATGCAGCGCCGAAGCTCGCGGAGCTGATCCGCCGTCGCGGCGATGCTGTCCGTATAGGCGGCGGCTATCTTCTCCTGCGCGCTTATCGCCTGCAGCACGCGCTCAAGCTCCGCCGCCCAGTATTCGGCCATCGACTTGACGCGTTCGATTATCTCGCGCCCCCACGGGGTCTGCGCGG
The DNA here is from genome assembly GCA_900547315.1 of uncultured Eubacteriales bacterium. Lineage (GTDB taxonomy): Bacteria > Bacillota > Clostridia > Oscillospirales > Oscillospiraceae > Limivicinus. Next base: position 5,983 of record URGI01000066.1, on the reverse strand, counting down.
CGTCGTCTCCGGTCTCGCCCAGCAGCGCCACCTGTTCCGCCGCCCACTGCTCAGGCCGCGCATGGCACTGCATCTTGTCGTGCAGCGTCAGAACCAGCGTCCCAAGGCGGCGGTCGTCGCGCCCCGCGCCGACGGTGTCCGCCAGCAGCGCGAAGCCCGGATGCGCGTCCACGTTTTCATAGTACCTGTCCAGCACCCGCTCCAGCGCCGCCGACTTCATCACCGCGATGCGGTCGTCATCCGCGATCTTGAACTGCGGCGGCAGGCCGCAGGCATGGCAGTGCTCACGCAGAAGCGCCGCGCAGAAGCTGTGTATCGTGCCTATCTGCGCCTTCTGGCACAGCGCGCTCTGGCGGCGCAGCCGCTTATTGGCGGGATCCGCGGCAAGCGCGTTCGCTATCTCGTCCATAATGCGCCCGCGCAGCTCTCCCGCGGCGGCGCGCGTGAAGGTTATAATAAGGAAGCTGTCGATATCGACGGGGTGTTCGGCGTCGGTTATATAGCCCATCAGGCGCTCCGTGAGTACGCGCGTCTTGCCGCTGCCCGCGCCCGCGGACACCAGCACCGCGCTCCCGCGCGCGCTTATCGCCGCAGCCTGCGACGCTGTCGGCTTGAATTCAGCCATTGCCATCCTCCCCTTCCATCATCTCTATCACCTTGTCCGCCGGTATCTTCTGCTGGAAGCGGCAGCTCTCGCCGTTCTCGCCCTGCGAGAAGTGGCAGGCGTCAAAGTAGTCGCAGTTGAGGCAGGCGTTCTCCTGCTGGCTGCGGTAATACGGATCGGCGGCGATACTGCCGGAATTGAGCTGCCGCGCCATGTCCGTGAGCGTCTTTCCGATATGCCGTGACAGCAGGCCGAGCCGCTCCGCCGTCATAAGCGAGTCGGGCGTCGGCTTGCCGTATCTCATGCGGATGGGGATATATTTCTTGTCCTCGCCGTGCTCCCAGGCCTCTATGACCTCCGCGTCGTCGAGCACAACGCCGCTGCGTTTCACGCCGTCCAGCCGCAGACGCTGTGCCTCCTCGTCGCCGCAGTCGCGGCTGACGGGCAGGATCACGCTGCGCGCGGGGACGTACATCACGCCTGCCGGTACGATCTCGCGGCCGTACAGCTTCTCCCCGTCGCGCCCCAGAGCGAACAGGTACAGCAGCATCTGAAGCCCCATCCCGTACCACACGTCGGAGAGTGAAAAGCTCTTTTTGCCGGTCTTATAATCGACCACGCGCAGATACAGCCGCCCGTCGTGCAGCCAGCCGTCCACGCGGTCGGCAATCCCGGTGAGCGTCATTGCGCCGTCGCCGTCGCCAAGCTCCACAGGCGGGATATCGCTCATCTTCGAAAAGTCAAGCTCGAAATCTAGCGGCTCAAAATCGGAGCGGCGCAGCTCCGCCGCCATGTCCGACACTATCTGGAACACATCCTTGCCGAGGCGGCGGAAGAGGTATATGAACCGCTGCGACTTCTCCTGAAAGTCGTTCAGCTGCTCATGCACGTAGCCGTCCACATGGCGCTGGGTGATTTCGCGTAGTTCGTCGTCCGAGACGGCGCCGAAGCCGCCGCGGTCACGCACGTCGCGCGCCGTGTGCTCCAGCACATAGTGCATGAACGTGCCGATCTCCGGCGGCGTGAAGCCCGCCGGTTCATACGGGCGCGCGTTCAGGCCGTACTGGCAGAAATACGCAAATTTGCAGGAGGCGAATTTATCTATCCTCGACGCGCTCAGCTTCAGCCGTCTGCCGTACAGTGCGCGCACCGCCTCCGGTGACAGCCGGCCTCGGCTCATCTTCGCGGCGGAGGTCAGTTTGCCGAAGCGTTCGGGCTGCATCCGGCGGAAATACTCTGCGGCGGAGCGCTCGCGCGCCGTACCGCCGCTCACCGCGTGCGCCGCAAGCGTCAGCGCGGGCGCTTCGGCGGACATGCGCAGTTCGGATATGTCCGCGTACTGCGGCTGCAGGCCGAATATCGCCGCCGCGCGGCTGTATACGAAGGCCGGACGCTGCGGCGCGCCCTCGGAATTCACAAGCGGGCAGCACAGCGTCAGGCTGTCCGACGGCAGGCTCAGGCAGTTATATATCAGCGAAAACTCGCGCCACAGCTCCCCGTCCCCGGCTCCGCCGAGGTCGATGTCCAGCTCAAGCAGGCGCTTCCGCTCCTCGTCGGAGAATATCCCAGTGTCGCCGGATGCGGCGGGCAGGCGCTCGTCGCTCACGCCGAGGACGATGAGGTGCTTTATATTTCTGCGGCGCATACGGTCAAAATCACCGGCGGACACCCTGTCGAGCGACACGGGTATCACGCCCACATCGTAGCGCGAGAGCATCAGCGTGAACAGCCGCCCGAAGCCTTCCATGTCCATCTCCGTGTCTCCGAGTATCGCGGCGCACTGCTCAAGCGCGGAGACGATGATATCCCACAGCTGCGCGTACTCGCGCGCAAGGCTCTCCCGCCCCGCAGCCCTAAGCTGCTCCGCACGCTCGCTCAGGCGCTCGGAGAGCTTCAGTTCATCGAAAAAGTCCGCCAGCGCCGCCGCCTGCTCCGCCGCGGTGGACGCTTCGCGGCCATGTGCGGCAAAATGCAGCAGCGGGTCGCCCAGCGCATAGCGCAGGGCGTTTATTTTTTTCAGGCGCTCCGCGGTCTCCTCGGTGTACTCGGCGTTGTAGCCGTCCGGATGCTGCCGCCAGTCGCCCGCGCGGCTCCACGCTCCGGCGCGGAGCTGCCACTTAAAGATATAGTTTTCAAGCGCGTCGCAGTCCTCCGGCGCAAGTCCGGTCAGGCCCGTGCGCATATAGCTTATCACGTCGTCAACTTCCCAGCCGCCGCACACGATGTCATACGCCGCGGCTATCATCGCGGGGAGCGGCTTCGACAGCAGGTCGCTGCGCCGCGCCATGAAAAGCGGCACGCCGTAATGCTCGAACGCGCTCTCCAGCGCCGCGCGGTATTCGTCAAAGCCGCGCACCGCGACCGCGATATCGCGCCAGCGGCAGCCGCCGTCGCGCACAAGGGATATCGCCTGCGCCGCCGCGAACTCACATTCGGCCACCATGCCGTCCGCCGTCATGAGCTTCACCGAATCGTTCGGCTCGCCCTGAAAGCTCACGGCGGAGTAGCTGAACATATTCTCGGCGAAGAAATCGAGCGCGCCGCCGCAGGTTCCCGACGCGAAATGCCGCGTCTCCGTCTCCGCGCCAAGTTCCCCCGCATAGGCGAGCAGCTCGCGCGCGCTGCGGCGGGACAGCTCGAATATCTCGTTCTCGCCGTGCAGCTCATCCATCGTCAGGCATACGGTGAGCTGCACACCGCGCTTCAAAAGCGCACGCAGCACCTGTCGCTCCTGAAACGTGAAATCTATGAATCCGTCGACATATATATGGTCATCCGGCCCCATGGAGCTGTCGAGTATCTGCCCGGCAAGCACGGTCAGCCTGTCGGCGGGGTCGGCGTGTCCGTTCGCTACGACGGCGTCGTAGGCTTCAAGGATCAGCGCCATGTCCGCAAGCTTGTCCCCAAGCCCGCCTGGGCAGCTCTCCGAGGCCGCATAGAGCGCCTCGGAATCGACTCCGGCAGCCTTCAGACTGTCCACCGCCGCGAGCAGCGCCGACTGCGTCTCCGCCCTGCGCCCCGCCGAACCGTACACGCGCAGTCTCGACGCCGCGCCGTCCAGCGCCAGCGCCATGCACAGCAGCCGCCCGCCCTTATCGAGATATGGCGCTGCGCTGCCGCCCTGCTGGGACGCTATGCGCCGCGCAAGTCCGGTGAAGCTCATAACCTCGGCGTACAGCGACATGCTGTCGCCGCAGACGCGGCACAGCTCGCGCTCCGCCTCATGGCTGTACTGCTCCGGAACTATGAGCAGGCGGCGTCCCTGCTTTTCGAGAACCGCCGTATGTATTTCATTTATGACCGCTGCGGTCTTGCCCGTACCGGCGCGGCCGGTAAAAAGTCTCAGCATTATTGAGCCCTCTCACGTTTTATACTACTTATTGTGTATTTTGTATTTTATCAAAAAACGCGCCCCGTATCAAGCAAAATGACCGGGTGGAAGGCTCCGTCCGGTCATATACTTATTAACTTGCTCAGTCCTCACTGAAGCGTACCCCGCCGCGCTCGGAGCGGCGCGTGATGAATATCGCACACAGGAAGCTTATAAGCTCCGCCACGCCGACCGCGTACCAGACCGCCGCGCCGTTCGTCGCCACCGAGATCAGCACGATGCACAGCGGCGTGAGGATGAAGCCGCGCAGGACATTCACCGCCGCGGATTCGCGCGTGCGCTTGGTGGAATACAGGTACGAGGAGAGAATCGTATTCATCGACGCGAACAGGAACGCCCAGCCGTGACGCGGTATCGCCGCTACGGTTATCGCCGTGGCCGGAGCGTCCGCCCCGAACATCGCGCAGATGACCCCTCCGAGGGCGATTATCAGCCCGTATACAACGGCGCTGCCGCCAAAGCTGACGATAACGCCGGCACGCAGGAAATAGTGCAGATCCTCCTCGTTCTGGTCGCCGTAGCTGCGGCCGAACAGCGGCTGCATTCCCTCCGACACACCCATGAATATCGCATAGGCAAACGATATGATGTACCCGATTATCGAATACGCGTTCACTCCGTCGTCGCCGATGTACTTTATCAGTGTGAGGTTCATGCAGAGGATCGTCACCGGCGTTGTGAGCTGGGAGAGCATCTCCGGCAGGCCGCGTGTGAGTATCTTGCCGACAAGGGCTGCATCGAACTTCACCGGCGCTATTCTCAGCACGCCGCGCTTTTTGACAAAGTGCACGACGATTATCGCAAGTCCCGCCACCTGCGAGATGCCCGTGGCTATTGCCGCGCCCGCGATGCCCTTTTGCAGCGGGAAAACGAACAGCCAGTCGAGGAAAATGTTCAGCGCGGTGCTGATGATGGTGGAGGCCATGACGAACACCGGCGCGCCGTCGTTCCGGCCGAAACCCTGAAGGGTGGTCGATATGGCGGCGGGCAGCGTAAAGATGCTGTACCACAGCAGGTAGTCGCAGACCATGTCAATATAGTTCCAGTCCGCGCCGAGGAGCGCCGCCAGCGGCCGTGTGAACATGATGCCGATGACGGAGAACACCGTTGCAATGACGGCCGTGCAGCCCAGCGAATGCATGAACGCCTGATTCGCACCGGGGATGTCCCCGCGGCCAAGGCGTATGGCCGCAACCGTGACGCCGCCGATCGTCGTCAGCATGAAGGCCGCGCCTATCACCATGATGAACGGCATGGCGAGGTTCACCGCGCCCAGCGCGTCCGTCCCGACGCCGTTGCCGACGAACACGCCGTCAACTATCGTGAACAGGAAAAACGTGCACTGGCTCAGTACGGTCGGTATAACGTAATTTGCAACTTTTCTCGCTCTCTGATTCTTCATTTATTCTCCGTCTCGCCTAACAGCTCGGCTCTCGCTTTCTTCAGATTTTCAAGATGCCGCCGGAAAAGGCTGAGGTACAGCTCCCGCTCTTTCTCTGTGAAGCCGAGCATCGCGGCGCGCTCGATCTCGTCGACTATGCTTATCGTCCTGCCGCACAGCTCCCGCCCCGCTTCCGTCAGGACGATGCTTTTTCGGTTCCTCGTGCCCGGTATCGGTTCAAGCCGCACAAGCTCCTTTTTTACCAGCCCGCTCACCGCGGAATTTATTGTCTGTGCCGGGAAAAACCACTCCTCGCACAGGTCGTTCTGCGTCACGGGTTTGTCCGCGCGGCTGAGCGTATACAGCACCCAGAACGCGGTATTGTTCATGCCGAAATGCGCGGCATAATCATCGCCTATTCTGTCCGACTCCTTATACAGCCTGTCAAGCGTCTGCATCTGGCGTCTCAGTTTTTCGCCCATATCCGCACCTCCGATTTATAAATCCGATTTCGGAAACATTGCGCAATTTACTCCGATTTCGGATGTTTGTCAAGTACTGATTCATGTTTTTCAAAAAAAGATTGAACAGCGTGCAGTTTTCTGAT
>URGI01000065.1 GCA_900547315.1 uncultured Eubacteriales bacterium | reverse complement strand
AAAAAGTAAGAAAAAAATATTTTTTTAAAAATCTTCTTTCATTTTTGCCGAAGCTGTGCTAATATAATCAAGCTGTCGAGAGACATGCGCCGTTAGCTCAGCTGGATAGAGCGTCTGGCTACGGACCAGAAGGTCAGGGGTTCGAATCCCTTACGGCGTGCCAGCACCCCGAATAAATTCGGGGTGCTTTTTTATGCGATACGCAAAACTGAGCCAAAGGATATAAAAATCTTTCGGCTCAGTTTTTAATTTTCTCGCGCCGCGGCGAACAGCGTCCACGGATATGTCTCCGGCGGCTGCACAGCGAAATCCATCTGCTCCCCCGTCACGGGGTGCGCAAAGCGCAGCCGATGCGACCACAGCGCGATCGGGCAGTTATCGTCGTTGACATCATACTTCCGCTCGCCGACCAGAGGCCAGCCGTGGGACGCGAACTGGCAGCGTATCTGGTGTGTCCGCCCCGTGATGAGCCGCACGCGGACAAGGCTCAGTCCGGCAGTGCTCTCCAGCGTATCGTATTCGAGCCGCGCCTCCTGCACACCCACGGCTGGCGTATCCGTAACGAAGCTCATGCGCCGCGCCTTATCGCGGTACATGAGGTCGCGCAGTTCTCCGGAAGCCGCCGTCACGCCGTGCACAACGGCGAGGTATTCCTTATGGAACTCCCCTTCCCGTATCTGGCGCGACAGCTCGGAGGCGCAGGCAGAGGAGCGCGCCAGCAGCATCAGGCCGGAAACTACTCTGTCCAACCTGTGCACCGTGCGTATCTCATCCGTATTCAGCTCCGCTCTCAGCAGCTCCGGCATTCCGCCCGGCTCGTCGGTGCTGAGCACTCCGGCGGGCTTTATGGCCAGAATCACCGCGCCGTCCTTATATATGACATTCATTTCGTCGTCTCCCCGCGCCGGTCAATTCACAAAATTTTCATCCTTAGTTTGCAGATTCTTCAGCACAATCGCGCGCCGGTCTGCTACTATATAACCACATCAACCGTATGCCAATGCGGTGCAGAGATCATATGCGGCGAGCGACGCCTCGGCAGAGCCAAGGATAAAGCCTGCGTTCTCCGCATGTTTGGCAATGATCTTGAAGTTTTACATATAATCACTTGAGCGTAGTCCAAAATGGCGGACTGCGCTCAAGACAATTTTACGCCTGATTTTCCCCTTCTATCTCGTCACAGAGCCTCGATATCTCGCGGTCAAGCGCGGCATAGAAACGCCCGATGTGCAGCCCGTCCACCAGCGCATGGTGGCAAAGCACGGAAACCGGCAGGTACACGTTCCCGCAGCGCTCGAAGTATTTGCCCCATGTGATGCGCGGGTTCGAGTCTGCCGGCGATGGCACCGGCTGCACGACAGCTGTCTGCGACACCCACGGGATGCAGCTTATGAACAGCAGCGAATCGGCTTCGTCCTGCTCCTCGATGCTCGGCTCCTCGACCGCGCGGCGCTGCGCCTCGCGCGTATAGTCCAGAAACTCGCCGAAGGGCAGGTCGGTTTTCGGCACACAGTAGCAGTAGCTCTCATCCGGCAGGGCGACGGTATACGAGCCTTCGCAGTAGTCATACTCGACGACGGAGTCCCCGTGGATGCGCTGCCTGAACTCCGGCACGGAGTTTGCCGCGCGCACCGCGCAGTACAGCACCGGCAGGAAAAATGGCAGGCTGTGCATCTTCAGCGTAGGCACAAGGCGTGAAATGTCGACCTCAACGGTCACTCCGGCATACGGATATGCCAGCGACCTGAAATAATCAAAATGTGCGCGGCGCTTGTACGCCGCCATGTCAATCTCTTTGCAGCTCATATACTCTCCTCATTTTCCGACGCAGAAGCGCTGGAATATTCTATTCGTAACATCCTCGCGCACTGTGCGGCCGCTCAGCTCGCCGAGCGCCGACATTGCGCCCTCCGTCTCCGTCAGGACGATATCCGGCGTCATACCGGCGCGCATTGCGTCCAGCGCGCTGCGCATGTATTCTATCGCGCGCTTCACCGCGTCCGCCTGACGGACGTTCGTGAGTATCTCGCCCGCCGGAACCTCCGGCAACGGGAACTGCTCGGCGATGACGCGCTCCAGCTCGTCCATGCCGTCTCCGGTGACGGAGCTGAGCGAGACCACCGGCAGCGCCGTCGTGATCTCCGCGTCCGGCTCCGCGATATCGCGCTTTGAGAGAACGACAATGCCCTTCGGCGCAGCCTCGGCCTGCGCGATGACCTCGCGGTCCTCGTCCGTTATCTCGCCGCTGCCGTCCACGACGGCAATGACAAGCTCCGCCTTGCTCATCGCCGCGCGGCTGCGTTCAACGCCCAGGCGCTCTACCTCGTCGTCAGTGTCGCGGATGCCCGCGGTGTCAATAAGGCGCAGCGTCAGGCGGCCTATGCGCAGCTTCTCCTCGATTGTGTCGCGCGTGGTGCCTGGGATCGCGGTGACTATCGCGCGGTCATAACCCAGAAGGGCGTTCAGGAGCGAGCTTTTACCGGCGTTGGGTCGGCCGGCTATCGCAGCTGGGATACCGCCGGTCATAAGCTTGCCGCGCTCATGGCTCTGCAGCAGCCGCTCAAGCTCCGTGAGCGCGGACGTTAGGCTCCCTTCATAGCTTTCAAGCTGGAAGTCTTCGATATCCTCGTCGGGGTAATCCAGCACCGCGTGATAGTGCGAGCTGATGTCGGTCAGCGCGGAATATATCCCGTCCACCTTGCGGCTTATCGCGCCGGAGAGCTGCCCTGCGGCGTTCTTGGCGCACTCGACGGTCTCCGCATCGATGATATCGGCCACGGCCTCCGCCGCGCACAGCTCCATGCGCCCGTTCAAAAAGGCGCGCTTCGTGAACTCGCCCGGCGCCGCCTGCCGCGCACCGAGCGCAAACAGCTCATCCAGCGCCGCACGAAGGACTGTCGGCGAGCCATGACACTGAAGCTCCGCGGTGTTCTCTCCGGTATAGCTGTGCGGCGCGCGGCTTATCGTGCACAGGCACACGTCCAGCAGCTCGCCCCCGCGGTCGCGCAGCTCGCCAAAGATCAGCCTGCGATCCGCGCTTTCGGACATTTTTTTGCCGCTGTACGGGAAAAAGAGCCGGTCTATCACCCGAAAAGTTTCGTCTCCGGAGAGGCGGATTATACCGATCGCGGATACCTGCGTCCCCGTCGCAATGGCGGCAATAGTGTCAGCCATATGAACCTCCTAATTTAGCAAATCATGCAGGAGCGTTTGCTCCTGCATGATTTGATCGTCTCGATTTTCGAAGCTTACTGCTGGCGATCGACTCTCGCCGCGCGGGCGCGCTTCTCGTCGTTGCGCTCAGACACAAAGTAGCTCAGAGAAAGCAGACTGTCCGAGAAATGGATGTTCTCCACGATGGTGGGGCTGTTCGGCTCGGTAAGCTCAACGTTCGTGAAGTTCCAGATAGCCTCGATGCCGTTGTCGGTGAGGATCTTGGTCACGGGAATGGCAGCCTCCTTGGGGACGGTCAGAACCGCAACGTCAATATTGTTGTGCTCCAGATAGCCGATAAGCTCATCCATGCCGTGTATCTCGACATCGTTGAACTTCGTACCGATAAGCTCTGGCTTGACATCAAACGCAGCGGCGAGGTGGAAGCCCCACTCGCTGAAGCAGAAGTTGTCCATTAGCGCGCGGCCGATGTTGCCGACACCGACTAGCACGGCCTTATAGCCGCGATCCATACCGAGTATGCCTGCGATCTGGTCGCGGAGAGCCGCGACGTTATAACCATAGCCCTGCTGTCCGAACTCACCGAAGCAGCTGAAATCCTGACGTATCTGTGACGGCGTCAGTCCAAGCTGCTGCCCCAGCTCGCCGGAAGAAATGCGGCTGATGCCGCTTTTTTCAAGTTCGTCGAGCTTGCGGAGATATCTCGGAAGACGGCGAATTACATTATTGGAAACTTTCCCACGTTTCAAAAACAATCTCTCCTTGCGCTTTTTCAGGTATCCCTGCCTGAAAACAATATCTTACGTATTGATTATACCATAACAATCACGGCATTTCAAGGCATAACGCGCAGGAAAATTTCTATTATCCAGCAAAAAATGCCAGAATTTCGTTTACCCCCTCGACAGAAACCGCACTTTCGTACACGGTCTCCCCGCCGTCGGTGGAATATAACACGCGGCCGCCGTATATATAAACACACACATTGTTATACTCTGACCCGACAACGCAGCTCTCGTCCGCCGCGGCTTCGGGCATCGCCGACTCCGACGCGCCGTCGGAGAGCATCTCGACAAAGCGGCCAAGCTCATCGTCGCTGACGTTGTACGAGGCCGCGCCAGCTTCGCTCGCGCTCTCCATGGTGTACAGCATCGACCCGTCCGCCTTCGCGCGCTGCTCTGCGGCGCTCTCCGGTTCTTCCGCCGGTGCGGCATCAGCGGGCATAGCGGCATCTGCGCCGCTTCCGTCAGTCTCATTGGCGGTGTCCGCCGACTGCGCCGCCGCTGTCGACGCGTTCGAACGCGCGAGCATCGGCAGAGCCGTGGCCGCAGCCGCGCAGATAAGCGCGAAGCACGCCGCCGTTGCAAGCAGGCTGCGCCATGTGCGCTTCGAGCCGCGCTTGTTGGTCTTTCTGATATTTTCACGGCGGATCTCGCCCATCACGTTTTCGCAGAGATCTGCGGGCGCATCCTCCGCACTGTCGGCAAAGCCCTTTGACAGCGCTCGGAACGCTGCATCGACCGCGCGGCAGTCCGCGCAGCGGCTCAGGTGTTCCGCCAGTTCATGCTCCTGCGCGGCAGTCAGCTCGCCGTCCAGCCGCTGGCTTATGAGCTGCTGATAGTATTCACATTCAGTCATGGCAGTTCACCCCCTCTGTATTGCTTGACGGAGCAAAGCCAGAAATGTTCCCGTCGCGCAGCAGAAACGCGCAAAGTTTTTTCCGCGCGCGGAAAATGCGGGATTTCACCGTCCCGCTCTCCAGCCCCAGCACCTCCGCGATCTCCTCATAGCTCATGCCCTGAAGCTCGCGGAGGATAAGTATCTGCCTGTATTCCGGCGTCAGCGCCGCAAGGCCGCGGCGAACCGCGTCCCGTGTCATGGCGCGCTCAAATATCCGCTCCGGCGACTTGCTCTCGTCCGCGATGTCAAGCTCCGTGTCCTCGCCGTCATCATCGGTCACGCTGAGAGACACCGTCTGCCGGCGCTTCTTCGCGCGCAGGAAATCCAGACAGACGTTTGAAACTATGCGGTAGAGCCAGACGGAGAATTTGCTTTCCCCCCTGTAACCGGAGAGGGAGCTATACGCCTTTATAAATGCCTCCTGCGCCATGTCCGCCGCGTCCTCCGGATCGCCGGTCATGCGCAGGGCAAGATTATACACATTTTTCTGGTACTCCAGCACCAGCTTTTCGTATTCGTCCGCGTTGCCGTCCAGCACCCGCTGAACGGTCAGCGCCTCCTGCTCACGGGTCACAACTTCACCTCCATGACCTGCATATTGATAATTTATGCCAAATCGTGCTTTATCCCTGCGATTATCCGCTCAACGTCTTCAAGCGTCTCGACATGGACAAGCTGCTGCTTGTAATACCCCGAATGCGCGACGCCGTGCAGATACCACGGGAGATGATGCCGCGCCTCAAGGCAGGCGATGCGCTCGCCGCTGAATTCAGCCAGCGCCTTTATCTGGCGGTACGCAGTGTCCATCCGCTCGTCAAGCGGCGGGAGCGGCGGCTCCAGCTGTCCGGCAGCCGCGGCGTTCGCCTGCGCGAACAGCCACGGATTGCCGAAGCTGCCGCGGCCTATCATTGCAAGGTCGCAGCCGGTATAGCGCAGGATGTGCTCCGCGTCCGCGCCGGTGAATATATCTCCGTTCGCGGTGACGGGGATACCGATGGCGCGCTTCACGTCGCGGATGATGTCCCAGTCGGCGCGTCCTGCGTACATCTGCGCGCGGGTACGGCCGTGAACCGCGATGGCCGACGCTCCGGCCTGCTCGCAGATCTTCGCAAACTCAACTGCGTTGACGCTGCCGTTATCCCAGCCCTTGCGGAATTTGACCGTGACGGGCTTATCCACCGCGGCCACGACGGCCTCGATTATCCGCCCCGCAAGCTCCGGCGACTTCATCAGCGCCGAGCCGTCTCCGGATTTGACGACCTTCCCGACAGGGCAGCCCATATTTATATCGAGGATATCCGCGCCGGAATACCCCAGCGCCATGCCCGCGGCCTCGGCCATTATCTCCGGCTCGTGGCCGAAGATCTGCACGGCGCAGGGGTGTTCCTCCGGCGGGACATACAGGAGTGATTTTGTCTTTTCGTCTTTATAAACCAGCGCCTTCGCGCTGACCATCTCCGTCGTCGTCAGCGCCGCGCCCTGCTCCCTGCACACGGCGCGGAACGCGAAATCCGACACTCCGGCCATGGGAGCAAGCGTAAAGCGGCCGGTTATCTCAACACTGCCTATCTTCACCATGTAACATCCAGCCCTACGGGGCAGTGGTCGGAGCCGGTTATCTCAGGCAGGATATACGCGTCCTTTATCTTCTCTCTCAGCCGGTCGGACACGACGAAATAGTCGATACGCCAGCCGACATTGCGCTCGCGCGCGGCGGCGCGGTAGCTCCACCATGAATACGCGTCGGTCTTGTCCGGATAGAGATAGCGGAAGCTGTCGGTAAATCCCGCGTCCAGAAGTTCGGTGAATTTGCCGCGCTCCTCAAACGAGAAGCCGGGGTTGCCGATATTGGTCTTGGGGTTCTTCAAATCGATCTCGTTGTGGGCGACGTTCATGTCCCCGCAGACTATCACAGGCTTCTTCGCGTCAAGCCCTACGAGATAATCCCTGAACGCGTCCTCCCAGTTCATGCGGTAGTCGATGCGCTTCAGGCCGTCCTGCGCGTTCGGTGTGTAAACGCAGACAAGGTAGAAGTTATCGTATTCCAGCGTGATGACGCGCCCCTCGGTGTCATGCTCCGGCAGGCCGAGATTATAGCTGACGGAGAGCGGCGTGTGCTTTGTGAATATCGCGGTGCCGGAATAGCCCTTGCGCTCGGCGTAGCACCAATAGCTCTCATAGCCGGGGAGGTCAAGCTCAACCTGTCCTGCCTGAAGCTTTGTCTCCTGAAGGCAGAAAAAGTCTGCGTCGAGACTCCAGAAAATGTCCTCAAAACCTTTTTTCAGCACGGCGCGCAGGCCGTTGACGTTCCATGAAATAAATCTCATACTCGCTCCGTTCCCGCCGCCGCATTGTCCGCGGCGCTGCTGGCATAGCCACGCGCGTCGATGAGCGACGCGTTGCGCAGTCTGGCAACGACGCCGTCCACACCGTTTTTGGTGCTCTCCGTGCAGCGCGCGACGAGCCGGTTGATCTTCTGCCCGGCCTCATAGAACTTTGCCTCGTAATCGGTCATCACGCTGACCGCGCCGTTCGCGTGCAGGTCGTGCGTCAGTTCGTGCAGCTCCCAGCCCTCGGCGGAAAGCTGCTCCGCCGACCAGTCGAACAGCGGCGTGTTGTCGGTCTTGAAATGTATCTCCCCGCCCACGCCCAGCACATCCGCGTACATGCGCAGGAAATTCGGCGCGGTGAGGCGCAGCTTTGCGTCACGGCTTTTCGGCCACGGGTCGCAGAAGTTTATATATATGCGGCGCACTCCGTCCTCCGGCGCGAACATTTCGCGCAGGCCGGCAACGTCGGCGCTGATGAAGCGGACATTTTTAAGCTCCTGATTTTTCACGCGCTCCATGGCGATTATCATCGCGTCGGGAACCTTCTCAATGGCGATAAGCTCCACATCCGGCGCTGCCGCCGCGGTACCGGCGGTAAAGCGCCCCTTGCCGCAGCCGAGCTCAATGTGCAGCTCCGCGCAGTCGGGCATGAGCTCGCGCCAATGGCCGCGCATGGTCTCCGGTTCGTTTATCATAAGCTCCGCGCACTTTTCCATGCGTGGGGCAAGATTCGGTCTTTTTCTCATTCTCATGTGTTATCACACTCCTGTCCGAAAGTTTAACACAGATACGCCGAAACATCAATCTATAAATAAATTGCCCGATTGACGTCCTCCGGCGCAAAAAACGGGATGGCCGATGCCATCCCGTTTAAATAAAATATATTCCGATCAGAACGGATATTCCGGAGCCTCCTCAAGGCATTCCGGATGCTCCTCGAGGTACTCAAGCTCCTCATGCGTATGCTCGCGGTTGTTCTCCTCTTCCCTGCCGACATGGAACATCAGGCTGAAGCCGATCATCGTCACGAACGCGACCACGACCGCCGCGTATGTCTCCGTGAACCACGGCGCTAGCGGGTAGCTCCCCGACTTCATCTTCCACACAACCCAGAACACCGCCGCGAAGCAGGTGCAGATCATGCTGAAGCACGCGCCCTTTTCGGACGCCTTGTTCCAGTAAATGCCAAGCAGTATGATGATGAATATCGCGCCGCGCAGCGAGTACGCGGAATACACGATGTCCAGCACAGCGCTGGCGTCCACCAGCAGGATGGCGCCGACGCAGCAGACGACGCCGGACAGCGCGGTGGTTATGCGGCTTACGCGCAGTATCTGCTTGTCCGTTGCGTTGGGGTTCATGTCGCGCTGGTAGATGTCCTTGGTGAGCATCGTTCCGGCCGCGAGAATGATCGGCGATACCGTCGAGAGGATTGCGGCGAGGATGGCCGCGAGGATCAGTCCGCCCGCGATGGGGTGCATGTTCATCATCAGCGACGGCAGCGCGAGCTTCGCGCCCTCCGCAAGATTATCGACCTCCGCAAGCAGCGTCCCCTGATTGTACATGACGCGGCCTATCATTCCGAGCAGCGCGCTGAAAAAGCCGAACGGCGCAACGACAAACGCCGTGAGTATGCAGGCTTTCTTCGCCGTCTTGATATCCTTTGCCGCCAGAACAGGCTGGATGCCGGCCTGCGCGGTGCATGCGCCGAGAAGGCTCGCGATTATCCATGAGCTGACTTTTGAAAGGCCGATCGAGCCCATGCTGAAGAAGCTGCCGCCGTCCGCGGCCTCGACCTGCGCCATGCCCTCCTTGAACGCCGCCATGCCGCCTACCTTGTGCAGCGCCACGAACATCGCCAGGATCATGCCGCCGTACATGGCGAACAGGTGCACCTCGCTCGTCGCCGCAACGGCTCTCATGCCGCCCGCAAGCGTGTACACGATGAATATGACGGCAAAAACGATGCAGGTCGCCGTAAAGTCATAGCCCATCAGGCTCTGCCCCAGCTTTCCCGCCGCGACCATCTGCGACAGGCCGACCGCCAGCATCACGATCGTGAGAAGGATGCTGGACACGGTTCTCGCGCGGACGCCGAAGAATTTTTCGACGATGCCCGGAATCGTCACCTGTTCAAGGCTGCGGTATAGCTTTGCAAAGCACAGCGCCAGAAACATCACTCCGACGCCGTTTGCGATCGTGTACCACGCACCGGAAAGGCCGTACAGGAAGCCGTATTCCGCGACACCGCTCGTCGCCGTTCCGCCGAGCCATTCGCCGGTCGAGGCGCAGACTATGGCGAACAGCCCCATTTCCGCGCCGTGAAAATCGCTTGCCGTTTTCGACCTTCTCGCCGCGAGCAGGCCGACGACGACAGTTAGTGCAAAATACAACACGATCACGATCAGCTGTACAGAAGTCAAAACAAATCTCCCCTTTTCTCAAGCATTAAGTGTTATTTAGTATAACATTTTGCTTTTACTTCTGTCAATTTAAAGCAGAAATTTATCAATGATCTTCACACGATCTATACGCGGGGATATTGTCATAGGCCGATGTGTAAGCTGAAGAAAAGGAAACCCGCAATTCACATGAATTGCAGGTTCAAAGAGGACAGTATGAGACTTAAATCGGTCACCCGTTTGAGTCTTGTATACTTCAGATATAAAGCAACCCTGCAACTCATAAGAATTGCAGGTTTATGGTGGACGATACAAGACTCGAACTTGTGACCTCCC
>URGI01000064.1 GCA_900547315.1 uncultured Eubacteriales bacterium | reverse complement strand
CACGGCCCAGCGCGACCGCAGTTTCGGCCATTCGTGGGAAACGCCCTGCATGGGCGAATTCGCGTTCCGCATCAGCCGCTGGGGACTTTCGCTCGACGAACGCCTCTACGTCGGCGACAACATCCATCCGTTCTTTATGGGACACGAACTCGAAGACGGCACGCCGCTGCCCTCCGGCCGCGACCTCTACCCCGCCGAAATCTTCTTCCGCCCCGACCAGAAAGTGTACAGCCGCACGGCGCTCTCCTACCGCCGCTCGTTCTTCGACGACACGGTCTCGGTCCGCGCGGAGTTCGCCGCCCACCACGACGGCACGGCCCTGGGAACCCAGCAAATGCTGGTCGTGGGGGTGAAACTGCTCAAAACCGTTTACAACAGCAAGAATCATAAAAAATAATATGGCAAGCGAAACAAACGAAACACGGGAGAAGTCGCTGAACTTCCTCGAAGAGATCATCGAAGAGTCGATCGCCAAAGGCGAAAAGCACATACAGACCCGTTTCCCGCCCGAACCGAACGGATATCTGCACATCGGCCACTGCAAGGCGCTGACCATAGACTTCAGCACTGCCGAGCATTTCGGCGGCATCTGCAACCTGCGCATGGACGACACCAACCCCGCCAAGGAGGACACCGAGTACGTCGACGCCATCAAAGAAGACATCCACTGGCTCGGCTTTGACTGGGGCGACAGGTTTTACTATGGCTCCGATTACTTTGAAAAGACCTATGAATACGCCATCGAGCTTATAAAGAAAGGGCTTGCCTACGTCTGCGAGCTTACCCCCGAGCAGTTCCGCGAATACAGGGGCGACACCTCGCACCCCGCCGTCAGCCCCTGGCGCGACAGGCCTATCGAGGAGAACCTCGACCTCTTTGAGCGGATGAAGAACGGCGAATTTGAGGAAGGCCGCTACACCCTGCGCGCCAAGATCGACCTCGCAAGCGGCAACTTCAACATGCGCGATCCGGTGCTGTACCGCATCAGATATATCGAGCATCACCGTCAGGGCACAAAGTGGTGTATCTTCCCGATGTACGACTTCGCCCACCCGATACAGGACGCGCTGGAGGGCATCACGCACTCCCTCTGCTCGCTTGAGTACGAGGCGCACCGCCCGCTGTACGACTGGGTCGTGTCGAACGTGTCCATCCCCGGCATCAAGCCGCGCCAGATAGAGTTCTCGCGTCTCGGCATCAACTACACCGTCATGTCCAAGCGCAAGCTGCGTCAGCTGGTCGAGGAGCACCGCGTCTCCGGCTGGGATGATCCGCGTATGCCGACGCTCTGCGGTCTGCGCCGCCGCGGCTACACCGCGAAGTCCATCCGCAATTTCTGCGAGCGCATCGGCGTGTCTAAAGTCGACTCCACGGTCAACTGGGCGCTGCTTGAAAGCTGCCTGCGCGACGATCTGAACGAGAATGCAAAGCGCGTCATGGCCGTGCTGCATCCGGTGAAGCTCATCGTCACGAACTATCCGGAGGGCAAATCCGAGCTTCTGACGGTCGAGAATAATCCCCTGCGTCCGGAAGACGGCACGCGCGAGATCAGCTTCTCCCGCGAGCTGTGGATCGAAGCGGACGACTTCATGGAGGTTCCCGCGCCGAAATACAAGCGTATGCACCCCGGCTTCGAGGTTCGCCTCAAGGGCGCGTATCTGGTCACCTGCACCGGCTGCAAGAAGGACGCCGACGGCAGTGTGACGGAGATTTACTGCGAGTATGACCCCGAGAGCCGCGGCGGTGATCCTGCCGACGGGCGCAAGGTCAAGGGCGCGACCATCCACTGGGTCGACGCAAACACCGCGGTCGACGCCGAGGTTCGTCTCTACGACTATCTGTTCAGTGATCCTGAGCCGGACGGCCCGGACAAGAACTTCCTTGACTGCATCAATCCCGACAGTCTCAAGGTTCTCACCGGCTGCAAGGTCGAAGCCGGTCTCGGCAAGCTGGCGATGCCCGAAAAGGGCAAGGACTCCGAGAGCTTCCAGTTCATGCGTCAGGGCTACTTCTGCCTCGACAACCGCGACGCGACTCCGGAGCATCTTGTCTTCAACCGCGCGGTCGCGCTGAAGGACAGCTTCAAGAAGTAAGTTTAACATTAAAAAGCAGCCGCAATATTGCGGCTGCTTTTTGCAGGGAGTTTGTTTATATGCTTGTTCATCCGTTCCCTCCGGTATACGACGCGAAATCCGAGATACTTATACTCGGCAGCTTCCCGTCAGTGAAATCTCGGGAGAATATGTTTTATTACGGCCATCCGCAGAATCGCTTCTGGCGCGTTCTCGCTGCGGTCTATAAGTCCGACGTACCGCAGAGCATAGACGAGAAAGTGCGGTTTCTGCTTGAGCATCATATTGCGCTGTGGGATGTGCTCGCCTCCTGCGAGATCACCGGCAGCGCGGACAGCAGCATCAAAAATGCCGTCCCGAACGATCTGAGCGTCATTTTATCCCGCGCCGACATCCGCCGCATTTACACCAACGGCAAAACGAGCAAGAACTACTACAAGCGCTTTTCCGAGGAAATAACGGGGCGCGGCTCCGTCTGCCTCCCGTCCACTTCCCCTGCCAACGCGGCGTGGTCTCTCGACAGGCTCATCGACGCATGGAAAGTCATCGCCGAGTAACGTCTCAGCGCCCGTCCCACCGCCACTCGGCATACAGCACCGCCGCGGTCGCTATGGCGATAACCGCGGCGACAGCTATCAATATCTGCGCCTGAACGCTGCGGAGGAAGCCCATCATGGGATTGCGGTTATCGACGATCACCAGCACCAGCAGCGAGAGCGACAGCGCTATGGATATGTTCGGCAGCACCGCTTTGAGGAATTTCACTGTGCTCAACCCTCCGTTTCCGCGACATAGATAATATCGCCGAGATCACGGCCGCCATTGCTCTGGCGGCTGTATTTTTCATGGTTGAAGACCATCACGGCAGAACCGCCGCCGTCCAGATTATACGCCTCGGTGCAGCCAAGCTCCTCGAAAATCGCGGCAAGCTCCGGAATGCGCAGGCCGTACGAATAACCGTCCTGCCGCCCGTCCACGACCACGAAGCAGTAGTGCCCAGGCTCGTAATAGCCGATCGCGCTGCGCGGGTTGGGGTAACTTACCGTCATGCTGACGTTGTAGCTGTCCTTGACGTGCCCGTCCGCATCCAGCAGTGCGGGGCCGAAGTTCCATATCTGAAGCGGGTCATTCGCGAGAATTTCATCAATGTTATATCCATCCTGCGGATACGTGACCATGCGGCCATCCGAATACAGCACGCATATATCGCAATAGGTATATTCGCTGTTGAGCAGCTCGCCGTTTCGCATCAGGAAACCGCCGTATTGCAGAGTGACGTAGTCACCGCTTATGGCGAGGATGGGGTTGACGTCCGCGTCCATGTCCATGATGTTCTGCGCGTCCATGTAGGCGTTGCCGCCGTGCGCGGTATATGTCCGCAGATTGTCGAGCGAGGCCACATAAATGTCCGCAACGTGATAAACGCTCGTGCGCCCGTCGATGTCGACGCTGTGGGTCTGAAGCTCGACGGAGATATTCGGGCTGGAATAGGAATTCTCTGTCACTATTATCTCATCGGTAAAATGCTCCGCGAACTTCTTCTGCCACTCGGTTCGGTTGTCCACCGGCGCTTCGCTTACAGCCGGAGCCTCGCTAGCAGCCGGCGTTGCCTCGGCCGCAGGAGTAACGGCGACGGTCGGAGTCGGGGCAGACAGTTTTACGCTGGCTGCGCGCTTTGCGTTCATGCTTGGGATGACATGGTGAAACAGCGAAAAAGTGCACAGAATGACCCCGGCGAGCAATATATCTATAACTATAACGAGCCAAAGCGGTTTCATTTTCCGCTTCGGCGCCGTGCGCGGCGTATCCGCCACGTGCCGTCCTGATTCCATAAAGATTCCTCTTTTATGTATAATATATTTTATTATAAATCAACGCGCGCCTCATGTCAAACACGAGGTGCGCGTATCGTTTTTTTACAGCTCTTCTATATTGATGACATCTTCCAGATTGCTTATGGACTTGACGATCTTCTCGTCAAGCTGTTTGCGGCTGGCCTGCAGGGTGAGCACCGCGCAGTAATAATGCGAGTCCCCTTCTCCTGCGACACGGGTGATCTCCAGTCCGTTCATCGTGATGTGATTCTCCTTGGCGATGCGTATGATCGACTCTATGCAGACCGCGTCCGCGTACTCGATATAGAGGTTCACGTCGTTTACCTTATAGACGAAGCGGTACTCCACTTTAACGAGCAGCAGCTCCGCCACAAGCACCATGACCGTTGCAAATATGGCACACTCGACATATCCCGCGCCGCAGACAAGACCGATTATTGCCGAGGTCCAGAGTCCCGCCGCGGTGGTAAGACCCTTGACGCGCTTGCGCTTGGTGACGATTATCGTGCCCGCACCTATGAAGCCGATACCGGCTATGACCTGCGCGCCGAGACGCCCGACGTCGGTGAACATGTGCATGGTCAGGAACAGATACTGGCTGGTCAGCGTCGTCATTGAGGCGCCAAGGCATATGAGGATATGCGTTCTGAATCCAGCGGGACGGCGCTTGTATTCGCGCTCGATGCCGATCACGCCGCCGCACAGCATGGCCAGCAGCAGTCTGCACATCACCGCGAGAAAGTCCATATCGCGGATAAAATCAAAGCAGCTCAACATTTCAGCGTCCCTCCTTTCAGACTTCTTCTATCGTGATGATACCGTCCAGCGTTGAGAGTCTGGCCAGTACCTCGGTGTGATCCTCTTTATGCGGCAGATGCAGGCTGAACACGGCGTTGATCTGCGTGAGATGCTCGTGCTGCTCCTTGTCTATCTCCAAGTCATAGAGCGTGATATTCTCGGACTTGATGAGACTGACTATCGCGCCGACATTTTCCACGCTGTCCATCTCTACATAGATGTTCATGTTGCGCGCCTTAGCCATGACCGCGTTCTCGATGAGCGGCAATATACGCATGCACAGGAAGATCAGTATGAATCCGACTATCATGCACTCATAAAATCCCGCGCCGATGGCAAGTCCCATGCAGGCCGAAGCCCAGAGACCCGCGGCGGTAGTCAGCCCCTTGACCTCCTGCCGTCCGGTGACGATTATCGTACCCGCGCCGAGGAAGCCGACGCCGTTTATGACCTGCGCGCCGAAACGCGAGGCGTCCGTTTTCACGCCGATGGACGCATTGATCTCCGCCCAGGGGTTATTGATCATATAGTCCAGATACTGGCTGAGTATGACCGTCAGCGCCGCGCCGAGCGCGACGAGCATATACGTCCTGAATCCGGCGGGGCGGCGTTTCCGCTCGCGCTCCATGCCGATAAGACCGCCCATCAGCAGCGCGAGAATTATGCGCAGCATCATGGACACTATATTAAGCTGTCTCAAATAATCCAACCAGTTTTCCAATGCTTCTGTCGCCTTCCATGAAAATTTTGGAGCGCCGAAATGCCTTTCAGCGCTCGTTAGTGAGTGCTCATTATACCATTTATAACTTTAAATGCAATCCACAAATCTTAACAAAAATTAACGACCTGAATTAGCATTATTCACTAACTTCCGATAATTCTGCCAGCAAAATGGGGAGTTTTTCAAGTGCATCTATCTCAAAATCGGGCGCGGCATCTCCGGTCATCGCCTTGTGCGCGGGATTGAACCACACGCTCCTGAGCCCCGCGTTGTGCGCGCCCTTGATATCGGAGGTAAGGCTGTCCCCTACCATTATGCTGCTCTCCCTCTTGAAATCCGGTATCTGCGCAAAGCATGCTTCAAAGTAGCGCTTGTCCGGCTTATTCAGCCCCAGCTCCTCGGATATGAATATCCCGTCAAAACACTTTGCGATGCCAGAGCTTGCGATGCGGCTGTCCTGCACCTTCTTGCTGCCGTTGGAGCATATGTACAGGTGGTATTTTCCGTGCAGCGTCTCAAGCAGCTGTTCCGCACCCGGCACGAAGTAATGGCCGATGCAGAGGAAATTTTCATACGTGTCCTCGGCAAGCTCCGCTTTCACGGATACGCCCAGTTCCTCAAACAGCGCCGCAAAGCGGCCGACCAGCGTCTGGCGGCGGTTTATCTCTCCGCGCTCAAGCTTTTCCCAGAACATCAGGTTTATCTCCGAATAACGCTTCGCTATCGCGTCGGTCGGCTCGATGCCAAGCGTACGCAGAGTCTTGGTTATCGCGGCGCGCTCGGCGGTGTCAAAGTCAAGGATCGTATTATCCAGATCGAGAAGTACGTTTTTTATCCGCATGTGTTACCTCATTTTCTTTATTTCCTCTGAAATCTCTCCGAAGCGCATGCTGTTGGACGCCTTGACGAGCACTGCGTCGCCGCGCCGGATATATGCGGGCAGAGCCGAGATCAGCTCCTCGCGCGTGTCGAAATGTACGCCGCGCGCTCCGGCACCCTTCGCGATGTCCTCTGCGAGACGCCCAGAGCACAGGACAAGCTCAACGCCGTTTTCCGCCGCGTATCTGCCGGTCTCATAATGCATTTCGCGCTCATGCTCGCCAAGCTCCAGCATATCGCCCAGAATGCACACATGCCTTCCGTTCAGGCGCAGGAGGGAGTCAATGCCGCTCTTCATCGAGTCGGGGTTCGCGTTATAGCAGTCGTCGATCAGCGTGACAAAGCCCGTGTCGCTCACCGCGGCGCGGCGGCCGACCGTCTCATACGCCGCGATCCCTGCCGCGATCTCGTCATCGGTCAGTCCCAGCAGGAATCCAACCGCAGCGCCCTCCAGCGCCGCATAAACCATGTGCTGCCCGAACGCGGGAATGACCGCGTGAACGCGCCGCTCGCCGCACACGATGTCGCACTCGGTGTGCGCCGCGGAGACACAGCGGATATTCTCCGCGCGAACGTCGCAGTCCTCGCCGAGGCCGAAGGTTGTTTTATTCTGGCAACAGTTCAGCGCGCGCAGCTTCTCGTCGTCGCCGTTCACGATGACAGGTGCGTCGTCCGCCATATAATCGAGCATCTCGCCCTTGGCGCGCATCACGCCGTCCAGATCATGCAGGAACTCCAGATGCGCGTGGCCGATCACGGTATACACCGCCATCGTCGGCCGCGCCATCGCCGCAAGCCTGCTCATCTCGCCGAAGCCGGATATCCCCATCTCCACAACGGCGACGTCGTTCTCAGGTGTGATGCGCGAGAGCGTCATCGGTACGCCGATCTGGTTATTGAGGTTTTTGTCCGTTTTCAGCACCGACCAGCGCTGCGACAGCACCGCTGATATCATTTCCTTCGCCGAGGTCTTGCCGACGCTGCCGGTAATGCCGATCACCGGAATATCGAGCGAGGCGCGGTACTCGGCGCATATCTTCTCCAGCGCCTCCTGCACGTCGGGAACCACTATGACCGCGCGTTTCTCGCCGTCGGGCACACGCTCGGCAAGACAGCAGGCCGCGCCCTTGTCGAGCGCCGTGCTTATATAATCGTGCCCGTCTACGCGCTCGCCCTTGTAGGCCACGAATAAATCTCCGGTCTGAACGCAGCGGCTGTCGATAACGACGCTGCCCAGCTCCGCATATTCATTTATATTTTCTCCGCACAGCTTTCCGCCGCAGCACTGCGCCGCGCGAAGTACGGTCATATTTTTCATAGCAATCCTCCGAATATAAGACGATCTACTCTGCAACGCGGTGATTATACCACATTTACTCTCGGCTGCATAGGAAAAATATCAAAAAAGATAGTGCATATACCGGAATTGTGTGTTATAATGATTCAGTTAGAATTATGCAAAGGAATTGTTGTTATGAATTATGTAGTGGTGGATCTGGAGTGGAATCAGGCAATGAGCTCCAAGTCCTCCGTATTTAACAAGCTGCCTATACACCTGCGCGGCGAAATAATCGAGATCGGCGCCGTGAAGCTGAACGATGATCTGTCCGTCGGCGAGGAATTCACGATCGACGTCAAGCCCATATACTTCAAGCGTATGCACTACAAGGTAAAGAAGATAACCGGCTTCGACAAGGAGCGGCTTTCGCACGGGTACTCTTTCCCTGAGGCGATGGAGAAGTTCCGCGAGTGGTGCGGTGACGACGTGACCTTTATCACATGGGGCTGCGACGATCAGGGCATCATGGAGCAAAACATCATCATCCACGACCTCGACTGGGATTGGATATCCGGCTGGATAAACCTCCAGCTCATATATAATCTCCAGACTGGCGGGGACAAAAATCAGAAATCCCTCTCCAGCGCGATGGAGCATTTCGGCATCGAGCAAACCCGCGTAGCGCATGACGCACTCGGCGACGCTTATAACACCGCACTTGTCAGCTCGAAGCTCGACATGCCCGAAGGGCTGCGCATGTATCCGGACGCGGCGCGCATCCTCGCCTCGCGTATGCCGAACTACAAGCCCCCCGTCGAGAACGCCGGGCCGGACGCAATCGTACACGAGAGCTATGACGGGTTTGAGAGCAAGGCCGTCGCACTCTCGGATGAGCACATCGGCAAGCTCCTGTGCCCCGTCTGCGGCAATGAACTTGTCGGCAGCAAGTGGGTCAATCAGGGCGACCAGAGATATATGAACATCTTCCCCTGCGACGAGCACGGCACATATCTCGCCCGCGTCCGCTTCAAGAAGAACAGTGACGAGAACACATGGTCTGTCGGCAAGCTCGTATACGAGGCCGACGCCGAAATGATAGACTTCTATAAAACCAAGGCCGCACAGGCGCGCAGACGCGGCCGCGGCCACACCGCCCGCAAGAACCGCCCCGCCGGTAAGGGCTGATGAAAAATCCTCCTGATTTTATCAGGAGGATTTTTCATTTTATTTGCTTTATCCTACTACCTTCAGCAGCTTCTGCATGATACGGCCGTATACCTCTACATAATAGGCGTAGTCCGCGGCTGACAGATTGACTTCGTCTATATCTTCAAGATCACTCATCGCATCTGTATACTTGTTCAGGAAGTTCATGTACTTTGACATCATGCTCATCACGTCTCCGGAGCTTGCCGCGTTTAAGTATGTATTCATAAAATCAACGTATTCGTCGAAAAATGCTTCAAGGCTGTCCATTTTGGCCTTGAACTCCGGCGTCACCCCGTCCGCCGAGGTTTCTTCCACCGCGTCATTAATTTTTGCCGACTCTAGAATCCGCTCAAAATCTGGCATGTAATCGTATTCTGTATCCGGAGTATATGCAGCCAAAACGGCTGAAATGGACTTACTATCAGGAACTATATATAATATCGTACATCCAATCAGCTCGTCTGAATAAAGCCCAGCCTTCACTGCCGTATATCCGCACAGAGTTGTTTCCTCAGGCGTTCCGGCTTTAGCACTCACTACTTCTGCCACCTTATTAACTAATTCATCTTTAGCACTTTTAAACTCATCATTTGATGGACTTGCATCAATATCTACATCCATAAAAACGATACCGCCTACAATCTCACCTGATTCTTCCACGCCAATCACACCGTTGCCATCATCATCAAATTTTTGCTCATCATAGTATGACGGAATTTGAAATGTAAGTCCACCAAAGCTTAACTCGGTATTACTCGCCTCGTCAAATCCGTTTCTATCGGGTTTGGGAGTCGGTGTCGGGCTTGGCGTAGGCTTGGGTGTGGGCTTCGGAGTCGGTGCGGCGGTCGGCGCAGGGGTCACGGCGGGAGTTTGCTCCGGCGCAGCAGCTCCACCGCAAGCACAAAGAAAAAGCGTCGCGGCGGCCAGAATCGCACATATGGCTTTTTTCATTTCTCTCTACCTCCAAATTTTCGCAGTAAAATACTTACGCCATTATTAAAACACGCATTTTGACTTGTGTCAATAGCATTACGCTATTTTAACAAGGTTTATATTATGTCAAAAGCCCCTAAAATATTCTCAGGAAGGGGACTTGCCGATGAAGCTGGAATATAAACCGTACTACGAAAAGTT
>URGI01000063.1 GCA_900547315.1 uncultured Eubacteriales bacterium | reverse complement strand
GGACGGATTATGAAGAAGTAGAAAATAGCGAACATCAGGACCAGCATGACGATCATGCTGCTGCCGCCAGCTGCGGTGCTGGTTTCGGTAAGGAATAAGCTCATGTGGGAATTACCTCCAAAAAAATGTGTGAATATATTATACATAAACTAACCGGCAATTGCAATACACTTAAATTCTTTTATCCAAAATTTCTGTGTATTTATGTCTGAACTGCTCGAAGCTTCCGTCGTCAAGACTGTCGCGTATGCGCTGAGTGAGAGAGTTATAGAAGTAGAGATTGTGCACGACCGCAAGGCGCATGGCGAGCATTTCTTCCGCCTTGAACAGATGCCGGATATACGCGCGGGAATAGCGTCTGCACACAGGGCAGCTGCACTCCGGATCGATGGGCAGCTCGTCCGCCTGATACTTCTCGTTCTTGATGTTGATTATGCCGCCCCATGTGAACAGGTGCCCGTGACGCCCGTTGCGCGCAGGCATGACGCAGTCAAAGAAATCAACGCCGCGCGCCACGCTCTCGATAATGTTCGACGGCGTACCGACGCCCATGAGATAGCGCGGCTTGTCCTTCGGCATATACTCCTCGACCGCCGAGATAGTGTCGTACATCTCCTGATGCGTCTCACCGACGGCGAGGCCGCCGATCGCATAGCCCGGCAGATCAAGCTCCGCTATCTGCTGCATGTGTTTTACGCGCACATCGTGAAACACCGCGCCCTGATTTATGCCGAACAGCATCTGGCCTGGATTCACGGCGTCGTCGCGGCTGTTGTAATCGGCAATCGCAGCCTTGCAGCGCTTGAGCCAGCGGTAGGTGCGGTCGCACGAGCGCTCAACATATTCGCGCGGAGAGGGTATCTTTATGCACTCGTCAAAGGCCATGGCAATATCAGAGCCGAGATTCGACTGGATGCGCATGCTCTCCTCCGGCCCCATGAATATATGCCGCCCGTCAACGTGGGAGTTGAAGTTTACGCCCTCCTCAGTGATCTTGCGGAGCTTTGCGAGCGAGAATATCTGGAACCCGCCGCTGTCGGTCAGTATCGGGCCGTCCCATGTCATGAATTTATGCAGGCCGCCCATGCGCTTGACAAGCTCGTCGCCGGGTCTGACGTGCAGATGATAGGTGTTTGACAGCTCCACCTGACAGTTTATCTCCTTCAGGTCGCGTGCAGACAGCGCGCCCTTTATCGCGCCCTGCGTGCCGACGTTCATGAAAACCGGAGTCTGCACAACACCGTGCGGGGTCTCAAATTGCCCTCTGCGGGCATGTCCTTCTTGCTTCAGCAGCTTATACACAGTCTCTTACCTCCGATTTCAATCAATAAACATAGCGTCGCCAAACGAGAAGAAGCGATACTTTTCCTCGACCGCGGTTTTATACGCGTTCAGGACGTGCTCTCGCCCTGCAAGCGCGGAGACCAGCATTATCAGCGTGCTCTCCGGCAGGTGGAAATTCGTGACAAGCGCGTCAAGACACTTGAATTTATAGCCCGGATAGATAAATATATCCGTCCAGCCGGATGCGGCAGGAAGTGAGCCGTCCTCATTCGCGAAGCTCTCCACCGTGCGGCACGAGGTAGTCCCGACGCACACGATGCGGCCGCCGTTCCGCTTTGTCTCGGTAACGGTTTTCGCCGTCTCCTCCGGTATGATGCAGAACTCCGAGTGCATCTCGTGGTTCTCTATCTCGTCCTCCTTGACAGGCCTGAAGGTGCCAAGGCCGACATGCAGCGTAACATAGCATATCTTCACGCCGCGCGAGGCGATCTCCTCCAGCAGCTCCGGCGTGAAATGCAGACCGGCGGTAGGTGCGGCGGCGCTGCCCAGCTCCTTGGAGTACACGGTCTGATAGCGCTCCGCGTCCTCAAGCTCCGCCTTTATGTAGGGCGGCAGCGGCATTTTGCCAAGGCGCTCCAGCACTTCGAGGAAAATGCCCTCGTAATGGAAGCGGACTATCCTGTTCCCGCCCTCGGCCACGCTTTCCACCGTAGCCGTAAGCTCACCGTTGCCAAAGGTCAGCTCCGTGCCGGGCTTCGTCTTTCTGCCCGGGCGGCTCAGGCATTCCCAGCAGCCGTCCCCAAGGTCGCGCAGCAGCACCAGCTCCACGCTGCCGCCGGTGAGTCTGCTGCCGATAAGTCTCGCGGGCAGTACGCGGGAGTTATTCAGAACAAGGCAGTCCCCCTCCCGCAACAGGTCGGGGAGCTGATAAAAATGCATATGCTCAATTTCACCCGTAGTCTTATTCAGATGCAGAAGCCGCGAATGGTCGCGCTGCTCCAGCGGAGTCTGCGCGATCAGCTCCTCAGGCAGATCAAAATAGAAATCTGACTTTTTCATGCTATATACGCTCCTGAAAAATAAAATCTGATAATGTCCTCATAATCATAGCCGTACACGGAGGCCATCGCGTTTGCGCCCCACTGGCTCATGCCGCAGTTATGCCCCCAGCCGCTGCCATAAAACTCAAATTCGCCGTCCGACTGCGTGACGCTGAAGCGGCAGTTGTTAAGTCCGATAAACGCATAGCTGTCGCGTCCCTCAAGCCGCAGCTCGTTCCCCGCAGCGTCGATATATGTCATGGCTATCACGTTGCCGTTCACGGAGTATTCGGGTCTGATCTCTGTAACGGCATCGATGTTCTGCCCGTTTTTTGCAAGCCGCCACGACAGGTCGCTCCCGCTCCGATACGCGTACCAGCTGCGCATGGAGTAATCCACCGCCTGCTCAAACGGATCGGTCTTCCCAGCGAGATACGGCAGGTCAAGGCCGAAAACGTTCTGCCCGTCCTCGGTAGCTCCGCCGTCCGACGCAAAATAATATATATCGCATATCTCGCCCTTATAGCGGACGTACTGCCCCGCCGTGGAATCCACCGCGGCGTCGGTCGTCGCGTCGGCGTCCTGTGTGCCGCGATAGACCTGACTCTCGGTGTCAGCGGTCAGATCAAAGCCATATTCGATATATGCGTCGCGGTTATATATGGCGTAGGTACGGGCACAGACCGACTGCGCGCGGAGCGCCTCGTAAGGCCAGTATGAGCTCATCTCATACGGTATGACACCCTTCACGTAGTCTTCTATATTAACATAGTTTATCACGTTCAGCAAGCTCTCCCCCATCGGAAAAGCGCTGAAGCCGCCGCGATAATATTTCCCCTGAAACAGTGTGAGCGCCCCGTCGCCCGCGGCAGTCACTGCCGCCGTATTGGCGTCATCCGTCAGGAAAAGGCACCTGCCGTTATTCAGATTTATCACGCTGAAGCTGCCCGCTCCGCTCCGGTAAGCAATACCGTGAAGACCGTACAGGCTCATCGTGTCGTTCGCGGCACTCTCTGAATAGAAGCTGCCATATATGACTCTGTATTCGCCGTTTATCAGCGCCGCCGCGCCGCCGAAGGAGGCTGCGGCGTTTCTTGCCTGCGTCAGGCCGTCATACGAGGCGTCTATAAGAATGTGCCAGCATGCGCCGAACTGATCTGCGCGGGCGATCGCAACGCTGTTGGAGCCGGTGTCCGTCACTCGGACGAACTCGCGGTTCTCATCATAATAGCCTATATCGAAGCCTCCGCCGCTGACGTTCGTCAGCTCCGCGTAATCGACAGCGCTTGTGTTGTATGCCACGCCCACCTTTACGACGTCATGCTCCGGCGGTGCGTTATCGTAGACGCTGCCGTCGGTATAAGTGCTGCGGTCAAGCTCCAGCGAGCGCGCAGCCACACTTGTTTTCGGCACGTTCGTCGCCGGTTCTACCGCATATGCGCCGCCGCATAATACCGCGGTCAGGCACAGCGCAAGGCCGACAGCCGCGCTCAATTTTCCGAGTCCGGTCATATCTCACCAAATTTCTCTAAGTTTAAGCCGACTGGAATTTACGGATTTGCCCGAGCTCCCGTCGCCTTTATGATGCTCTCAACAGTTTCATCCACCGTGCCGTTATTGTCCGCCGTATAGTCCGAAACAGCCTGATACATCGGCCTGCGCACTCTGTACATCTCGTTGAGATCGGCTCCTGTCGACAGCGGTCTTCCGCAGGTCGGCAGCTTTGCGATGTCGCGCTGGAGCCATATGACGCACGAATTCTGGCGCAGCAGGTCATAGTTCTCTTCCCGCGTCACCGCGCCGCCTCCGGCCGCGATGACAGCGCCGCTCTCCTTCGAGAACTTTTCGAGCAGCCGGTGCTCTATCGCTCTGAACTCTTCCTCTCCGCCGCGCTTGAATATCTCGGGAATGCTTATCCCCTCGGCCTTGACTATCTCATCGTCCATATCAAAAAAACGCCGTCCAAGCCTTTCGGCCAGAGCCGTGCCTATCGTGGTCTTGCCGCTGCCCGGCATCCCGACGAGCAGGATGTTCTGCATTCCGCGCCCGATGTCCGCCAATACGACTTCAACACTGTTTTTCGGCTTTCCGCCCGTGAACCGCTCCGCGGCCGCAGCGGCCTGTATAACCAGCATTGCAAGCCCGCTCATCGCCGTCACGCCTAGCTTTTCCGCATCGAGCAGAAGCTGCGTCCTTGCCGGATTATACACGACGTCCAGCACGCACTCCAGCTTTGGGAATCGGCTCAGATCAACAAGCCGCTCGCCGTTGCGCGGATACATGCCGACCGGCGTCGCGTTTACGATCAGCGCCGCGTCCGTGTGCGAATACACGTTTTCATAGTTATCTGCTCCGGAGCGCGAAACGACCACGACTTCCGCGCCAAGCTCGCCGAGCACGCATTGAGCCGTTAGCGACGCGCCGCCGCTGCCGAGTATCAGCGCCTTCTTGCCGCGGGGAATATATCCAGCGCGGTTCACGAGGCCGAGAAAGCCGTCATAATCCGTATTATACCCATGCACGAGCCCGTCAGCCTCGCGCACGACCGTATTCACGCAGCCGATGCGCAGCGCGCGCTCGCTTATCACGTCGCAGTATTTCATGGCCGCGCGCTTATACGGTATCGTCACGTTTACGCCCGTCCATGATCTATCCGCGAAGAACGCGTCCAGCTCTTCCGGCGCGCGCTCAAAGAGCCGGTATTTGTAATCTCCCAGTTCCGCATGTATCTGTGGTGAGTAGCTGTGCCCCAGCTTACCTCCCAAAAGTCCGCATATCATCGCTTTACCTCCACGGTTATATTCATGTTCATGGTTTTCGCGCCCTAGCAGCGCATTCTGATAAGAACGGCTGGCCGCGAGTATGGCGCTGTATATCGATTCGAAGCCGTCCGAGAGCTCCTCACCGGCCAATTTTCTTATTCTTGCAAGCAGTGCGCGCTCCCTCTCGGAGTCGTGAACAGGAAGCCCGTTTGCGCCTTTCAGCGCGGCTATCTCCGCCGCTGCGGCCATGCGGCGCTTCAGGAGCGTCACAAGCTCGGCGTCAATGCCGTCTATCTCACGACGGAGTGCGTTCAATTCATCGTTCATGTTCATCCTCCAGCAGCGCGTCAAGCAGTGCGATAGCCGCGGCGGCCTCGACCACGGGCACTGCCCGAGGCGCTATGCACGGGTCATGCCTGCCGCCGATCTTCAGCTCGCGCTCCGTCATATCGCGCAGCGACACGCTTCTCTGCGCCTTGGCTATCGACGGTGTCGGTTTTATCGCCGCACGGAATATCAGCGGCATACCGTCCGAAATTCCGCCGAGGATCCCGCCCGCGTTGTTTGATGCCGTGGCAACACGCCCGCCGCGGATTACGAACGGGTCGTTATTTTCGCTGCCGCGCAGCCGTGCCGCTTCAAAGCCCGCACCGAATTCTATCCCCTTTACGGCAGGTATCGCAAAGACGAGCGAGGCAATGCGCCCCTCAAGCCCTTCAAAGAGCGGGCCGCCCAGCCCTGCCGGTACCCCGTCCGCAGCGCACTCTATGACGGCTCCCAGCGAGTCGCCCTCCGCCGCCGCAGCAAGTATGCTGCGCTTCATATGCTCCGCCGCTTCCGGGGACACGCATGGGAATTCACCGCAGACTTCCGCCACGCCGCGCATCGGATCGTACGGCGTATCGGAAATATCGCCTATGAGCAGAATGTGCGCCGAGATGTTTATATTGCGCCTTTTCAGAATCTGCAGGCACACGCCACCCGCGGCGCAAAGCGGAGCCGTCATGCGTCCGGAGAAAGCTCCTCCGCCGCGCATGTCCTCCTTGCCGCCGTATTTGACCCATGCCGTATAGTCGGCGTGGCCGGGGCGCGGGCAATCCAAAAGCTCTTTATAATCTGCCGAGACGGCGTCCCTGTTCTCGATTACGATCCTTATCGTCCCGCCGTCAGTTGCTCCGTTTGTGATGCCGGACGTTATCACCGGAATATCCGGTTCACGGCGAGCCGTTGTGTATTCGCTGTACCCCGGGGCGCGGCGGCGCATGAAGGCCTGAAGCGCGGCATAGTCGATGCGCTCTCCGGCTGGTATGCCGCTGAGCTCCGCGCCGATCTCTTTTTCATGCGAGCGCCCGAAAATACTGATTTTCAGACGGTTTTCCCAGCTATACGGCACTTGCCGCACCTCCAAGCTCTCTAAATACTTTCCAGAAATCCGGATATGATTTCCCTACGCACTCCGCGCCAAGGATAATGACCGGATCACTGCACACCGCAGCGGCGGCCGCCGCCATCATTGCTATGCGGTGATCGTTTCTGCAATCCACCGCCGCGCCGCCGCGGAGTTTCGGCACGCCGCGGATGATCAGGCCGTCCTCCAGCTGAACGATATCCGCGCCCAGCGCATTGAGCACGCAGCTCACCGCATCCAGCCGGTCGCACTCCTTGTATCTCAGCCGCGCGGCATGCGTGATATCACAGCGTCCGGAGCGCAGCGCCGCGGCCAGCGCCAGCGGCGGCACGATATCCGGACATTGGGATACATCCAGCGCGATGTCACGGTTGCTGTGCAGAGCGCGCAGATATTCCATAAATATCCTGTCGCCCTGAACGCTTTTTTCGGTCATGCCGAGTATACTGATATCATTTCCAAGCTCACGCGCCGCGAGCCACAGTGCCGCGTGCGACCAATCGCTCTCCACAGCGCGGTCGCAGCCCATGTAGCGCTGCGGGGCTATGATGAATTCATTCTTACCCTGCGTCACGCTTACGCCGTGCCGCTTCATAGAGTCAAGCGTCATGTCGATATACGGCCGCGACTGTATCGGGCTTTCGGCGCGCAGCCGCGACTCGCCGTCCAGCAGCGGCAGTGCGAGCAGCAGCCCGCTGAAAAACTGGCTGGACACGTCGCCCGGCAGCGCATATTCCCCCGCAAGAAGTCTGCCGCGGACGCGCAGGCAGTTGTCGTTTAATTCGTACTCTATTCCCCGCTCCCTGAACAGCCTGAAATACGGTTCCAGCGGCCGTGACATCAGCGAGGGGGCGCCTGTGAAGTTTGCCTCACCGTACAGCGCAAGCGCGGCCGGCAGCAGTAGTCGCAGCGTCGTCGCCGCGGCGCCGCAGTCGATGCTCGGCACAGCCGTCGCCATGCCGCCGGTGATGCGCAGAGTATCAGATTCACGGATAAATTCCGCACCGAGTGCGGAAACTCCGCGCAATGTCGCGTTTATATCGTCAGAAAAATATATGTTTTTAAGCCTGCTCTCGCCATGTGCAAGCACCGCGCAGATAATCTCGCGGTGGCACTGACTCTTGCTTGACGGCGGCGTGACTTCGCCGCGCAGCAGCTTCGGCATTACCTTTATATCCATAAGCGTATCTCGTTGTCCTGTCGTGGTTCACAGCAAAAAACGCTTGCCGCGGGGCAAGCGTCAAGGCATAAACTCCCTTGATATAATATTGTATTCTTCGATATTTGTCAATCTTAACGTCACGTCGGGCACGCGTCCTCGCCAAGAACCTGCCGCAGCTTCTCCAGCGCCTTTTTCTCGATGCGCGACACGTACGACCGGCTTATGCCGCAACACTTCGCAACGTCCCGCTGCGGCATCGATTGTCCGCCGTTCAGCCCGTATCGGAGCCGGATTATCTTCGCCTCGCGCTCGGTCAAGCATTCGTCTATGCACTTTCCAAGGCTGCGGCACAGCTCGTTGTTGCTGATCTGCTCCGCCATATCCTCGTCGGACGCGAGCACATCAAGAATCGACAGCCCGTCGCCGTCGCTGTCCACGTCCAGCGCTTCGGAAAGGCTGAGATCGCCCATGCTCTTCCGCTGGCTCCGGAAATGCATCAGTACTTCATTTTCTATACATCTGCTGGCATAAGTAGCAAGGCGGACGCCTCTGTCCGGACGGTAGGTATTTATCCCTTTTATCAGCCCGATCGTGCCGATGGATATGAGATCATCAACATCATCCGTCTGCGTAAAATATTTTTTCATGATATGCGACACAAGGCGCATATTATGTTCAACAAGTTTATTCCTCGCCTCAATGTCGCCCTCCGCCCAGAGAGCGAGATATTTTTGCTCGTCCTCGTGCGACAGAGGTCTTGCAAAAGACTCCCCAGGCGTAATGCGCAGCATCAGCAGCAGGCTGTTCATAAGCAGTATCAGCGCGCTTTCCAGCATAAGCTCACCTCCTGATACAGCATATTCCGACATCCCTTGTACAAATAACGCGAATATCTGCACTCCCTGCCCGGTCAAATTATATGTTTTAAATTAATATAGCAAAAATTGCATATCCGGCTTCCGCATATATCGCCCGCATCCGCAAAAGATATGTTCGGGCAAACAAACCCGAAATGAGAGAAAAGGAGATGCAAACTATGGCTTACAATTCCAGTAATCATCTTGTCAATCCCGCAGCGCGCGACGCTATGGAGAAGTTCAAGATGGAAGCCGCTTCCGAAGTCGGCGTCAACCTGAAGAACGGTTACAACGGCGACCTCACCAGCCGTCAGGCCGGTTCCATCGGCGGCCAGATGGTCAAGAAGATGATCGAGGCCTACGAGAACGGCATGAAGTAAGCTTTGCTTACCCGCTTCATCTGCAATTAAAACCGCTGCCGGCAAACGCTGGCAGCGGTCTTTCTGTCATATCATTTTTTGTCCTTTATCTGCATAAGCGCAAAGCTTATCGCGAGGAGCACGCAGCTTATCCAAATCGAGTGCTCGCCCCAGCGGACGACGATAACGCCGCCAAGTCCCGCGCCAATTGCAAAAATTATCACGACGCCGAAATATGTGAGCGCCTTATAGAGGATATTTCGATCGTGGCTCATAAAATACGCATGCAGCGCCGTCATGCCGCTGCGCATATTACCGATGCACATAGTGCTTGCATAGGCATGCCCTCTGAGCTTATGAAAGGTCTGAAGCTGGAGCGCACAGACGAACGAAACAAGCGCGTTCGCCGCAGCGTTTACGCTCTGCGGCATGAAGCCGACTGCGAACAGCACCACTATCTCGCAGAGAACAATGATCTGTCTCCAGTGTATCTTCTCCATATCCTTGTACTTATAGTGTATTACCTCGGCAGCATAGATACCGACCAGGAACGCTACCAGCGGTATCAGATATTTCATGCACGACGACGGTTTCCCCTCGAACATATTTATGTTCATGAGGACGATATTTCCCGTCTGCGCGTTTGCAAAGACCGAACCGCGGCAGCAATAAGTATAGGCATCCTGAAATCCGCCGGAGAGTATTATGAACACCGCCGCGCGGAATTTGTCAGACATCTGTCCGTGAAATCCGTTTTTGAGTTTCATGCAGACACACGACCCTTGGATTTATCGGCAGTCAGCCTATCTATGCTGATAAGCTTCGTGCAGAGTGCGAGCACGCGCACCGCGAGAGTTATCTCCTCGACCGTTGCAAACGACGGGGCGAGCCTTATATTTTTATCCTCCGGGTCGAGTCCGTGCGGATAAGTTGCCCCGGCGGGAGTGAACGTAACGCCGCAGTCGCCGCACATCTTCACGACCTTTCCGGCACAGCCCGGCATGGTGTCAAACGAGAGGAAATACCCGCCCTTGGGCGTTGTCCACTCTGCGATGCCCAAGCCGCCTAGTTCTTCGTCCAGCACTTTATATACCGAATCGAACTTCGGCTTCAAAATGGC
>URGI01000062.1 GCA_900547315.1 uncultured Eubacteriales bacterium | reverse complement strand
GAAAAGTTCGGACTAAACATTGTTTACTACCGTAAGCGAAAAAAACTGACACAACTGCAGCTTGCCGAGCTGGCTGACATAGACAGGAGCCATATCAGCGCAATAGAGCTTGGCAATGTAGGAGTGTCATTTGACCTTATTTTTAAATTATGTGAAATTCTCGATGTTAAGCCTCGCGATCTTTTTGACTTCAGAGATTAACAAAACTCCCGCCATGGAAATCATGGCGGGAGTTCTTATACGCTTTATGCTTCTTTTTTCTCGGGGACTATTTTCTTGCGGCAGGCCATGAACACTATCACGCCGATTATGAACGGGAAGAAGTAGCTTGCGATGCGGTACAGCACCAGTACGCTCGGCGCGTTGACCTCACCAAGGAAGCCTTTAAAAACGAAGAGGAACGCGATTTCTACCGAACCGAGGCCAGAGACATTCGGCAGCACGCCGGACAGCAGCAGCATCAGCGACGCCAGCAGCTGCATCCGCACGAATTCAAGCACGTCCGCGCCAACCGCCCGCGCGCCGACATACGGCACACAGTAAAGGACAAACAGCTTTGCGAAGTTCAGCCCGAGCATCGCCCACATGCGCCACTTTGTCTGCGCAAGATGCCGCGCCTCCGAGTACATGAGTCCAATGTTCTCGCTCCATTTCACCTTGCGCCGCGGCCATTTGCCGCTGTCTGGCAGCTTCTCTATCATCTTCAGCGCGAAGCGGCGGAGCGCATCCCATGTGCATATAAGGATCAGCGCGAGGATGATGAGCAGGCAGAAGCCGAAGCCGAGTGCGAGATATTTCTCCGCGGAGGGCAGGTTCGCGCCGAGCCAACCGCTCTGAGTGACCAGCATTATGAGCGCGTAGAGAAAAATCGTGCCCTTGTGGAAAATGTACTTCATTATCATCAGGCCGACGCTGTTGCCGACGTCAAGCCCCTGATTATACAGATACCCGCTCTGCATCGGTATCGTCGCCGCGCCGCCGCTGATGACGAGGCCGAACACGCCCAGAAACGTGAGCTCAAAGGC
Organism: uncultured Eubacteriales bacterium; assembly: GCA_900547315.1. Classification (GTDB taxonomy): domain Bacteria; phylum Bacillota; class Clostridia; order Oscillospirales; family Oscillospiraceae; genus Limivicinus. Next base: position 9,685 of record URGI01000062.1, on the reverse strand, counting down.
CTGGCGGTAGCTCAGCTCCGGCAGGCGACTGCGTACGAGCGTCATGCACATGGCGGAGTCGAGGAGCTGGTAGCCAAGACCGAGCGCAAGCAGCGCGATGAGCGACGGTGCGCTTATCGACGTGATGCTGTTCATGATGGCTTCCACGTTGCCGCGCAGCACAAGCGCCATGATCCCGACCAGTATGAGCAGCGTCAGCAGTGCCGAAAATATTGATTTCAAATGCTTTTTATCCATTCACGGCATTCCCCCGTCAAAATTCCGTCCTCTGGCGCAGCTTTTCAAGGCGCTTGTCGAGGTCGGCGCTTATCTCCGCGCACTCCTTCAGTTCGCTGTTGACCTCTTCCGGCGCGGCGGGCTTCTTGTAGCGCAGCTTATGCTCCACGCTCGCCCACCAATCCATCGCCATCGTGCGGAACTGCACCTCGACGCGCATCTGCTTCTTCTGGTCATGCAGGAATATCGGCGTCTCCACTATGAGATGAAGACTGCGGTAGCCGTTCGGCTTCGGGTTTTTGATATAGTCCTTCTCCTGCAGGAGCACGATATCGTCCTGCCGCAGCAGCGCGTCACGCAGCATGTATATATCCGAGATGTACGCGCATATCACGCGGACGCCCGCGATATCGTTCAGGTTCTGCTCAATGCTCTCCGCCGAGAACGGCAGTCCGCGGCGGCTGAGCTTGTCCATGATGCTCTCAGGCGATTTTAGCCGCGTCTTTATCGCCTCTATCGGGTTGCGGTCATACTGAAGCGACAGCTCCTCGTCGAGGACATTGAACTTTGTGGACACCTCCATCATCGCGCAGCGGTAATAGCTCATCAGCTCGCGGTACGGCGCGGTGTAGGTCTGGAGGCGCTCCTTTATTTCGTTGTTGCTGTATATTCTGGAAATAACATTTCCCTCGATGTTCTTGATCCCGTTCAATGCTTTCTCCTTAAATTCAAATGGGCAGTACATAATTATACTGCCCATTTATTATACCATAGTATCACGCCGGCTGCAAAACCTTTTCCTCGCAGGCAGTCACGCTTTATTCGCGCACGCCGGGCACCGTTTCCCCGTCTATCTGGAGGGGTCTCGGCTCGTCAAAGCAAACCGTTATGTTTCTCCCGCTGAGAACCGCAACCATCTCGCTGTGCTTTATATGCTCACCCTTAAATATCGACGGGAACACCGCAAGGCTTTTCAGCTTTCCGCTGCCGTAGTACGCCGTCACGGAGACCGCGCCGTCGCCATTCAGCCTGTCCTGCTCCGGCGTCGGCATCATGCCGCCGCCATAGTAGCGGCCTATCATCGTCGGCGCGAGCCAGACCTTCTCGAAGCGGTGCTCAACACCATCGACCGTTATAGTCGCGCCCGTCGGCTTATAGTGGAACAGCAGTCCCTTTATCGCTATCGCGGTGTAGTTCACCTCGCCGTTGCCCTTGCCGCGCAGCTCATCGCCCTTCTCGCAGCAGTAGCCGTCGATGCCGTAGCCAATGCCGTTTATGAAGCGGTGCTCCTTGCCGTTGACGCATATCTTCGGCAGGTGCTCTATGTAGCGGTTGATAAGCACCGGAGGGGCACCGCGCTCCGCGCCGATGTCGCGGGCGAAGTCATTGCCGCTGCCGCTGGGATAATAATAGATGTCGCAGTCGGGTCGGATGTCCTCGGTATCATTCAGGAAGCGGTTCAGCGTGCCGTCTCCGCCGCAGATGATGATCGAAGCGCCGTCCGGCATGTCGTTGAAGAAGGCTCCGTAATCCCTTATATCCAGCATATTGCTGAAATAAAGGCGGTCTCCCTGCATGAGCGATTCAAGCTCACGCATTTTATCCTGAGCCGTACCATTGCCCGCGAGCGGATTATAAAGCACTATAAAATTATCCACCCAATACCTCTTTCATCTCTCGGTATTACTTTATTCTATATATATTACTCTTCTACCTCGTAATCGCCTTCTATGACGTCAGGGTACTGGTTCTTGACTATCTTGACCGTGCAGAGGGAGACGCATATATTCAGCAGTCCCTCAACGAAAATGCCGATGCCCGCAAGCAGCATGATGACCGCGGCACTCTCGCCAGGGCGCAGCACAAGGACAATGCCCATGGCGACAGTGAGGATAGCCATGACCATCACGATCCACCATTTGGTGATGCCGAAGCGCTTCGCGTCAATAGCTATCTGGATCTTGAACAGGCCGTCCGTAAGCACACATATGCCGAGCACGATGCAGAAGAAGCTCATCGCGCCGTCCGGCTGGAGCAGCACCAGAACACCGAGGGCTATAAGCAGGATGCCGAAGGCCAGATCGTACTGGAATGCAAGGCGGAACAGATCCTTGGAGAAGTATGCGGCGAGCTTCACGATGCCGAACACGATCATCGCGATGCCGAGCACCGTACCCACAACGGTCACGCTCAGCTCCGGCACGGCCATCATCACGACGCCGAACACGCAGAGCAGCGCGGAAATTATAATATACGATATTTTTGCAGCCTTCATCGGCTTAACAGAACGCATATGATACCTCGATTCCGCGGAAGTGAACACATAGCCTCCGCATTTTATGGAGTTATATTATCACGTCCCTTTTTCGCGCGCTATGGGCACGGTTTTTTTAGTGCGCTAAAGTCAGGCATAATTTATAATCTGTCTGAAAAACGCCGCGCCCCGCCGCCGCGGGCAAACGCGGGGCTTGCAATCCGCCCGGAAAAATGATATTTTAATGTCTATAAAGAAATCTCTATAAATATATAAAAATTTTTTGGAGGAAACGACATGGCGTCCTTTACCCGCAAGGCGATAGAAGAGGCTTTTCTCAAGCTGCTTGACGCCCGCCCCCTCAACCAGATAACCGTAAAGGATATCGTCGAGGAGTGCGGAGTCAACCGCAACACCTTTTATTATCATTTTCAGGACATACCGACGCTCATCAAGGATATATTCACCGAGCGCGCCGAGGCTCTGCTGAAGCAGCGCCCTGACTATGCTTCGCTTGAGGACGCTCTCGACGAGGCCGTGCAGATGGTCATAAAAAACAAGCGCATCGTGTATCATCTCTACCGCTCGGCCGACCGCGCGCTTGTCGAGATGTATCTGATGCGCATATGCGAGCAGGTCATCCTCTCATATATCCACAATAACCGCGGAGATCTGCCCGTCAGCCCAGAGGACAAGACCATCATCGTCCGCTACTACAAGTGCCAGTGCTTCGGCATGATAATCGACTGGCTGAACAGCGACATGCGCTTTGACATAGCCGCCGAGGCGTGCAGGATGTACGAGCTGCGAAATGGCATGCTGGAAGAGATCGTCCGCCGCGCGAGCATGCAGAGGTCGAAGGCATGAACAAGCAAAACGAAAGCAGCGGAATGCGGCTGCTGAGCAGCGGTAAGCGCGGATTTTTCCGCATAGTGTTCAGCCGCGTGGGGCTCATTGCACTGCTGCTTATTCTTCAGGTCGCGCTCATCTTCGCGGTGATGCTGTGGTTTTACAAGATACTGCCGCATCTGCTCGTTGTGCAGGGGCTGTTCGTCGCGGTTATGGTCCTGATATTGATAAACAGCCGCGCTGATGCGTCCTCAAAGATAACATGGCTGATCCTGATAATGTCGGCGCCGCTGTTCGGCACGCTCATGTATGTATACGTCCGCATGGACGTGGGGCACCGGCTTCTGAGAGACCGGCTGCGCGGCATCATCGGCGAGACAAAGCACCTGCTGCCGCAGGAGCCGTCCGCGCTGGAGACGCTGAAAGAGGCGCACCCTGAGGCCGCCGCGCTCGACACCTATCTCAATCAAAGCGGCGGCTTCCCCGTTTATGATAACTGCGAGGTCAAATATTTCCCCTGCGGCGAGGAGAAGTTCAAAGAGCTTCTTCTGCGGCTGGAGGAGGCAAAGGACTTTATCTTCCTCGAATACTTCATTATTGAGGAAGGCTACATGTGGGGGCGCGTGCTCGAGATACTCTGCCGCAAGGCGGCGGAGGGGGTCGACGTGCGCGTGATGTACGACGGGACGAACGAATTCGCAACGCTCCCCGCAAGCTATCCCCATCTTCTGGCGGAATACGGCATCAAGTGCCGCCCATTCGCGCCGCTGACCCCGTTTGTCTCAACTCATTATAATTTCCGCGACCACAGGAAGATCCTCGTCATCGACGGCAAGATCGCTTTCACGGGCGGCATAAATCTTTCGGACAGGTACATAAACATCGGCTCTCCCTACGGGCACTGGAAAGACACGGCCATAATGCTCCGCGGCCGCGCGGTAGACAGCTTCACGCTGCTGTTTCTCCAGATGTGGAACATGGGGCCGGACGAGGCCGAGTATCAGAAATATCTCGCCGTGCCGGATTCCGAGCCGCAGTCCCCTTCCTCCGGCTGGGTCATCCCATACGGGGACAGCCCGCTGGACAGCTACCGCGTCGGCGAGATGGTGTATTCGGATATTCTCAATCGCGCGGAGCGCTATGTGCACATTATGACGCCGTACCTCATTCTCGACGGCGAGCTCGAAACGGCGCTTCGCTTCGCGGCACAGCGCGGAGTTGACGTTGAGCTCATCCTCCCCGGCATACCGGACAAGCCCGTCCCCTACGCGCTGGCCAAGACGCACTATGCCGCGCTGCTGGAGGCCGGAGTCAGGATATACGAATACACCCCCGGCTTTGTCCATGCGAAGGTCTTTGTCAGCGACGACTGCAAGGCCGTTGTCGGCTCGATAAATCTCGATTACCGCAGCCTGTATCACCACTTTGAGTGCGCCGCATATATGTGCGATACGCCGTGCATAAAGGATATCGAGGAGGATTTCATTTCCACCAGGAGCCAGTGCCGTGAGGTGACGCAGGAGAGTCTGAAGGATATCAAGTGGCACACCAGGCTCCTCGGCAGCGTGACCAAGGCAATATCTACAATGCTATAAAAAAGTAAGCCCGCCAGCAGGTTTTTAAGCCTGCTGACGGGCTTTATTCAGTGGAGAAGAATAGCGAATCAGTTACGCACAGCGGCGGTCCTGGATGTACTGCACCATCGTGTCGGTATCGTGGATGGGCACAGGCTCGGAGAGGAAGCCGAGCACTTCGCCGCTCAGGTCGACGTAGCAGATGTAGTTCATCCACTCGGTGTTGAAATCGACCTCAACAAGAGCACCTTCCTCTCTGAGGCAGACGTCCATGATCTCTTCGGGCTGGATGTTTGCGTAGTCGATGGCGGTCTTTGCGATATAGTTATGAATGCTCCTTATAAAACAAATCTGCCCCCCTCACTGGGACAAGCCCAGTATAGGAGAGCAGATTTAATTCAATATAACGCAATGCTAAACGGCGTTTAAACGGTAGCCCACGCCCCATACGGTCTGTATCATCTGCGGGTGCGACGGGTCAAGCTCGACCTTTTCGCGCAGCCTGTTGATATGCACAGCAACTGTGATGTTGTCCCCCATCGACTCAAGCCCCCATATCAGCTCATACAGATCCTCGCGGCCAAACACCTGATTCGGGTGCTTGGCGAGGAACAGCAGCAGCTCGTATTCCTTGTTCGTCAGCGTGAGCGGCTTGCCGCGCACGGACGCGGAATGCGCCTCCGTGTCAAAGGTTAGGTCGCCGACGGTCAGGACAGCTTTGGGCTTTTCCTCCGGCTTCAGGCGCTTGTACTGCGCAAGATTCGCCTTTACGCGCGCGACAAGTACGCTGGGAGAGAACGGCTTTTCAATATAATCGTCCGCACCGAAGCCGAGACCGCGTATCTTGTCCACGTCCTGTGTACGCGCAGTGACCATCAGGATGGGGATATCCAGCTTCTCGCGGAGCCGTTTGCATATGGAGAAGCCGTCCATTCCGGGCAGCATCAGGTCGAGCAGCACAAGGTCATATCCTCCACTCAAAGCCTTCTCAAGCCCCGTTATGCCGTTGTTCGCTATGTCGGCCTCGAAGCCGTCCAGCTCAAGATAATCGCGCTCGATCTCCGAAATTTCCTTGTCGTCCTCAATTATAAGTATCCTGCTCATTCTTTCGCCTCTTTCAACATAACGATAATACACAATCCACCGCCGACGCTCCTGCGCGACTCTACCGAGCCGCCCATCTGTTCCGCGGTCTTTTTCACGACCGCGAGCCCGAGCCCGCTGCCGTCTCCGCTGTGTTCGCGTGCGGGATCTGCGCGATAGAACAGGTCAAAGAGCTTCGGCAGCTGCTCATCGGGTACTCCCTTGCCGTCGTCGCTGAAGCTGAGTCTGACCATATCGCTGCATTTTTCCGCACGGATATCCACGCAGACTCTGTCCCTGCCGCTGTATTTTATGCTGTTGTCGATTATGTTCTTTGCGATGCGCCGCAGCTGCTCGCGGTCGGCCTCGGCGGTACATTCATCCGCAGAGACGTTCACATACGCCTTGTCGGAATAGTCCTCCGCAATCGCGCGCAGTTCCGCGCCGACGTCCACGGCCTCCATTTTCAGCGGAAGCTCGCTGAGGTCGAGTTTTGAAAACTCGAAGAGGCGGTTCACCATCGCCTCTATCTCCTGCTCCTTGCGGCATATCGTCTCAATATAGCGCTGCTGCATCTCCGGCTTCTGCGCCACGCCGTCGCGTATCGCCTCGCTGTATGCGCGGATGGAGGTAAGCGGGCTTTTCAGGTCGTGCGACATGCCGGCGATAAGCTCCTTGCGGCTCTGCTGGCGGCGCTGCTCGTCGTCAAGCGCAGCCTTGAGCTTCGCTGCCATGAGGTCAACGGCGTCGCACGCGGCCTTGAATTCGTCGTTCCCGTCATAGGCGATCGGCTCGTCGAGGTTCCCGCCCTGTATGCGCTCCACTCCGGCCACAAGCTCGTCAAGCGGGGCGGAAATATGGCGGAACAGTGAGCGCGTCAGGACGAAATTTGTGAAGCATATCGTCAGAAGCAGAGCCATACCAACCGCTCCAAGATATGTCCAGATAAATATCTCAAGACTTGAAAACGTTGTCTCATACTTCTCAAGCGTCGCATGCATTTTCCAAAGAGTCAGTCCAAGCCGCGGCAGGTACTTTGTCTCCAAAGAAAACAACGCTATCCCCACGCCAAGAATGAGCAGCAGCGCTGCAATAAGGAGCGGAACAAGAAACATATATATGTATGATCTCGTCAAACGCTGCTTTACCGTCATAACTATCACCTCATGCATAACATAGCATATATCTGCCGCTTATTGTTAAAAACTTTTTTAAAAAGCCGCCCGAAAACTATCGGACGGCTTTGCGATATTTACTTGCCGAGGTATGCGTGCTTGACATTTTCGTCCGCCAATAGCTGCGCACCGGTGCCGCTCAGGCCGATGCTGCCGGTCTCAAGGACATAAGCATAGTCCGCAACCTTCAGCGCCATGTTCGCGTTCTGCTCTATCAGAAGCACGGTAACACCGCGCTTGTTTATCTCGCGTATAATGTCAAATATTCCCTTGACTACCAGCGGCGCGAGGCCAAGCGACGGTTCGTCCATCATAATTATCTCAGGCCGCGCCATGAGACCGCGGGCGACCGCGAGCATCTGCTGCTCGCCGCCGGAGAGCGTACCGGACAGCTGCCATTCGCGCTCCTTGAGCCGCGGGAACAGGTCAAACACCCACGCCATATCCTCGCTCAGATCGTCGTGTCTCAGGTAGGCGCCGATCTTTATATTCTCAAGCACCGTCATGTTGTCAAACACGCGGCGGCCTTCCGGCACGAGCACTATGCCCTTGGAGACTATCAGCGACGGATCCTTGCCGGTGATGCTCTCGCCCTTGAATGAGATGCTGCCGGAGGCGGGTTTTACAAGTCCGGCAATCGCCTTGAGCGTCGTGGATTTACCCGCGCCGTTCGCGCCGATAAGCGTGACGACCGAGCCTTTGGGCACGTCGAAGCTGATGCCCTTGACAGCTTCAATGCCGCCGTAATTGACCTTCAGGTCTTTTACGCTGAGTATCGTTTCACTCATCCTCGCTCACCCCCAGATATGCGTCAATGACTTTTTCGTCGTTCTGTATCTCCGCCGGAACGCCCGACGCTATCAGCTTACCGAAGTCAAGCACATATATCCTGTCGCTGATGTTCATGACCAGATCCATATGGTGCTCGACAAGGAAGATGGACAGCTCGTGGCGGTCGCGTATCTCGCTTATGAACTGCGCAAGCTCCAGAGTTTCCTGCGGGTTCATGCCAGCCGCCGGCTCATCGAGCAGCAGCAGCTTCGGCTCAGTAGCAAGCGCGCGGGCGATCTCAAGACGGCGCTGGATGCCATAGGGCAGGCTTCCCGCGACGTCATCCTTGTACTTATCCAGCCCCTGCTCCGCGAGCAGCGCCATGGCCTCCTCGCGCATACGCTTCTCCTCTGCGCCATTGAGATGCAGCGCTGCCGAGAAAAAGTTCTGCTTTGCGCGCATGTGCTTTGCAATGAGGACGTTTTCAAACACGGAGAGCTTCGAGAACAGCCTGATATTCTGGAATGTTCTCGCAATGCCCTTGGAGGTTATCACGTCAGGCGTGTAGGACACGACGTCCGTGTACATGCCCATATTCTCGCCCGCGTAGAGTTTTTTCATCTTGCCCTGCGGGTGATTCTCGGCGATGACCTCGCCCATGAATTCGACCTTGCCGTTCGTCGGCTCATATACGCCGGTAACGCAGTTGAAGGCCGTGGTCTTGCCGGCGCCGTTCGGGCCGATAAGCGCGACGATCTCGCCCTTGTTCACGTCAAGATTAAAGTTGATGACAGCGACAAGAATCCGGGCTGGAAGTTCTCTGAACAGGAGATGAGAGGAATTCCTGTAAGAATAGAAATGGGACCTAGGGATATTGAAGCCAATCAGGCAGTTATTGTACGAAGAGATACAAGAGAAAAGACAGTTGTGTCAATAGACGAGCTTGATGTTAAGGTTAAAGAAATTCTTGATACAATGCAGGTTGAAATGCTTGAAAGAGCAAGAAAACACAGAGACACACATACCTATGTGGCAACCGATTACGAGGAATTCAAGCAGACAGTTGCCAACAAGCCCGGATTTGTTAAGGCTATGTGGTGCGGTAATGAAGAATGTGAAAACAAGATTAAAGAAGATACAACAGCAACAAGCCGTTGTATGCCATTTAATCAGGAAAAATTAAGTGATGTATGCGTATGCTGCGGCAAGCCTGCAACCAAGATGGTATACTGGGGCAAAGCATACTAAGGAACAGAATATGTATATTAAGTTACCGGAAGATGTTGATTACATCATTACACGATTAACTGAATATGGATATGAAGCATATGCTGTCGGGGGATGTGTCCGCGACAGCATTATTTGTCGTGTTCCGGGAGACTGGGATATAACAACCTCTGCAAAACCGTGGGAAGTCAAAAAGCTTTTCCGCAGAACAGTGGATACAGGCATAGAACACGGAACTGTTACTGTCATGATGGGTAATGAAGGATATGAAGTCACCACCTACAGAATTGACGGAGAATACGAGGACAGCAGACATCCCAAAAACGTTGAATTCACGTCTAATCTCGGAGAGGATTTAAAAAGGCGTGATTTTACCATTAATGCCATGGCATATAATTACAGTCAGGGTATAGTGGATATGTTTGACGGAAAAGGAGACATAGAGCGTAAAATAATAAGATGTGTGGGCAATCCAGATCGGAAGAGCGTCGTGTAGGGAAAGAGTGTAGATCTCGGTGGTCGCCGTATCATTAAAA
>URGI01000061.1 GCA_900547315.1 uncultured Eubacteriales bacterium | reverse complement strand
GTACAAACCGCATCAGTGTCAATGCAGTTCATTTTTACTTAGGGGCGTTCATGAAAAAAAACCGCAAATTCACCTTGTGTTGACCCTTCAGTTAACCCATTTACTCACCCATTTACTCACCCATTTGTCCCGGTTAACCCATTTTTAGCCCTTATAAAATGGGTTAACCGAGGTCACATACGGTCAAAAACAACGAAAGGCTTCAAAAGCAATCAGACGAAAAGGGTATAAGAAAACCCCGGAAAATCAGCATTTTCCGGGGTTTTTGAGCTTTTGAGTTGTAAATTTGCGTCTGATCAACGCTTGCTGAACTGCGGAGCGCGGCGGGCGGCCTTGAGACCGTACTTCTTACGCTCTTTCATTCTCGGGTCGCGGGTCAGGAAGCCTGCGGCCTTGAGGGCGGAACGGTAGTTCTCATCAACAACGATCAGCGCGCGGGCGATGCCGTGACGGATGGCGCCGGCCTGACCGGAAACGCCGCCGCCGGAGACAGTAGCCTCGATGTCGACCTTGCCGACGGTGCCGGTGGTGACGAGGGGCTGACGGACGATGAGCTTGAGGGTATCGAGACCGAAGTAATCGTCGATATCACGGCCGTTGATGGTGATAGCGCCGGTGCCGTTGGGGATGAGGTGAACGCGTGCGACGGAGGACTTTCTGCGTCCGGTGCCGTACATATAGGGCTTCTTGCACTTATAGGTTGCCATATTTCTTTACCTCCTCTTAGCGATCCCAAACTTCGGGCTTCTGAGCTGCATGGGTGTGCTCCGCGCCGGCGAAGACTCTCAGGCGCTTGAGCTGCCACTGAGCGATGGTGTTCTTCTGAAGCATGCCGCGGACTGCAAGACGCATTGCGAGCTCGGGCTTCTTGGCCATAAGGGTCTTGTACTGGGTCTCCTTCAGGCCGCCGGGATAACCGGAGTGGGTACGGTAGTACTTCTGCTCCAGCTTCTTGCCGGTGAGGACTGCGTCCTTGGCGTTGACGATGATGACGTAATCGCCGCAGTCAACGTTGGGGGTGTAATCGGTCTTGAGCTTGCCGCGGAGAAGGTCTGCGGCGAGGGCAGCGGTTTTGCCCATGGGCTTGCCGGCTGCATCAAGGACGTACCACTTGCGGGTAACGGTCTCCTTGGTTACCATGGTAGTAGACATGTTCTGTGCCTCCATATAGATTAAATGTTTTGACATTTTTCATGCGCGATAGTATTATTTCTCTAAACGCGCTTTATCTTTATATCACAAGCATTTCCGCTTGTCAACGGCTATTTTAATTCTGATTTTCAAATCTCTTGAATCCTCGCAAATTCTCACGAATTCGCGTATAATCTCAAAATCATTTTTCAATTTTCAAGGAAACTTTTTATGGACAAAGCACTCAATGATTTCACCGGCCTGATCCGCCGCGCCGTGGACGACTACGGCATGATACAGGACGGCGACCGCGTGGCCGTCGGCGTGTCCGGCGGGAAAGACAGTCTTGTGCTCCTGCTCGCGCTCGACCGGCTGCGCAGATACTACCCCATACAATTTGAGCTTGAAGCCGTGACGATAGAGCTGGGCTTCGACGGCATGGATTTCTCCCCCGTGGCCGAGCTCTGCGCGCGGATCAACGTACCGTACACCTGCGTCAAAACCGACATCAAGCAGATCGTGTTCGATGTGCGGAAGGAGGACAACCCCTGCTCGCTCTGCGCGAAAATGCGCCGCGGCGCGCTCGGCAATCTTCTGCGCGAGCGCGGGATAAACAAGCTCGCTCTGGGGCATCATTTTGACGACGCGGTCGAAACATTCATGATGTCGCTGCTGTTCGAGGGGCGGCTGAGCTGCTTCCAGCCCGTGACCTACCTCGACCGCTCCGGCGTGACGCAGATACGCCCGCTGATATACGCGGGCGAGCAGCGCATATCGAATCTCGCCCATCAGCTGGAGCTGCCCATAGTCGAAAACCCGTGCCCGCAGGACAAGGGCAGCAAGCGCTATGAGATAAAGCAGCTCCTGAAAACGCTCGGCCATGACTATCCGGACATGCGCTCAAAGATATTCGGCGCGATGCAGCGGCTCCCGCTCGACGGCTGGGCGCCGGAAAGGTAATACGACACATTCCCCTCGGAGGCTTCACATGAAATTCAAAAGACTCACTTCCGCTGCCGGCGCGGACTTCGAGTCCGCATTTGACCTGTACGGCGTCAGCTTCCCCATCCACGAGCAGCGCAGCATCGAGTCGCAGCGCAGCATAATGACCCACCCCGAATACCTCTTCGACCTGATATATGACGACAGCGGAGAGTGGTGCGGCGACATGCTGTACTGGGAGACCGCGGACTTTATATATGTAGAACACTTCTGCATTCTTCCCGAGCGGCGCGGACAGCGCTGCGGCCAGCGCGCGCTGGAGCTTCTAGGCGAGAAGGGCAAGACCGTGATACTTGAGATCGACCCGCCGTCGGACAAGACATCCGTGCGGCGCAAGGGCTTCTACGAACGCTGCGGGTATCACGCAAACCCGTTCGCGCACGTCCATCCGCCGTACCGCGCGGGCTTCGATGGGCATGGGCACAGGCTTGTCATCATGTCGTACCCACGCGAGCTGTCGCAGGATGAGTACGACCGGTTCAATGAGTACCTGAAAAACGTGGTGATGCGGCAGGCCGCGGACACGTCCTTTGAGGGCATCGCGCAGGAGATCAAAACGCGTATCGACCGCCTGCTCGACACGCAGCCGCGGGTCATCATCGCGATCGACGGCCGCTGCGGCGCGGGCAAGAGCACTCTCGCGGCGCGGCTTGCGGAGCTGTGCGGCGGGAACGTTTTTCACATGGACGATTTCTTCCTCCGTCCCGAGCAGCGCAGGCCGGAGCGTTTCGCCGAACCCGGCGGGAATGTTGACCGCGAGCGCTTCGCCGCCGAAGTCCTCGCCCCGCTGGAGAACGGAAGCCGCTTCAGCTACCGCCCCTTCGTCTGCCGCAATATGGCCTTGGGCGACACGGTCGAGGTCGAGCCGAAGACGGTCAGCTTCATTGAGGGTGCATACAGCATGCACCCCGAGCTTGCCGGAGCCTATGATCTCACCGTGTTCCTCTCGGTATCTCCGGAGCTTCAGCACGAACGGATCATGCGCCGCAACGGCGAACGCAGCCGCGATTTCTTCGAGCGCTGGATCCCGTTTGAGGAGAAATATTTCCGCGAAATGGACGTTCCGGCGCGCTGTGGGCTTATATTTGAGGCACGAGACAAATAAAGCTCCGCGCCGCGCAGAAATCTGTTGACTTATCCGCCGTTTGATGCTATTATACTCCAGTATGCGCCCGCGCTCTCAGCCATGGGGTCATGCCGCCGATGCGGTAGCCTTTCCGCCCTCGGCTTAGACGCAGGGTATAGAATTTCAAGAAAGGGGTAATCATCACTATGATCACCAAAGAAGTCAAGACCAGCGTTATCGCCGCGAACGCCACCCACGAGGGCGACACCGGCTCCCCCGAAGTTCAGATCGCTATCCTCACTCAGCGTATCCGTGAGCTGACCGAGCATCTGAAGAATCACCCCAACGACGACCACAGCCGTCTGGGCATGTACAAAATGGTCGGTAAGCGCCGCCGCCTCCTTGACTACCTCGCCAAGAAGGACATCGAGCGTTACCGTGCGATCATCGCAAAGCTGAACATCCGTAAGTAATTTTGCCGTTCAGCTCTTTCTGAAGGTTATGAAGGTATTGAGCATGGGGATAATTGAATAATCCCCATGCTTTTTTAATGTAAGCAAGCGTTTCCCGCACAGCTTAGTATTTGAAAAAGCGCCCTCAGGGCGGGCGTTTCTTCAAGTGCTAAGACGGCGGGATCGCCAAAATATAAAGGAGATAAACACATGATAATCACCCAGAAGCAGTTCCCCAATTACAAGAAGTATGAGATCATGTACGAAGGCCGCCCCCTCTCCATGGAGGTCGGCAAGATGGCAGAGCTCTGCAACGCCGCAGTCCTCGTCAAGTACGGCGACACCACCGTTCTCGTAACCTGCACCGCTTCCGCCCGCCCCAAGGACGGCATCGACTACTTCCCGCTCTCCGTTGACTTCAACGAGAAGCTCTACGCAGTCGGCCGCATCCCCGGCAGCTTCATGCGCCGCGAGGGTAAGCCCAGCCTGCCCGCAGTTCTGGCCTCCCGCCTGATCGACCGCCCCATGCGTCCCCTCTTCCCGACCGATCTGCGCAACGACGTCGTTATCGCCTGCGAAGTCCTGTCTGTTGACCGCGACTGCTCCCCCGAGATCACCGCAATGATCGGCGCATCCGCCGCAGTCTCCATCTCCGACGTGCCCTTCAACGGCCCCATCGCCGGCATCGTCCTCGGCTGGGACGGCGAGAAGTACCTCTTCAACCCCACCAAGGCCGAGCGTGAGCACAACCGCATGACCACCACCGTCGCCGCCACCCACAAGAAGATCGTCATGATCGAGTCCGAGGCCGATCAGGTTCCCGAGAACGTCATGTACGAGGGCATCGTTCAGGCACATGAGCACCTCCAGCCCGTTCTCGACCTCATCGACAAGATGGTCGCCGAGATAGGCAAGCCCAAGTTCGAGTACGAGCACGCTGCCTTTGATCAGGAGCTGTTCGACGAGCTGGTCGAGAAGGAGTTCGAGTCCATGGAGCACTGCATGGACACCGATGACAAGAACGTCCGCGAAGCCCGCGTCAACGAGTGGATCACCATGGTTCAGGAGAAGTACGGCGAAGAGCACCCCGACATGATGCAGTACATGGACGAGATACTCTACAAGCTGCAGAAGAAGGTCGTCAAGAAGTGGCTGCTCGCCGGCAAGCGCGTTGACGGACGCCAGATGAACGAGATCCGCCCCCTCGCAGCCGAGGTCGGCGTTATCCCCGTGGTGCACGGCTCCGGCCTGTTCACCCGCGGCCAGACTCAGGTTCTCTCCATCGCCACTCTTGCCACTCTCAGCGAGTCCCAGAAGCTCGACACCATCTGGGAAGAGGAAGAGAAGCGCTTCATGCATCACTACAACATGCCTTCCTACTCCACCGGCGAGGCTCGTGCCAGCCGCAGCACCGGCCGCCGCGAATACGGCCACGGCGCACTGGTCGAGAAGGCTCTCGAAGCCGTCATCCCCGACGTTGAAGACTTCCCCTACGCCATTCGCGTAGTTTCCGAGGTTCTCTCCTCAAACGGCTCCACCTCTCAGGGCTCCATCTGCGGCACCACGCTCGCTCTTATGGACGCAGGCGTTCCCATCAAGGCTCCCGTCGCGGGCATCTCCTGCGGCCTGATCCAGGATGGCGACGACTTCACCACCTTCATCGACATTCAGGGCGTTGAGGACTTCCACGGCGAGATGGACTTCAAGGTCGCAGGCACCAAGCAGGGCATCACCGCCATCCAGATGGACCTCAAGAACGACGGTCTGAAGCACGAGATCGTCAAGGAAGCCTTCGAGATCACCAAGGAAGCCCGCTTCCAGATCCTCGACGCGATCATGCTCAAGGCTATCGCCGAGCCGCGCAAGGAGCTGGCCAAGTCCGCGCCCAAGATGATTCAGATGAAGATCAACCCCGACAAGATCCGCGAGGTCATCGGCTCCGGCGGCAAGGTCATCCAGAAGATCACCGCAGACACCGGCTGCAAGATCGACATTAACGACGACGGCTCCATCTTCATCGCGAGCTCCGACATCGAGGCCTGCCGCACCGCGCGCAAGACCATCGAGGACATCGTGTTCGAGCCGGAAGTCGGCGCACTGTACTACGGCAAGGTCTCCAATATCCGTTCCGACTTCGGCGCATGGGTCGAGCTGGTTCCCGGCAAGGACGGCCTTGTGAAGATCAAGGATCTTGAGTTCAAGCGCACCGAGAAGGTCGAAGACGTTCTCAAGGTCGGCGACATGACTTGGGTCAAGGTCATGAACGTCGGCCCGAAGGGCATCGACCTGAGCCGCAAGGACGCTCTCAAGGAGCGCGGCGAGCTTAAATAAGCCGCAAAACGTATAAAATCAGGATGCCGTTAACGGCATCCTGATTTTCTTATCTTTTCTTAAATCTGCGCTCCAGCCATTGCATTCGGGCGGTGGCAAAGCTAAAATAGCTCTCCGTTAGAACGCTTATAAGTCACACAATAGAGAAAGGATAAAATTATGAAAAAATCTTGTGCAATAATCGCTGCGATACTGTCGCTGTGTATGCTCTGCGCCTGCGGCGCCGGTCAGCCCGCGGCCGCGGATACTCCGGCTCCGACTCAGGCTCCCGCAAACACCTCCGAGCCTGCGGCTCCCTCGCCCGAAGTCACGGAAGCGCCCGAAGCTTCCCCGGAAGTCACTGCCGCGCCCGAAGTTGATTACAACACCGCCTACGCCTCCGTCCTGACCGCGTACCGCGACGCGCTGGCTTCCAACGCCGGCGAGGGCGATCTGATGGGTGCCGGACTGTCCGTCCTGTGCATCTACGCCGGAGAGGACAAACCGGCCTGCGTCGGCTACTGCTTCGCCGACCTCGACGGCGACGGCACAAGCGAGCTGCTGATCGGCCAGATAAGCGGCGACGAATTCACCGACAAGGTAATCTTCGATGCGTACACTCTCGTCGACGGCGCGCCCGTGCAGTTGTTCCAGAGCCGCGAACGCGCGCGGTACTACCTGTGCGGTGACAACACCGTCGCGTTTGAAGGCTCCAGCGGCGCGGACTCCTCCGACAGCGAGCTGTACTCCGTCAGCGGCGGCGTGCTGACCGCAATCTCCGGCACGCCCGACAGCGCAAACTACGTCCGTCCGGAATTCACCGCGTTTTCGAATTATTAATGCGCAAAGCAGTATAAAAACATCCGTGGATAAGAGCAGATGCTCCCATCCACGGATGTTTCTTTATAAACTTACAGCGCTATCGGAACCGCGTCCGGCTCTATGGGGCACACATAGCCCGAAGCCGAGCGCTCCTTGAATTCGCTCTTGGCCTTCTCCAGCAGCGCCGGCTGCTCCAGAAGCTCTATCGCGGCGGAGGCAATGACCTTGCCCGCACAGAGCATCGCCTTGTGCGCCATGCTGCTCTTGCCGCAGGCAACGACCTGCCACGAATGTCCGGGCACGCCCGCGGGCCACGCCGCGACCTCTATCTGCGCGGTCGGCGTCTGCCAGCTCACGTCGCCGACGTCGGTGCTGCCCGGCCGGAAGCCCTCACCGGAATACTGCGGCATGAGGAAATCGTAGACGGGCTTGGTCATGTTCTCACTCAGCGCCTTGACCTGCTTGGCTATACCGGCGTCAAACTTCGCGCCGATGCCGGGTACGTCGCGCTCCGGAGGATATGTCGCCTTCAGCGCGGCGGCGTATTCCAGCTCTTCGGCGGTGCACTTCGGCACGCCGACCTCCTCAAAGCAGCTGTGCATGAGCTTCTCCAGCGTGTAGTTCGGCAGCAGCTCCGCCGTGCCGTCTATGAACACGCGGTCGTAGCTCGTGCCGGTCATCAGCGCCGCGCCCTTCGCAATATCGTCCACGCGCGCCTGAAGCTTCACGGAATCGGCAACCTTGTTCGCGCGCACCATGTACAGCACCGCGGACTCCGCCTGCACGACGTTCGGCGAAACGCCGCCAGCGTCGGTTATCGCGTAGTGTATGCGGCAGTCCTCGGTCATATGCTCGCGCAGGAACTGCACGCCGACGTTCATCAGCTCCACCGCGTCCAGCGCGCTGCGCCCGTTATACGGATCGCCCGCCGCGTGGGCGGCTTTGCCGTGGAATTTATACAGCACCTGTATGCAGGAATTGTTCGTTCCGGTCGCGTTCTGGTTCACATCCGACGGATGCCAGGTCAGCGCCGCGTCCAGCGCGTACCACGCGCCCTCGCGCGCCATATACGCCTTGCCCGCGCCGCCCTCTTCGCCGGGGCAGCCGAAATATATCACCGTGCCGGACTTGCCGCTCAGCTCCAGATACTTTTTCACCGCGACTGCCGCCGCAAGTGAGCCCGCGCCCAGCAGGTTATGCCCGCAGCCATGACCGCTGCCACCGGAGACGATCGGCGCGTACTCCTCCGCACCCGCCGTCTGTGACAGGCCGGACAGCGCGTCGAACTCACCGAGAATGCCGATCACGGGCTTGCCGCTGCCGAATTTGCCGGAGAACGCGGTCTTTATCCCGCATATATTCTCCTCGACCTCGAAGCCCTCCGCACGCAGCGTGTCGCAGTACAGTTTCGCCGCGCCGAACTCCTTGAGCGACAGCTCAGGGTTATCCCATATTTTATCCGCTATCGACTCAAACAGCGCCGACTTCTCGTCAACGTTGCCGAGCGCAAGATTTTTAAGTTCACTCATCACAGCACCTTGGACAGAAAGTCCTTCAGACGCGGGCTCTGCGGGTTATCAAAGATGTCGGCAGGGCTGCCCTGCTCGACGATCTTGCCCTCATCCATGAATACCACACGATTGCCTACTTCCTTTGCGAAGCCCATCTCATGCGTTACAACGACCATCGTCATGCCCGTCTCGGCCAGATTCTTCATAACGTCCAGCACCTCGCCGACCATTTCGGGGTCGAGCGCGGAGGTCGGCTCGTCGAAGAGCATCACGTCAGGCTCCATCGCAAGCGCGCGCACTATCGCAACACGCTGCTTCTGGCCGCCGGAGAGCTGCGCGGGGTACGCATTGGCGCGGTCGCCAAGCCCGACGCGCTGCAGCAGCGTCTGTGCCTTGGCTTCGGCCTCAGCCTGCGGCATATGCTTTACCAGCACCGGAGCCATGGTCATGTTGCCCATTATCGTCTTGTGCGGGAAGAGGTTGAAATGCTGGAACACCATGCCCATCTTCCGGCGATGCTCGTCGAGGTCGATTTTCTTGCCCTGCGCGTCCTTTTTCTTGGTGATGTCCACGCCGTCAAACACTATGCTGCCCTCGGTCGGATGCTCAAGCAGGTTCAGCGAGCGCAGGAAGGTGGATTTGCCGGAGCCGGAGGGACCGATGATGACGATGACGTCGCCCTTGCAGATATCGAGACTCACGCCGTCGAGCGCCTTTATCTCGCCCTTATTGAAATGCTTTTTCAGGTCAGTGACCTTTATCAGAACGTTGTTATTTGTCTCCACGGCTCATCTTCCTTTCAAAATGTCCGAACAGCTTGCTGAGGATGAAGGTCAGCAGGAAGTATATCACGCCGACTATCACCAGCGGCTCTATCGGCAGGTAGGTCGCGCCCTTGACAAGCAGGTACTGCGTCATAAGATCGCCGATGAAGAAGGTCGAGGCCAGCGAGGTGTCCTTGATTATCATGATAAACTCGTTGCCGAGGGCGGGGAGTATGGTCTTGAGCGCCTGCGGCATTACGACGTGCCAGAGGCACTGCGCTTTGCTCAGTCCGAGGCTGCGCGCCGCCTCGCTCTGCCCCGCGTCAACGGACTTGATGCCGGAGCGGATGACCTCGGAGACATAGGCCGCGCTGTTGCACACGAGCGCGATGGCGATGCACAGGAACTTCTGCTTGTTGAGCGCGGGGATAAGCTGCGGCAATGCAAAATAGAAGAAGTAGAGCTGTAGCAGCATGGGCGTACCGCGAATTATCTCGATATACGCCGTAGAAAGCCAGCGCAGAGGCGCAATGCGGGACATTTTCATGCCGGCAAGCAGAGTTGCAAGTATCGCGCCGAAGAAAACGGTTATCGCGGAGAGCAGCAACGTATAGCCCACGCCGTCTATCAGGAACTTGTCCCAGTATTTAGTAAGTATCTTTACTATATTGTCAAAGCTTATAAAGCTCATTTTCCCACTCCTGTCAGTGCTTACTTAAGCAGCGGGATACCGTATCTCTACGCTATCCCGCTGCGTTCTGCTCGGGTCTATGCTCAGTCTATGGTCTTTTCGGTTGCGTTTTCGGACTTGGCAAGCTCGATGGCTGCCTCGTACCATTCACTGTAGAGCCCGTCGGCGTATGCCTTGGCAAGCGCCTCATTGACGACTGCAAGCAGCTCATCCTCGCCCTTGGTGATAAGGACTACATTTGCCTCGTACTCGGCCTTTACCTCAATCTCGCAGGAGCAGACGGCAAGGTCGGGGTTGGAGTCGATTATCATTTCCGCATTGCCCTTTGCAACGACCAGAGCCTCGATATTACCGTTTTGAAGCTCGAGAACGCCGGTGCCGAGGTCGCCGATGGTGATGGGGTTAGCGTCCGGAAGCTGATCGGTGAGAAGCTGCATCTGGAGAGAGGCGACCTGTGCGCCCACGTCAAGCCCGGCAAAATCTGCGGGGGTCTTGTATTTCTCGGTGTCGGCGGCGCGGACAAGTATCACCTGCTCGGTCTCGTTGTCGCCGGCGTAGTAGTAATCGGAGAGGTTATAGTTCTCTGCGCGTTCCTCGGTCCATGACCAGCCGGAAATGGAAATGGGAACGGTGGCGGTGTAAACTGCGGTCTGGCAGGCATCGAAGCCCATCGCTTCTATAGTGAGGTCAACGCCGATATACTCGGCAATGTACTTTGCGAGGGACACGTCGAAGCCGACGTACTGCTCCTGACCGGACTTGGAAGCGTCAACGAACTCCATCGGGGAGAAGTCCGGAGACAGGGCAACGGTGAGAACGCCTTCGGCCTTGATCTTCTCAAGTGCGTTCTGCGGCTCGGACGCGGGAGCGTCGGAAGCGGCCGGGGTGGATGCGCTGCTGCCGCAGGCACACAGCGCCGCGACCATTGCGATGCACATGATGATGCATACGAGCTTGCTCATCTTTTTCATTTTAAAATCCTCTTTCCCATGCTTGATTTTTGTTTTATTATCTGCAATGAATTAATATTCACTTGACATGCTGAATAATAGCAGGATTATTCAATAAAGTCAAGC
>URGI01000060.1 GCA_900547315.1 uncultured Eubacteriales bacterium | reverse complement strand
CTTAGGCAGCGAAGCAGCGGCGCGTTAGGTAATGACATGCCGGTGACATGTGACTCACTACCGCGCCGTGAACGAGCCGCAGCAAGACGCTGTCAGCAAAGCTGACTGAGGGGTCGCAAGATTTGGACTATTGCCAATAGGTAAAAGAAACCGTGCACCACAAATCACATCGTACCGACCGGATCGTTTCGACGATCCGGCTTTTTCCTGTTGACCGATTGTAATAAAAGTGATAAAATATTATGTCTTAAAATGGGTTAATTATGTAAAGACAAGAAACAACGGGAGAAACGGTATGTGGCTTTCTGATAAATGGCAGGATTTTGAACTGCTCGACTGCTCCAAGGGCGAGAAGCTGGAGCGCTGGGGCAAATACTATCTCGTGCGCCCCGATCCGCAGGCGATATGGGACACGCCCCGCCGCAACAAGCACTGGAACGACCGCGACGCGCGCTATCGCCGCAGCGAAACGGGCGGCGGCAGCTGGGACAAGGGCGGCCTGCCATCAAACTGGCAGATACACTACGGCGAGCTGACCTTCAACGTCAAGCCCATGAACTTCAAGCACACCGGACTTTTCCCCGAACAGGCCGCGAACTGGGACTGGGCGATGGCAAAGATCCGCGCGGCGGGACGTCCGATAAGTGTCCTCAATCTCTTCGGCTACACCGGCGCGGCGACTGTCGCCTGCGCGAAGGCCGGGGCGCAGGTCTGCCATGTTGACGCCGCAAAGGGCATGGTCGCGTGGGGCAAGGAGAACGCCGCCGCGTCCGGCCTCGCCGATGCGCCGATACGCTGGATAGTTGACGACTGCGGAAAATTCGTCGAGCGCGAGATACGCCGCGGCCGCCGCTACGATGCGATAATCATGGACCCGCCGTCCTACGGGCGCGGCCCCGGCGGCGAAGTGTGGAAGCTGGAACAGAACCTCTGGCCGTTCGTGTCGCTCTGCGCGGGCGTACTGAGCGACGATCCGCTTTTCGTAATCATAAATTCCTATACGACGGGGCTTTCCGCCTCTGTCCTCAGCTACGTCACCGAGAGCATTTTCACGAAGAAATTCGGAGGCCGGTCGGACAGTCAGGAGCTTGGCCTCCCCGTGACCGACAGCGGCCTGTATCTCCCCTGCGGCGCGACCTGCCGCTGGGAACGGTGATTTTCCTGCATTAATACCCGCATTTCGGAGAATATTTATTATATGAACATAATCAGCTTCAAAAATGTGCATTTCACCTACCCCGGCGACGATCAGGAGAGCCTGTGCGGCATCGACCTTGACATCGCCGCGGGCAGCTTCGTCGCCGTGCTGGGGCACAACGGCTCCGGCAAATCGACGCTTGCAAAGCATATGAACGCCATCCTCGTCCCCGACGAGGGGCAGGTGCTCATCGACGGCATCGACACCGCCGACGAGGATCGCGTTATCGACGTGCGCCGCACCGTGGGCATGGTGTTCCAGAACCCCGACAACCAGATAGTCGCAAACGTTGTGGAGGACGACGTAGCCTTCGCGCCCGAAAACCTCGGCGTCCCGCCCGAAGAGATTCGCAGGCGCGTTGACGAGGCGCTAAAGCAGGTGGACATGTACGATTTCCGCATGCATGCGCCGCACCTCCTGTCCGGCGGGCAGAAGCAGCGCGTCGCCATTGCGGGCGTCATTGCAATGCAGCCGCGCATAATCGTCCTCGATGAGCCGACCGCGATGCTCGACCCGCAGGGGCGCGCCGAGGTCATCGGCACGATAACGAAGCTCTGCCGCGAAAACGGCATGACCGTGGTGCTGATAACGCACCATATGGACGAATGCGTCGGAGCCGACAGGCTTATCGTCATGTCGAACGGGCACATTGTCGCCGACGGCACACCGAAAGATGTGTTTGCCGACGTTGCGCTGATGGATCGCGAGGGACTGTCCGTCCCAGCAACGGTGCGGCTCATGCATGAGCTGCGCGACGCCGGCTGGGCGCTGCCGGAGGATGAGCTGGACGTCGAGGACTGCGCCGATGAGCTTTCAGATTTCATAAAGAGGAAAGAAAATGGCTGATATAACCGTGGAGAGCCTGAGCCATGTATACAGCGAGGGCACCCCGTTTCGCAGAGTTGCGATAGAAGATATAAACATAAGCATACCGCATGGGCAGCTTGTCGGCATCATCGGGCACACCGGAAGCGGCAAATCGACATTTACCCAGCACCTCAACGCCCTGCTTCAGCCGACAACGGGCAGAGTGCTTGTCGGCGGGCAGGACATAAACGCCGACAAGATAAGCCGCCGCAACGTCAAATGGCAGGTCGGCCTCGTGTTCCAGTATCCGGAGCACCAGCTGTTTGAGGAGACCGTGTATCAGGACATCGCCTTCGGCCCGCGCAACATGAAGCTCAGCGACAGCGAGGTCGACGAGCGCGTCCGCGAGGCGGCGGATTTCGTCGGCGTGGACGAGAAGCTGTTCGACGGCTCGCCGCTGGAGCTGTCCGGCGGGCAGAAGCGCCGCGTCGCCATCGCGGGCGTTATCGCGATGCGACCGGGCGTGCTGATACTCGACGAGCCGACCGCCGGGCTTGACCCCGCAGGCTGCCGTCAGATAATGGACAATATCCGTGATTACCGCGAGCGCACCGGCTCGACCGTCATCGTCGTCAGCCACAGCATGGACGACGTCGCGCGCTTCACAGAGCGGCTGATAGTTTTTGACCATAGCCATGTGGTCATGGACGGGACGCCCGCCGAGGTGTTCTCGCAGCCGGAGAAGCTGTGCGGCATCGGTCTTGCCGTCCCGCAGGCGACGCGCATTGCCATGGCGCTGAAAGCGCGCGGCATCGCGCTGCCGGAGTCGATATACACCTATGAGCAGCTGAAAGCCGCGCTGCTGGAGCTGAAGGGGGTGGACATATGCTGAAGGACATCACCCTCGGCCAGTACTTCCCAGGAGACACTATAGTCCACCGGCTGGACGCGCGCACGAAGCTGATACTTGTCGTGCTGTACATCGTCGCGCTGTTCCAGTCGAACGGCTGGGTGTCGTACATCGCGGTGCTGCTGGCGACGGCTGCGTGCATGGCGCTGTCGCAGATAAAACCTGCGACGATATTCAAGGGGCTGAAGCCGATGCTGTTCATCATCGTGCTGACCGCCGCGCTGAACATTTTCTACACGCAGGGCACGCCGATAATCCCTGGCTGGATAATCACATGGGAGGGCATCGCGCGCTCCGTGAAAATGATCCTGCGCATCGTGCTGCTCATCACCGGCACCTTCCTCCTGACCTACACCACCAGCCCCATCGCACTGACCGACGGACTGGAGCTGCTGCTCAATCCGCTGAAGAAGATCAAGGTTCCCGTCCATGAAATGACGATGATGATGAGCATGGCGCTCCGCTTCATCCCGACGCTCATCGAGGAGACGGACAAGATCATGTCCGCGCAGAAGGCGCGCGGCGCAGATTTTGAGACGGGCAGCCTCATCCAGCGCGCGAAGGCGCTGCTGCCGGTGCTGGTGCCGCTGTTCGTGTCGGCGTTCCGCCGGGCGGACGAGTTGGCCGTCGCAATGGAGAGCCGCTGCTACCACGGCGGCGAGGGGCGCACGAGCATGAAGCAGCCCAAGATGCTCCGGCGCGACTGGGCGGCGCTCATAATCGGCGTTGTGTTCCTCACGGCGATGATAATTATGAAGAAGTTTGGGATTTGAGCCTATGAAAAACATTGCCCTGCGCCTGCGCTATGATGGCAGCCGCTATCACGGATGGCAGGTGCAGAAGAACGCGATCACCGTGGCGCAGACAATGGAAGAGGCGCTGGCAAAGGTCTGCGGCGAGCGGGTGAAGCTCACCGGCTGCGGCAGGACGGACGCGGGCGTCCACGCGCTGCGCTACTGCGCGAATTTCCACAGCGACTGCACCGTGCCGGTAGACCGTATGCCGCTCGCGGTGAATTCCCGCCTGCCGGACGATATCGCTGTGGTCGACGCGGTGGAGGTGCCGGACGATTTCAACGCCATCGGCTCCTGCGTGAAGAAGGAGTATGTCTATAAGATACTCAACAGCCGCATACCCGACCCCTTTCTGGCCGACCGCGTGTGCTTCTATCCGCAGCGGCTCGACATCTCACTGATGCAGGCCGCGGCGCGCGCCTTTGAGGGGACGCACGATTTCAAGGCCGTCCGCAGCGAGGGCACGCAAACGAAAACGACCGTGCGCACGGTGTACTGGTGCCGCGTCGAGAAGGACGGCGACCTGATAACCGTTTCGATATGCGCAAACGGCTTCTTGTACAACATGTGCCGCGCCATGGTCGGCACGATGGTCTATGCGTCCTACGGCAAGCTCATTCCGGAGGAGATACCGGCGCTGCTTGAAAAGCGCGACCGGCGGCTCACCGGCCCCACGATGCCGCCGCAGGGGCTGTACCTCAACCGTGTCTGGTACGACGGCGCTGCCGGCGCAATGATGGAAAAACTTCCTTAAGATTAATTTGCTATATTTGTTCATAAACTTGTGTTACAATATAATTTGCATAAGAAGCAAAGTTGACAATACTTTCAGAAAAGGATGCTGATACATATGAGAGCTGTCATTGATATAATCCTTCTGGCGATAATCGCCTTGTGTACGTGGGGCGGCTATAAGCGCGGCCTTATAGGCGGGATCGCGGGGCTGCTGGCCATCGTCATCGCACTGTTTGGCGGAAGCCTGCTGTCCTCGGCGTATTCCGGCGAGGTAATCCCCGCGCTGGAGCCGTTCGTGGACGGGTATATTGACTCTCAGCAGAACCGCGAAGAGGTGCTCGACAGCCTCGGCTACGGCAACAGCGACAAGTCTCTCAACGATATTCTCGCCGAGGACCCCTCCCTGCGCTACGACTATGCCTATGAGTGCATGGAGCGCATCGGGTTCTACGAGAAGCGCTCTGAGGAGATGGCGACCGAGGCCGTCGCGTATGCTGACAGCGAAAATGTCAATATGACGGAGGCCGTTGTCGCCGTGCTGTGCAGGACGATAACCCATGTCGGCGGGCTGATGCTGGCATTCCTGCTGATACTCATCTTCCTCATCGCCATCGCGAATGTCGGCAACTTGTCATTCAGGCTGCCGAATATGGAGACGCTCGATGAGATAGGCGGCGCGGTGCTGGGCTTCGTGAAGGGCTTTATCTACTGCGTGCTGCTGTGCTGGGTGCTCAGCTTCTTCGGCCTTATCATCGGCAAGAGCACCATGAGCGACACCGTGCTCGGCCGCTTCTTCCTCGCCTTCGAATTTATCACCAAGGGGCTGATGTGACGCCCTGCGGCTTCCGGCGGGAAGCCGTTACTACCCTCAGGAGGTAACAATGCAACCTACAATGTGTTCCCGCTGCGGCAAAAATGTGGCTATCGTGTTCATCACGAAGATAGAAAACGGGCAGACAAAAAACGAGGGGCTTTGCCTCAAGTGCGCCCGCGAGCTGCATATTAAGCCCGTAGATGATGTTATAAACAAAATGGGCATCTCCGACGAAGACCTTGACAGCATCACCGGAGATATGATGAACGCCCTCAGCGGCGTTGAGGACATGATGGACGTGGACAACGACGGCTCGGACGATTCCGAGGACGACGGCAAGACCGCGACCTTCCCCTTCCTCAACCGCCTGTTCGGCGGCCCCCCGACTCCGCCTGCGCAGGGCGACGGCGCGCAGAATAACGACCGTCAGCCGCGTCAGGACGGCGACAAGGCGCCGAAGCAGCCCAAGAGAAAATTCCTTGATAATTACTGCATCGACCTCACCGCCCGTGCGCGTGAGGGCAAGCTCGACAGCATGATAGGCCGCGAGGAGGAGCTGGAGCGCGTTATCCAGATCCTGAACCGCCGCCAGAAGAATAACCCCTGCCTTATCGGCGAGCCGGGCGTCGGCAAAACGGCTATAGCAGAGGGGCTTGCGCAGCGCATCGCGATGGGCAACGTCCCCTATAAGCTTCAGGATAAGCAGGTGTTCCTGCTCGACCTCACCGCGCTTGTCGCGGGTACGCAGTTCCGCGGCCAGTTTGAGAGCCGCATGAAGGGCCTGATCGAGGAGATACGCAAGCAGGGCAATATTATCCTCGTCATCGACGAGGTGCACAATATCGTCGGCGCGGGCGACGCCGAGGGCAGCATGAACGCTGCAAATATCCTCAAACCCGCGCTCTCCCGCGGCGAAATTCAGGTCATCGGCGCGACGACCTTTGCCGAGTACCGCAAGCATATCGAGAAGGATTCCGCGCTTGAGCGCCGCTTCCAGCCCGTCACGGTCAACGAGCCGTCGATAGAGGACAGCGTCAAAATTCTGCACGGCATATCGCACTACTACGAGGACTACCACGGCGTCGAGATATCCGACGAGATGTGCCGTCAGGCGGTGCTGATGAGCGAGCGGTATATAACCGACCGCTTCCTGCCCGACAAGGCCATCGACCTTATCGACGAGGCATGCTCCGACGTGAACCTCAAGGACGAAGGCATCCGCCGCAGAATGCTGGCCGAACGCGACCTTGAGAACGTGAAATTCGAGCGCGACGCGCTGATGAGCGAGGACGCTCCGGAGGGCGGCTTCACCGACGAGATGCTCGATAAGCGCTATGCCCGCATCGCGGAGCTGCGCAGCAAGGAAATGCAGCTCGAAAGCGAGCTTGCGGAGCTCAAAGCGCAGGGGCGGCCGAAGCTCACGATGGATAATCTCGCAAGAATAATCGAGCTTTGGACGAAAATACCCGCCTCCAGCATCCGCGAGGATGAGCTGGAGCGGCTGTCGAAGCTTGACGAGCGCCTGCGCGAGCATATAGTCGGGCAGGACGAGGCGATAAGCGCGGTCTGCGCCGCGATAAAGCGCAACCGCATCGGCCTTCAGGTCAAGCGCAAGCCCGTCAGCTTCATATTTGTCGGCGGCACCGGCGTCGGCAAGACGGAGCTTGTAAAGCGCCTTGCGGCCGATCTGTTCGACTCGCCGGAGTCGCTGATACGGCTCGACATGTCGGAGTTCATGGAGAAATTCTCCGTCTCGCGCATCATCGGCTCGCCTCCCGGCTACGTCGGCTATGATGAGGCGGGGCAGCTCACCGAGAAGATACGCCGCAAGCCGTACAGCGTTGTGCTGTTCGACGAGATAGAGAAGGCGCACCCCGACGTTATGAACATCCTCCTCCAGATCCTGGATGACGGTCGCATAACCGACGCGCAGGGGCGCACCGTGAACTTTGAAAACACCATCATAATCATGACCACCAACGCCGGCAGCAACAGCAAGTCCGGCAGCGTCGGCTTCGGCGGCAGCTTGAGCGACATGAGCCGCGAGCGCACGATGAAGGCGCTCAACGAGTTCCTGCGTCCGGAGTTCATAAACCGCGTCGATGAGGTCATCTGCTTCAACCAGCTCACCGAGACCAACTTCCGCGCCATCGCCGAGCTCATGCTGGGCGAGCTGCGCGAGAACATGGAGCGCAAGAACATCGCCCTCACCTGGGACGACAGCCTTGTTGACCACCTTGTCCGCGAGGGCTACTCCGTGACCTACGGTGCGCGCAACCTGCGCCGCCTTATCCAGAAGCAGGTCGAGGATCAGATAGCCGAGGGCATCATCGCACGACGGGGCGAAAGCTCGTCGCAGATCATGCTGTCGGCGGAGAATGGCAAAGTCGAAGTGAGGATAGCATAATGGCTGTTATAGAGATAATTCAGGGCGATATCACGCATCAGAGCGTGGACGCGATAGTCAACGCGGCGAACTGCTCGCTGCTTGGCGGCGGCGGGGTCGATGGCGCGATACACCGCGCCGCGGGGCCGGAGCTGCTGGCCGAGTGCCGCACGCTGCACGGCTGCGAGACGGGCAAGGCCAAGATCACCGGCGGCTACCGTCTCCCCGCGAAGCACGTCATCCATACCCCCGGCCCCGTGTGGCACGGCGGCGCGCACGGCGAGGATGAGCTGCTGGCTTCGTGCTACCGTTCCTGCCTGCTGCTCGCGGCGGAAAACGGCTGCAAGACTGTCGATTTCCCGTCGATAAGCACGGGCGTGTACCATTTCCCGCTTGACCGCGCGGCGAAGATCGCGATAAGCACCATCATCGCCGTGACCGCCGCGCATCCGGAGATAGAGCGCGTGCGCATGGTGTGCTTTGACTCGCGCACGAAGCAGGCATATGAAAATGCGCTGCGCGAGGTGCGCGGATGAAGCGGCTCGTAAGGCTGCAATATAATTCTCCGGTTGTGCTGACTTTCGCGCTGCTCTCGCTTGCGGCGCTGCTGCTGGACAAGTTCACCGGCGGCTGGACGACGGTGAAGCTCTTCAGCGTTTACCGCTCGCCGCTGACGGATATTCTGACCTACCCGCGCTTCGTGCTGCACGTGCTGGGGCACTCCGGATACTCGCATTATATCGGCAACATGATGATGATACTCGTCGTCGGACCGCCGCTGGAGGAGAAATACGGCAGCCGCAGTCTGTTCTGGGCGATATTTCTCACGGCGCTGGTGTCCGGACTTGTGCAGTGGCTGTTCTTTCCGGGGACGGCGCTGCTCGGCGCGTCGGGTATTGTATTCATGATGATCGTCATGTCGTCGCTCGCAGGGATGAAGGACGGATATATTCCCATCACGCTCATCCTCGTGCTGGTGCTGTACCTCGGCGGCGAGATCGTCGACGGCGTCGTGCTGAGCGACAATGTCTCACAGCTGACGCACATCATCGGCGGCATCTGCGGCGCGGTCATGGGGCTGAACATGAGGAGGTAGGCGCGATGAGCGAGAAAGAAGCGCTGCTGATAAGCGCGTGCCTGCTGGGTGTCGAGTGCAAATACAGCGGCGGACATAACGCGATGGCTGCGGAGAAGATAGCGGCGCTGCGGGAGAAGTACCGGCTCATTCCGGTCTGTCCGGAGACGGCGGGCGGTTTGCCGACCCCGCGCGATCCGAGCGAACGGCGCGGCGGAGCGGTCGTGAGCTGCAAGGGCAGGAATGTGACGGCGGAGTATTCCAAGGGCGCGGATGTCGCGGTGAGTCTCGCGGAGAGAAACGGCTGCAAAATGGCGCTCCTCAAGGAGAAAAGCCCGTCCTGCGGCAGCGGCGTGATATATGACGGCACCTTTACCGGACGGCTGATCGCCGGAGACGGCCTCGCCGCCGAGCGGCTGAAAGCCCGCGGCGTGAGAGTCCGCGGCGAATCCGAAGTTGATGAGATAATTTGAACCCATGGGTGGAGCTAACAACTCCACCCATGGGTTTTGTTGGGACGGTACAGAGGTGGTTATGGTGCAAGCTGTCTTTTCCGCACTGCTCGTGTCTGTGCTTTGGCGCCCCTCAGTCACGGCTAACGCCGTGACCGAGCCGCAGCGAGACAGTGGCGCATTAGCGCCGTAGGGGACGGCCTCCGTGCCGTCCCGCAAACTCCCCCTGCACGACAAACAGCCTTGGGCGGATGCCCAAGGCTGTTTTCAACAACAATATTATCTTAGGGTCTGCGGCTGTTGCAGAGATAGAACACCGTCAGCAGGCCGGGGCCGCAATGCGCGCCGATGACCACGCCGAGACTGGTTATCGTTATCTCTCCAAGGTCGGGGTACGCCTTCTTCAGCTCGTCGCGTACATATTCCGCGTCGGCGCGGCAGTCAGCCTGAAGAATGTGCACCTTCTGCCCATTGGTGTCGACCTCCGCAAGGTCGGCCTTTGCGCTGTCAAGGATGGAATTGACCGCGGTCTTGCGCCCGCGAACCTTCTTCGCAACGTCCAGCGTGCCGCCGTCGGGGACGTACAGCACGGGCTTGATCGCCAGCATACCGCCGACAAGCGCTGCCGCGTTTGACACGCGTCCGCCAGCCTTGAGGTAGTTCAGATCGTCCACGGTGAAGCGGTGCGCGATCTTCAGCTTGTTCGCCTCGCCCCATGCGATGACCTCGTCGTAGCCGGCGCCGCCCTCTGCCAGCGTTACCATGCTGTCGACCAGCAGGCCGAGGCCGCCGGAGATGCAGAGCGTGTCCATGACGTAGAGCTTGCGCTCCGGGTACTTTTCAAGCGCCATTTTCGCACCGATCTTGGACTTCTCATAGGAAACGGACATTTTCTGCGACATGTCGAGGAAGATAATGTCCTTGCCCTGCGCGAGCAGAGACTCGAAAAACTCGTCGTAGATATACTCGTTTATCATCGAGGTCTTGAGCCGGTCGCCGTTGCGCATACCCTCGTAGACCTTCTGGCGGGTCTCCTCGCGGCAGTCGTCCTCGTACAGGTCGTTGCCGATGGTGTAGGTGTAGGGGATGAAGGGAATGTTGTGCGCCTCAAGATAGGTCCTCGGCAGGTCCGAGGTGGATGAGGTTGCTATGATGTAATCGTACATATACCTGCTCCTTATTTCATATTTAAGCCGCATGGCGGCACTCACAGAATACTATATTTTCGCTGAAAATACAACAAAAATTTTAATCAAAACTCTGCATAAGGCAAACGGAGCATTTTCCTGTTGCAGCACGGCGGCAAAAGTAGTATAATCAATTATTAAATATAAATCACAGCATCTGGAGGATACCGTAGTTGAAACTCGAATGGATGGGAAAATACAGGGAGCTTGTGCGCGCAACAGTGTTCTTTTCCAACTGCTCAAACCGCAGCGTTATGCGCGGCGGCAGGGGCGATTATGAGCCGCATCTGACGCAGCATGAGTGGCAGGTGCTGGAATATATCTGCGAATTTGAGGACGAGCACCGAATAATGGCGGATATCTCGCGCGACCTCGGCATTATCCCGAGCAACATCACCAAGGCAACAAAGCATCTGCTTGAGCTTGGGTTCATACAGAAAAACCGCATCGTCGGCAACCGAAAAAACGTTGTCCTCACGCCGACAGAGGAGGGCAAGAAGACCTATGCCCGGCTTGCGGAAGATCGGATAGGCCCGGTTTTTGACAGCTTTTTTGAAGAAATGAGCGCCTTTGACGACGAGCAGCTCAAGATAATCGAAACCGCATTCTACAAGCTCAGCCATAAATGGGCGGGCTTGTCGGAGCCTGAGATGCTCGAAAAAGTTGAGGACTAGGGCAAACACTTATCGGCACGGCTATTCCTC
>URGI01000059.1 GCA_900547315.1 uncultured Eubacteriales bacterium | reverse complement strand
GATGGATTTTCGAGTGATTTTTGTTTTTTGAGACGCAGATGTGTCGTAGTCCTATAATTCAAATTAAAGCCCAACGAAGTGGGTTTGATTTGAGAAGGAAGAAGGAGATTGCAGAGTGCAGCTTTTGCCGCAAGGCGGAAGTGAAACGGTGCAAGCTTCTTCTGACGCGGCGAAAAGAACAAAAAGCGCCGAAAAGACGCGCTGTCAGGCGTGTCTGCCCTTGTTAACTGATGGTACACTACGGCGAAAACACGCGGCGGCACGGGCAGTACACGAACCCGAACGTGAAGCTGTAACAGCTGGCTCCGCACTCTTGTCTGACCCGCGCAGGACAAAATTTTAAGGCTGGAGGGCTATATGTACAAGACTGATATCACACCTACGAGGTGGATCGTGTATGACATTTTCGGGAACGTCGGGTGGATCGCCTACTATGTCGTTCTGGTGAAATGCTTCGCGGAAAAACCGGAATTCATGCAGTACTGGGGCTTGGCGGCGGTGGCCGTGCTGGCCATTATCCCCGCGCTCCTCATGCTGGTGGGGCTGGTCGAGCTTATCAGCGAGCGCATACAGAAGCTGGACTATATTCTGCCCAAGGCTCGCGTTTACAGGGGATTCGGGGCGCTGAGCCTCGGCGGCATCACGGGCGCGGCCGTTGCGCTTATCGGCATCGTGTACGCGCTGATAGTGGGCGCGGGCGAGGACATCTGCTATCTGTACATCATGTTCGCGGGCGGCGTGCTGTGCGCGGTGTTCGCGGGGCTGTGCTTCAAGAGATACAAGAAAACGCCCGAAGCCTGAGGGCGGGAATTCAAGATAATTTGGAATTGAAAAGGAGTTTATACATATGAAAAAGCTCAGAGGCATCGCGGTTTTGCTGTTCGCCATTCTGCTGCAATTGTGCAGCTCCGGTTTGGAGCCGCTTACGCTGGCGGTAGGCGCCGCAGGGCTGGTGCTGACCTTCGTCGACGATAAGAAGGCCGAGTGACTCGGCAAGAAACTAAATCTGAAAGCAAAAAGGAGTTTGCTCATGGGAAAAGCGCTCGGTTCGTGGAGCGGAATGAGAAAGTACCTTGAACAGGAAATGCTCGCCGATTCGCTTCACGGCAGGATAAGATACGGCTGCACCTCATACGTGGGGATGGATGGCTGCCGGATTTTTGAGGTGTGCGTGGACGGCGTACAGGTAAAGCGCTTTTCTTGGGAAACCGTAAACACGTACTTTATCAACAGCGGCTACACGACAAATCCCGCTCCGGGCGGAGTCGGCGATTATTGGGCGGAGTTTTGGACGCTATTGAAAAAATACCCGCCCGACCAGCGCACGGAATATACAGACGAGGAATTCTGCGAGGCTTTGGAAGCATACCGCGATCAAAACATTCAGGAGAGTATCCGTTCCGATGACCCTATCGTCAGAATGTTTGTGGTTCTGGACAGAAGAGTAGGAAAACGGACTCTTCAAAAGCTTCAGGAATCCTTTGAAACCCAGCCCGATTGGGTACGGCAGTTCTATTTGTTAAGAGTAAACGCCGAGACGGGCGGAAACAAGGGCGAGTGACGGAGCAAAAATCCAAGGAGGACATGGTAAAATGGCAATAACGCTTCTCTCGGCGCTCATCATAATGGCGGCGTATTTTCTCATCCTGTACGCCGGTGTCGCTTTCATTCAGGACAAGCGCTTTTTCTCTTCCGCGCCGAAGGAGAATCTCGACGCAATACCCGATAAGAAGGAGCGGTTCCGCGGCGCGCATGTGATTGGCTGGATCATCGGCATACTTGCGATTTTGATGTTCGCGGGCGCGTTCGTTCTCGCCGCGTGGGACGGCGTGAAAAACGGCTTCGGCTATGGCCGGTTCTTCGCGCGGTTCATTGCGATCCTCTACATCATGGAGCTCTACGACATTGCGTTCTTCGACTGGGTGCTGCTCTGCCACTCGAACTTTTTCCCGCACTTTTACCCGGAGCTGAAGGGCGTCGTCGGGTCGCATCAGTTCGGGTACAACAAGAAATCGCACATAACGCACTTCATCGTATACATCCCTGTCTGCGCCGCGCTCGCGGGAATCTGCATGTTGTTCTGAACGCTGAAATCATGCTCTTGCCTCCCTCTGACGCAGTCTTAACTCTGCCTTGTCTTTTCCCTAATGGCAATCTATAAAGACTGGCGCCCCCTCAGGCACTGACGCACCAGCGTCTCGCCGCACCGCCGCTTCGCTACCTAAGAGGGGAGCCAAGGGGGTGCCACATCTCTGCTCACGAGCAGAAGCGGTGCTTGCCGATGGTGACGATCAGCGGGCGCGACCAGATCCACTTGCTGGTCGCGGTGGCGGGATTGAAATAATATATCGCGCCGCCGCTCGGGTCGGAGCCGTTGAGCGCGTCCTGCGCGGCGCGGTAGGCGCTCTCGGCGATCGGCTCGTCAAACTGGCCGTCGTCAAGGCAGGAAAACGCGCCGGACTGATATATCACGCCCGAGATCGAATTCGGGAACGACGAGTGCCGCACGCGGTTGAGCACGACAGCGCCGACGGCCACCTGCCCCGTATACGGCTCGCCGCGCGCCTCGGCGGAGATCACGCGCGCGAGCAGATACAGATCGCCCGACTGCGTGCCGCCCGACGAATCGCCCCCGCCGCCGTTTATGCCCAGCGCCGCGAGCGTCTGCGCGCCGACGACGCCGTCTGCGGTCAGGCCGTTCTTCTGCTGAAAATACTTTACCGCCTTCTCGGTCGCGCTGCCGAACACGCCGTCGACCTCGCCGGAATAATAGCCCCAGTTTTTCAGGCGCGTCTGTATCTCGGTCACGGTGGCGCCGCTCGCGCCCTTTTTATACGCGTCGCCCCATGCACCCGTCAGGCTCGCCATCACGGCGCAGACCGCCAGCATCACGCACAGCCCCGCCGTCCACATTCTTTTTCTCCAGTTCAAAACAACACCCCCACAAGCTTTTTGATAGTTTGTGGGGGTGCTTCCTGTTTTATTCAGTTCGGTTCAAAAATCAATCCTTGCTGCGGGTGCTGATCTCCTCGCCGATCTTCGCCATGAACTCATCAAGCGGCATCGCGCCGAGGTCGACGCCCGCGCGGGTGCGGACGGAGACGGTTCCGGCTTCGGCTTCCTTATCGCCGACGACAAGCATGTACGGGATCTTCTGCATCTGCGCCTCACGGATCTTATAGCCGATCTTCTCGTTCCTGAGGTCGGTCTCGACGCGGACCTTCGCCGCGTCAAGCTTTGCGGCGACGCTCTTGGCGTAGTCTGCGGCGCGGTCGGTTATGGGCATGACCTTGACCTGAACCGGAGAGAGCCACACCGGGAATGCGCCGGCAAAATGCTCGGTGATGACGCCGATGAAGCGCTCGATGGAGCCAAAGACAACGCGGTGGATCATGACGGGGCGGTGCTTCTCGCCGTCAGCGCCGGTGTACTCAAGCTCAAAGCGCTCGGGCAGCTGCATATCGAGCTGGATGGTGCCGCACTGCCAGGTACGGCCGAGGGAGTCCTGAAGATGGAAGTCCAGCTTCGGGCCGTAGAACGCGCCGTCGCCCTCGTTGATAACGTAGCTCTTGCCCATCTCGGTGATGGCTTCCTTCAGCGTCTCCTGCGCGAACTCCCAATCCTTCTCGTCGCCCATATGATCGTCGGGCATGGTGGACAGCTCTATCTCATAGGGCAGGCCGAAGAGGGAGTAGACCTCATCGAACAGGCGGACGACGTTCTTTATCTCGTCCTTCATCTGATCCCAGGTCATAAAGATGTGCGCGTCGTCCTGAGTGAAGCAGCGGACGCGGAACAGGCCGTGCAGCGCGCCGGACAGCTCGTGGCGGTGCACCAGACCCAGCTCGCCCACGCGCAGCGGCAGGTCACGGTAGGAATGCGGCTCGGATTTATACACCAACATGCCGCCGGGGCAGTTCATGGGCTTTATCGCGTAATCCTCGCCGTCGATGACGGTGGTGTACATGTTCTCTTTGTAGTGATACCAGTGACCGGAGGTCTCCCAGAGGTGGCGGTTGAGTATCATCGGGGTCGAGACCTCGACATAGCCGTATCTCTTGTGCACCTCACGCCAGTAGTCGATAAGGGTGTTTTTCAGCACCATGCCCTTCGGCAGGAAGAACGGGAAGCCGGGGCCCTCCTCGGTCAGCATAAACAGCCCCAGCTCCTTGCCGAGACGGCGATGGTCGCGGCGCTTTGCCTCCTCAAGACGCTGAAGATATGCGTCCAGCTCGTCCTTCTTCGGGAAGGCTACGCCGTATATGCGCTGGAGCGTCTGACGGCTGGAGTCGCCGCGCCAGTAGGCGGCGTTGCAGGCGGTAAGCTTGATGGCGTTGCCCTTGATGCGGCCGGTGGAGTCAAGGTGCGGGCCGGCGCAGAGGTCGACAAACTCGCCCTGACGGTAGAAGGAGATGTGCGCGTCCTCGGGCAGGTCGTTTATAAGCTCGACCTTATACGGCTCCTCGCGCTCCTCCATGAACTTGATGGCCTCCTCGCGCGGCAGCTCAAAACGCTCAAGCTTCAGCTTCTCCTTGCAGATCTTGCGCATCTCGGCCTCGATCTTCTCCATTATTTCCGGGGTGAAGGGGAAGGGAGAGTCCATATCATAATAGAAGCCGTTTTCAATGGCGGGGCCGATGGCCAGCTTGACCTCAGGGTAGAGGCGCTTCACGGCCTGTGCCAGCACATGGGAACAGGTGTGCCAATAAGTGCGGCGGTATTCTTCATTTTCAAAGCTGTATTTGTTCTCGTCCATAATGTCCTCCTAAATTAAAACACCCTTGACGCGACATATTATCGCGCCAAGGGTGCATAAAAATACACGGTTCCACCTTGAGCTTTCACTCATTGCCCGTTAACGCCGGGGATACGTGAGGGCATTTCCGCCCTCCGGCTCAGGAGCGGTCACTCGGAAGCATATCCGGGACAGCTTGCAGCCGGTGACTGTCCTCTCTGCGCGTATTCCGCTTCCGTGTTCTCCGTCAACGCCAGTTTCAATGCAGCTATGATAGCACCGTTTCCCCGGCCTGTCAATCGTTTTTGCCGATTTTGCGCTGGATGAGCTTTACAAGCTCAACGAGCGGGATGATGCAGGCGCCGAGGGCGATTGCGATGAGGTACTCGTTGAAGTCGACGGCGGTGAAATCAAAAGCGTTTGCCAGGAACGGCACTTCGCACACGAGGGTGGTTGCAATGAGAGAGCCTATGGCCGCGAACACCAGCGCCCTGTTATGGGTGCCAAGCTTGAAGATGCTGCCGCGCTGGGAACGCATGTTGAACGAATGGAATATCTCGGCCATGGACATGGTCAGGAAGGCCATCGTCGTGCCGTCGGCGCTGTTGGTTATCTCCCATACACCGGTCTCAATGAAGTGGCCGACGAAGTAGGACACCATGATGAGCAGCGTGACGAGCAGTCCCTGATACGCGATATCGAAGCCCATGCCGCCGGCGAAGATGCCGGCCTTTGCGTCGCGCGGGCGGCGGCGCATGACGTCCGGCTCTGCCTTCTCCATGCCCAGCGCCAGCGCCGGGAAGCAGTCGGTTACAAGGTTTATCCACAGCAGATGCACAGGCTCAAGAATGGTGAAGCCCAGTATGGTTGCGAAGAAGATGCTAAGCACCTCGCTCATGTTCGAGCCGAGCAGGAATTGGATCGCCTTGCGGATGTTGCCGTACACGCGGCGGCCTTCCTCGACAGCGCCGACTATCGTTGCAAAGTTATCGTCCGCGAGCACCATGTCGGCGGCGTTCTTGGTGACGTCGGTGCCGGTGATGCCCATGCCGACGCCGATGTCGGCGGACTTGATGCTGGGCGCGTCGTTGACGCCGTCGCCTGTCATGGCGGTGACGTAGCCCGCCTTGCGCCATGCGTTTACGATGCGGGTCTTGTGCTCCGGCTGGACGCGGGCGTAGACGCTGATATTTTTGAACTTCTGCTCAAACTCCTCGTCGCTCATCTCGTTGAGCTGCGCGCCGGTGATGGCCTCGCTGCCGTCGGTGAGAATGCCGAGCTCCTTTGCGATGGCGACCGCGGTGTCGATATGGTCGCCGGTTATCATGATGGGGCGGATGCCCGCCTCGCGGCACTCCGCGATGGCGTCCACGACTTCGGGGCGGACGGGGTCTATCATGCCGCACAGCCCCATGAAACACAGCTCCTGCTCAAGGGTCTCCGGCTCGAAGTTGACGGGCTTTGCATCCCAGACACGCTCGGCACATGCGAGCACTCGCAGCGCGCGGTCGGCCATGGCCTTGTTCGCGCGGAGTATCTCGGCGCGGTACTCGTCGGTCATCGGGACGCGCCGGCCGTCGGAATCGATATAATAGGCGCACTTGCCGATAAGCACGTCGGGCGCGCCCTTGGTGTACTGGATGCAGCCGCTGCCGCTGACATGGACGGTGCTCATGAGCTTGCGCGTGGAGTCAAACGGAGCCTCGCCGCAGCGCAGGAAACGCGCCTTGAGCGTGGTCTTATCCGCGCCGAGCTTATTCGCCCATGCGACGAGCGCGGCCTCGGTCGGCTCGCCCGTGACCTTGCCGCTCTCATCCAGCTCCGCGTCGGAACACAGCGCCATGGCGGAAGCGAGCGTCTTCTCGTCGGTGCCGAAGTAATCGACGACGGTCATCTTGTTCTGGGTGAGGGTGCCGGTCTTGTCGGAACAGATTATCTGCGCGCAGCCGAGAGTCTCGACCGCAGTC
This sequence comes from uncultured Eubacteriales bacterium, assembly GCA_900547315.1. Classification (GTDB taxonomy): domain Bacteria; phylum Bacillota; class Clostridia; order Oscillospirales; family Oscillospiraceae; genus Limivicinus. The sequence goes on along the minus strand of URGI01000059.1, from coordinate 4,467 downwards.
AGCTTGCGAATTATCGCGTTGCGCTTGGACATGTTCGTGACGCCGATGGACAGCACCATCGTGACGACGGCGACAAGCCCTTCGGGGATGGCCGCGACGGCGAGGGAGACGGCGATCATGAACGAATCGAGCACGACCTCGACCGTGAAGCCGCCCGCGCGCAGCAGCTGTACAACGAACACCAGCGCGCATATGCCGAGCACCAGCCAGGTCAGTATCTTCGACAGCTGGGACATCTTTATCTGCAGCGGGGTCTGCCCCTCCTCGGCGGTGGCCAGAGCGTCGGCGATCTTGCCCATCTCGGTGTCCATGCCGGTGGCGGTGATGACGGCGGTACCGCGGCCGTAGACCACGGTGCTGCCCATGTAGACCATGTTCTTGCGGTCGCCGAGGGTGACGTCCTTCGTCTCATCGACAAGGTTTATCGCGTCGATGAACTTCAGCACGGGGACGGATTCGCCGGTCAGCGCGGCTTCCTCTATCTTGAGGCTGGCGCTGGTGAGCAGGCGGCCGTCGGCGGGGATTGCGTCGCCCGCTTCGAGCAGGATGACGTCGCCGGGGACAAGCTCCTCGCTGTGGATCGTGACGAGCTTACCGTCGCGCAGCACCTTCGAGGTGGCAGCGGACATCTCCTGCAGCGCCTCGATGGCTTTCTCGGCCTTGTTCTCCTGATACACGCCGAGCACGGCGTTGACGACGACGACGGCGAGGATGATGATAACGTCGGCAAAGCTCTCGCCCTGCATGACCGCGAGCACGCCGCTTATCGCCGCCGCGGCGAGCAGGATGATTATCATCGGGTCTGCCATCTGGCCGAAGAAGCGCTTGATCAGGGACTCCTTGGCAGGCTCCTTCAGCTTGTTTTTGCCGTGCGCTTCGAGCCGCTTCTGGGCTTCGGCGCTGCTCAGGCCGTTCTCGGAGCTGTCAAGCTCGGCAAGGACGGCTTCCTTTTCTTCGCAATAGGTTTTCATAGGCTATCCTCCCATATTAGTTTCGCCTGCGGAAGCCGTTTTATTTGCGACTTGGCAAATAAAAAAAGACCCCTACAGCGTGAGCTGTAAAAGTCTTGCAAAATACATGAAAAACAGAGCATGTATCCGATACGCCGAACCTTTCGGTTGGGATGACGACGCATCAACGCACATATGCGCAAGCTACTCCCCTTTAACGCGCTTAGTTTAGCATAAGCCCCGGCGGAAGTCAATCGACTTTCGCCGGGATTTGGGCAGAATTAACTATTTGGCCATTTTTTAGCCTTAAATTATACATTAAACCTGAAGAGGGTCACATCTCCGTCGTGCATGACGTAGTCCTTGCCCTCGCTGCGGACGAGCCCTTTCTCCTTGGCCGCCGCCATGCTGCCGCAGGCTTTGAGATCGTCAAAGGCGACTATCTCCGCGCGGATGAAGCCGCGCTCAAAGTCGCTGTGTATCTTGCCCGCCGCCTGCGGAGCCTTCGTCCCGCGGCGGATAGTCCATGCGCGGCACTCGTCGCTGCCGCAGGTCAGGAAGGATATCAGACCGAGCAGCTCGTAGGAGCATTTTATCATGCGGTCGAGTCCGGACTCCTCAAGCCCCAGCTCCTCAAGGAACATCAGCTTGTCCTCCGGCTCCAGCTCCGCCATCTCCTCCTCGACCTTGGCGCATATCGGCAGGACCTGCGCGCCCTCTTCGGCCGCGATGGCGGCGACGGTCTGGTAATATTTGTTGTCTGCAAAGTGCGCGACGCCGTCCTCGTCCATGTTCGCGGCATAGATGATGGGCTTCGAGGTCAGCAGGTCGCTCGTCGCGATTATCTCGGCGTCGTCCTCATCGCACTCGAAGCTGCGGGCACTCTTGCCGTTATTCAGGTGCTCGAGCAGCGCCTTGAACACGTCCGCCTCGTGCATGAACTTCTTGTCGCCCTTCGCGGCCTTGAGCGCCTTGTCGATGCGGCGCTCGACCATCTCCATGTCGGCCATGATGAGTTCGAGGTCGATGATATCGATGTCGCGCTTTGGGTCGGTGCTGCCCTCAACGTGGATGACGTTCTCGTCGTCAAAGCAGCGCACGACGTGGATTATCGCGTCGGTGGCACGGATGTTGCCGAGGAACTTGTTGCCGAGCCCCTCGCCCTTGGACGCGCCCTTGACAAGGCCCGCGATGTCAACGAATTCGATGACGGCGGGGGTGTACTTCTTGGGCTGGTACAGCTCCGCGAGGAAGTCCAGCCGCTCGTCCGGCACGGTCACCATGCCGACGTTCGGCTCGATCGTGCAAAACGGGAAGTTTGCCGACGCCGCGCCCGCGTTCGTGATGGCGTTGAAGAGGGTTGATTTGCCGACGTTCGGCAGTCCGACAATACCTAATTTCATTTGTACTCATTCTCCTTCGATTTTCCTTGATTTTCAAGGGGTTTCAGCGTTTAGTGTCTTGGCTGTTACACCATTTTTACACCATTTCCGCATTTGGCTTTATTGGATTTCATCAGACTACACCATTTTGCTGAAATTGCTTGATGGCATAATCCAGCGATTCGGCAGTCACATGAACATACCGATCCATTGTTGTTTTGATGCTGGCATGACCCAGCAGCTTTTGCAGCACCTTCGGCTGCATACCGCTTTCGATTGCTCTTGTAGCATAGGTATGTCGCAGGGCGTGCATACAAAAGTGTTTGATCCCTGCTTCATCGCAGAGCTTATATAAGTGGGTATCATAGGAACTGTTCTTCGCTGGCTCTCCTGTTCGCCAGTTGATAAAAACAAGATCACGCATGACAAGCCGAGAAGAAACGCCTGTACGTCTGTCTATGTACTCAAGCGTTTTGTCCAGCGTCGGTGACTCCTTTTGCTCCGGGCGGCTGTCCCAAATACCTTTGAGGATTTCATAAGCCCGATCCGTCAAAGGGATGGTGCGATAGCTGTGCTGCGTTTTCGGTGGACCCGCACGCCAATACTGTTCACCGTGTCGAAACTCCAACGTTTTGTTGACCGTGAGCGTGCGCTTTTCAAAGTCAATCGCATCCCACGTCAACCCGATCATCTCACCGGTACGCAAGCCGGTTTCAAGGATCAGCGCGTATTGATTATAGTTGCGGGAGCGTTTCGCTGTTTCAAGAAACACACGCTGCTCATCACGGGTGAGGAACTTAATATCGTCTGTCGCACGAACCGGCTTTGTAAACCGCACACCGTCCATTGGGTGCTTGGCAATCAGGTCATTCATCTTCGCAGCCTTGAACATCGTACCCATTGTGATATAGGCTTGACGGATGGTGGAACCCGCATAGTCAGCATCCATCTGTATGAACACCTTTTTGCAGTGCATCGGCTTGACGTTGGCAATCATCATTTTGCCCATAACGGGCTGAATATTGTGAACATATCGCTCCCGATAATTGCGGAGCGTATTAGGGGCTAAATCACCCACAATATTCTCAATCCAGAAGTCAAACCATTGATCCACCGTCGTATCGGTGGCTACGAAAACATCCTCGTGCGCATCGGCGTATTTTGATTCTTCAATCCAGTTGCGAGCTTCGGGGAGCGTCGGAAGATACTTCTCATGCCGCTTTCCTGTTTTATCTACGAACCGTGCGTAATATAAACCGTCCTTTCTCTGGCAGATACCCTTGCCGCATTCTTTGCCTCGTAAACTTTTACCCATTCGGAAGCTCCTTTCCCACTATGAGAAGAAGCCCCTATACATTTTATAATTGTAGCACAAGGACTTTCTTTTCTCAATAGTGAACTTACCGTCAAATCATCAACTTATGGCTGATATATTGCTCGAACTCCCTGCGTTTGACCAGCTTTTTGGACCCAACATAGAGAACAAACGGGCAATTCGGACTGCGGAGCATACTATCGATCTTGTTGATCCCAATGTTGCTGTATGCTGCGGCTTCCTTAATCGTCAGCGTCATTTTGAGATGGATCGGCACTTGCAATTCCTCGACCATACTGTTACCACCTGTGTGTTACATTCCGGACTGTTGACTTAGAAACGTAGCATTTGGGGAAAGTAAGAGTTCGTCTGAGCTATCATCTCTTTCCGTATCCAAGTCCAGCAGCCATTTGTCTGGGATCGTGATCAGATTGGGTCCTGTGTTGCAGATCCGTTTTACAACATCTGCCTGGCACGAAAACAATGCGCCTCTATCCAGCTCTGCCCGCATTTGCTTCCCCTTTTTCAAGGCATACGCCTCCGAAAGCAGCTCCAGACTGAACAGATACAGCGAAAGCATAGATGCTTTGCAAATGCCGTTTTGCTGCAAGTACCGCTGAAACCGATACAGCGCCATTTCATCCAGCACCAGCTTCATCAGCCGCAGGCCCATCTCATCGACGGTGAAATAATGAAAGCTGCTGTTCTGGCTGAAACGGATCAGACGGCTACGCGGGTTTACCCCGTGAGCCATCAGATTTTCGATCAGGTCCCACTTGTCACCAAGAAGGATCGAGCTTCCGCATGTCCGGCCATATCC
>URGI01000058.1 GCA_900547315.1 uncultured Eubacteriales bacterium | reverse complement strand
ACCGCACTGATTTCTATAAAATCAGTGCGGTTTTGCTGTTCTTTTTATCCGACGCCGCGGGGTATGCTGACAATATCAGGCGAGGTCGGCGAAGGCCTGCTCGAAGTCGGCTATGATATCCTCGATATCCTCAAGGCCGACGCTGATTCTGACAAGACCCTCGGAAATTCCGGCGGCGGCCAGCTCCTCGGCGGAGTAGGTGGAGTGGGTCATGGAGGCGGCGTGCTCGACGAGAGTTTCGGCGTCGCCGAGAGAGACGGCGATGGTGCAGAGCTTCAGCTTGTTTATAGCCTTTGCCGTGGTCTCCTTGTCGGCCTTCAGCTCGATCGCTATCATGCCGCCGAACTTGTCCATCTGCTTCTTGGCAATCTCGTGACCCTCAAAGCTCTCCAGACCGGGGTAGTACACTTTCGCAACGGCGGGGTGCGCCTCGAGGTATCTTGCAAGCTTCATGGCATTCTCGCAGTGGCGATCCATACGGATGCTCAGCGTCTTGAGGCCGCGGGCGATGAGGAACGCGTTGAACGGGCTCATAACCGCACCGGTCATATGTACGACGCCGACGCCGCGGACCTGATCGATGAATTCAGGCTTGCCGACGACAAAGCCCGCGATAACGTCGCCGTGACCGTTGATGTATTTGGTCGCGCTGTGAACAACAACATCCGCGCCGAGATCGAGGGGGCGCTGGAGATAGGGAGAGCAGAACGTGTTGTCAACGATGACTTTGATATCCTTGTTGAAAGCGTGGGCGGCGTCCGCAACGGCCTTTATGTCAATGACCTTCATGGTGGGGTTGCAGGGAGTCTCAAAGTAGACGACCTTCGTCTTATCGGTGAGGGCAGCCTTGAGCGCGTCAATGTCGTTCATGTTGATAAACGATACCTTAACACCGAGCTGGGTGATCTCCTTGGAGAGGAAGGCAAAGGTGCAGCCGTAGAGAGTCTCATCCGCGACGATCTCATCACCGGCGACGACGCTGCAATAGAGCGTGGCGGTGATGGCACCCATGCCGGAGGCGGTGGCCATTGCGGCTTCGCCGTTTTCGAGGGAGGCTATCTTCTCCTCAACGGCGTTGGTGGAGGGGTTTGCGGGACGGGAGTATACGTATCCGGTCTCGGTGCCGGCAAATCTGGCACCGCCCTGCTCGACGGTCTCGAACATGAAGGTGGAGGTCTGGTAGATAGGATCGCAGAGCGCACCGGCGCTGTTCTTGCGCTTGCCTACATGAATCTGACGGGTCGAAAAGCCCAGTTTCTTTTCAGTTTCCATAATAATGCTCCTTCTTTATCGATAATGATATTTCTCAGCGCAGCCCTGCGGCGATCTGGTAGATCTCGCGGATGGCGTCGCTGGTAAGGCCAACGTAGCCGCCGGTGACGCCGTCTCCGACGCCGTTCATCTCAACGAGCTTTTCAATATCGTTGGGATCGGCGCCGATCTCAGCAAACGTCAGAGGCATATTGAATTCGCGCATGAGGTTCTTGAAAGCTTCCACGCCCTCGCGAGCTGTGCGCTTGGGATCGTCAACGTCGAGCTGGCAGCCGAAAACCTTGACCGCGAGCTGTGTGAAGCGCTTTGCGTCGCTGTGCTCGATGCAGTAGGTCATCCATGCGGGCATTATCACCGACAGACCCGCGCCATGTGCGCAGTCGTATACGGCGGACATGACATGCTCGAGATGATGGCTGTTCCAGTCCTGCTTGCGGCCGACACCCATGATGTCATTGTGGCAGACCATGCCGCCCCACATAATGTTGGCGCGCGCGTCGAAATTGTGAGGATCGCGCATAACGGTGCGCCCCTCGTGGATCATAGCGAGAACCACACCCTCGAGCAGCCTGTCCGTAGTCTCAACTCCGGGAGTGTTGGTGAAGTAGCGCTCCAGCGCGTGAGAGATGATGTCGGTCACGCCGCAGGCGGTCTGGAAAGCGGGCAGGCTCTCGGTAAGAGCAGGGTTCATGACGGAGAACTTCGGGCGGATGCAGTCGGCCTCGGCTGCGGTCTTGTCCAGAGTCTCTTCGTTGGTGATGATGGCGTTCGGGGAGCCTTCGCTTCCGGACGCGGCGAGAGTGAGAACAACGCCGACGGGCAGTGCGGTCTCCGGAGTTTTGCCGGAGAAGAAATCCCAGAAGTCGCCGTCATACGGCACGCCCATCGCAATGGCCTTTGCAGTGTCTATGACGCTGCCGCCGCCGATGGCGACGAGAAAATCGATCTTCTCGCGGCGGGCAAGCTCGATGCCTTCGTAGACAAAGCCGCTCTTGGGGTTGGACTTCACGCCGCCGAGCTCGATGCTGTAAAGACCGGCGGCATTGACGGACGCCTTGACGCGGTCAAGCAGTCCGGATCTTTTCGCGGACTGGCCGCCATAGACGATGAGCACGCGGCTGCCGCCGAATTTGGCGACGTATTTGCCGGTGTCATTCTCGCGGTCGCGCCCGAACACAAAATATGTAGGGCTGTAAAAGTCAAATGAATTCATGCTGTCCTCCTTCAGTTATTGTGTATCTGCTGACGGATCAATATCCGCTCTTGTGGCTGCCGGGCTGGCCGTAGGATTTGAACTTCTCCATGACAACGGCCATCTGCTCGTCGGTGAGTATCTGCGGCTGGCCGATGCACATTGCGCGGTACTGGAGCTTGGCGATGTATTCCATATTGTTGGCGAGGGAGAAGGCGCTGGCGATGCTGCTTCCGCAGACGACTATGCCGTGATTTGCGAGAAGTACGGCGTTGGAATCGCCGCAGACCTCGATGGCCTTTTCCGCAAGCTCTTCGGTGCCGAAGGTGATATACGGGGCGCAGGGGACAACGTCGGTGTTCGCGTCGCCGATCACGTAGTGAACGGCACGGATGGGCTGATTGAGCACCGCAAAGGTGGTGCAGTACGCCGAATGGGTGTGGACAACGGCGCGCGCTTCGGGCTTGTGCTTATAGAAGATGGTGTGCAACGCCCATTCGCTCGAGGGCTTGCGGCTGCCGTCGACAATATTTGCCTCGAGATCGGTGATGACGATGTCCTCGGGCTGGGTCAGAAGATAGTCCATACCGGAGGGGCTGATCGCCATCAGGTTCTTCTCTGCGTTGTATATGCTTATGTTGCCGCTGGTGCCGGGGCAAAGACCTGATGCGCTGAGCTTTTTGCCGTATTCAACTATAAGCTCTCTCTCTTCCTGCATTAACATGAGGATACCTCCAAAAAATGATTGATTAAATAAGATTCGCTTTGGCCCGGTTTTCAAGCCAGACGGGGTAGTATTCGTGAATTAAACTATGCTCGCGGGGGAAAAAGCTTTTCGATGACTGCGCGCTCTGCGCAGGGAGTCCGAGGTAAGCGCCGCATATATTGACAAGCCCCTGAAGCGTGGCCTGCACAAACCCGCTGCAAAGCCTGAGCTCCATACCGGAGAGGTCTGAGAGCATCTGGCACAGCGCTTCCGAGCGGAAACCGCCGCCGCAGCCGTATATGCAGGCGCCGTTCGCTTTCGTGAGCGAGATCAGCCGCCGGAGCTGCTCGTATATCGAACAGGCGATGTCCGCCAGAACGGCCCACGCCATATCGACGCGGTCAAGCTGCGTATCCATCGGGGAGAGGGTGAAGAAGCCGCCGCGCCTGAGCGAGCGCTGTTCGTAGAAGAGCAGCGACGAAAACGAGGCCGTGCAGCAGAAGCTGCTTTTTGCGGCGTACTCGCTCTCGAGAAACTCATAGCTCAGGTCGGGGCAGAGATTGTCTTTGACGCGCTGATAGTTGAGCCCAGTCACGCCGGGGTTCATTTCAACGATGAAGCCTTTGCCGCCGAGGTCGGCGTCCGTCCAGACGCGCTGCTGCGGATCGTAGTACCGCTCGCTGCTTTTTACGATGACGGGGGACGTTGTGCCGGATACAACGGCAATATCGCCGGCGGCCAGCTCCGTATACCTGAGTGCGACCTGCGTATCGGCACCGCCCATGACGAACACGGCGTCGGGCGCGGTGCCGCAGATATCGGAGAAGCAGTCGAGCACTGAGCCGACGGCCTCACCCGCGGGAATCAGCGGAGGCAGGAGCGCAATGTCAATGCCGTACGCGGCGCATAGATCCTCGTCCCAGCTGCGGCTGTCGAGGTCATAAAGCTGCGTTTCGCAGGCCTGCGAGAATTCCATGGCGGCAACGCCGGTGAACATGAACGCGATCCATTCGCTTATGCTGACGACCTTGCTGATGCGGGAGTAAAGCTCCGGATAGACCATGCGCAGCCCCATAAGCTTCGCTGCGCAGAAATCTTCCGTTACCCATTTGCCGGAGCGGCGGTACAGCTCCTCGCGGCCGGTTATGCGATCCATGTAATCGCGCCCGCGGTTATCTATGTTCGGCAGACCGTAGAACGCCTCGCCGCTGCCGTCTATGAGTACGATGCTCTGCCGTGCTCCGGCAGAGGAGACGGCGCAGATCTCGACATCGGGAAACTCGGCGTGCAGCTCTTCGCAGCAGCGGATTATGCGCTCGCCCCATTCCGACGGCAGAAAATACTGCGCGTCGGAATAGGCGCTGTCGCGGTAATAGGTATTGGTGAAGGTGCGAATACCGAGGATCTCACCCTTTTGAGACACCAGAGAGACTCTGGTGTTGCCGGTGCCGAGATCGACTAGCAGGTAGTATTTCATGCCTTATTTTGCGAGCACGGCGCGGTTGAAGACAATCCTCTCGAGGTTCTCACCTTTCAGCCACTGACGGATGCGCTCGTTGAGTATGTCGGCCTGATGCACGGTGACTTCAAAGGAGGAGCCGCCGATATGCGGAGTGAGGATGGTGTTGGGGCAGTACGCGATCTGGAGATCCTCAGCCGTGGGCGGCTCGGTGTCCAGAACGTCGATGATAGCGCCTGCGATGGCCTTGTCGTTGAGCAGCTTTATGAGCGCCTTTGTATCCACGACCGCGGAGCGTGCGGAGTTTACAAACAGCGCGGTGGGCTTCATGGAGCGGAGGAGCTTTTCGTCTATCATCCCCCTGGTCTCATCCGTAACGGGCAGATGGAGGGAGACAATGTCGCATTCCGCGAATATCTTTTCAAGCTCGGTCTTCTTATAGTGGCCGATATCGTTGGGGATGAACGGATCATAGAAGCAGATGTCGCAGTCGAAGCCGTCCATAATCTTTGCCGCGGCACGGCCGACGGCACCGAAGCCGACGAAGCCGACCTTGCGCCCCTGCAATTCGTGACCCATCCACAGATAGTAGGGGGTCGTGCCCTCGACCCATTTGCCGTCCTTTGCCCACTGGATGGCGGGAATGGCGTTTCTGAGCTGCATGATGATAAGCCCGACGACAAGCTCCGCGACGGCCTGATTGTTGCGGCCGGGAGTGCAGAGCACGGGCACGCCGTGCGCCGTGCAGGCGTCGGTGTCGATATTGGCGGGTGCTGCGCGGCAGTCGCCGATGAAGCGGAGCTTGCCGTAGCCGTTCAGAACCTTTTCGGTCACGCGGTCAAGCTCGGTTATAAGAGCGTCCGGTTCAACGCGCTTGAGGTTTTCAAGCATCTCGTCCTCGTAATAGCGCTCGCCGGTCTCTGTCCAAGGCTCGTAGACAACTTCTTCAAACAGTTCTTTCAGCTCGGCAAGTCTTTTCTCGGGATAAGGTGCGCGTACATAGACTTTCATATATAATGCTCCTTTAATAGAATTTTTTGACTTCGGTTTCAAAATATTTATTCAAGAGATAGGGCACATACACGCCTTTGTCCGTGACGACGCCGGAGATTAGATGCGGCGGGACAACGTCAAAGGAGGGGTATATGGCCTTGACCTGCGGCAGCGTGTTCTGGATGCCGCGGTAGCGGAGCACCTGTTCAGGGTTGCGCATTTCTATAACGATGTCGTCACGGCTGTGCTTGTCGGCATCCGGAATGCCGGTGACGAAGTAGGGGAGACCAAAATATTTTGCAAGAATAGCTATCTGGAAAGTGCCGATTTTGTTAGCGATATGTCCGTCGCGGGCGATAGAATCGGCAGCGGAGGTGAAGAGATCGATGCCCTCGTGCTGCATGGAGTATGCGATCATGTTGTCGGTGACGACGGTGGTGTCAAAGCCCATCTCTGCAAAGCAGCTCGAAGTAAGGCGCGCGCCCTGAAGATACGGGCGGGTCTCCGCGCAGAACACGCGGAAATTCTTGCCCTTCTTCATCGCGGCGCGGATGACGGTGCCGATGATGGTCTCGCCGAAGCACTGCGTCAGAATGGTGCCGTTGTTCGGGATAAGCCCTTCGAGATGATCTCCGACGATCTGCATGGTGCTGTACCGGCGGTTGAGTGATTCGACGGTCGCGTCAACGATGGCCTCTATCGGATCCTTACCGGCTTCAAGCGCAGCCTTCGCAACGTCGGCGCAGTGATAGGTTATCTGGCCGTAGCGGTTCGCGGTAGTGGGGCGCGCATGAGCGAGGTCATAGGCGGCCTGCTGAAGGAAGCTGTTCTGCTCGGCGGCAGACTTATCACGAACCTGATACGCGGCGAGAGCCATGCCCATGCCGACAGCAGTGTAAGGTCCCGCGCTCTGCGTCACCATGTCGGCAATAGCCTTGACGACCTCCTGATAGTTGGAGCACTCGACAAAACGAACCTCAGGGAATATCCTGCGGTCAAGTATACGAACCTTGCCGTTTTCATACCATGCCACATTCTCGTATTTGAGAAGGAAGGGCATGCCAGCGTCCATTCTTTCCATACGCTTCTCCTTTTTTATGCAATTATCAGGCGGAAAGCCTCAATGATTTCAGCGCCGCTGACGAACTCGGAGCGCCGCATTATAAGTGCGATACCGAGCTTGATGAGCGCTCGCTCCATCGGAATGCGCTTTTCAAGGTCAGTGACGGATGTGACCTCCATGACCTTCGAATCGCCGACCACACGACGGATAATCTCGGTGCCAGCATAGCCGACGGAGTCGGCCATGACGCTGTCTATGTAATGCTTTTTGAAGCCCTCGGCCTTGTAGAGCGGGAAGGAGACAAGCTCGTCGTATTTTGCGAGCAGCTTCTCGCGGGTCATGTCGTAGGTCTCGGCGATTATCCTGTAAAGCGCGTTTATAGCGTCGGTCTCCTCGGGCATTGTAAATATCTTACTTGCCAGAGAGAAGAAGAAATTGCCGATAACGTTGCCTATGTCGTAGCCCATCGGGCCGTAGAAGGCAAACTCTGGGTCGATTACCTTGATGCCGTTTTCGTTTGCGAAGACGGAGCCGGAGTGCAGATCGCCGTGGATAAGCGCCTGGGCGTTGTTCATGAAGCTGTCGCGGAGCTTGGCGACCTCAGCGTGCAGCGCGGCGTCGTTATAAAGGAAGTGATCGACAAATTCCTCGTTGCCGGCGGTTATGATGTTGCGGTTCCTCTCGTTATACGGGACGGACATGTAAGGCTCGGAGAGCACAAGATCCTCGGTGATGTCGCACAGCTCGGGGTTGAAGAAGAACTTTACGTTCTTTTTCTTCTCGGCGCTGGGCAGGACGAGATCGGTCGTCGGCAGGAGCGTGTCCGCGAGGAAGGAGGAGAGATTCTCGCTCAGGTGGGCGTAGACGCGGTTTGCCATAAGCTCCTTGCGGAGATTTTTATATGCGGAGATGTCTTCCATGGACAGCGCGCACATGACCTCGTCGTAATGATAGACCTCCGGAACATATGCCGGAGCGAGCTGTGATTCGAGCTGAAGGATCTTCGCTTCGATCTTGTTCCGGTAGGTGTCCAGCGGGCGGCCGGAGGAGCGCAGCAGCTTGTCGGCCTGCTTGACGACGACGGAGTGCCCGTCTTTTTTGGACCAGATCTTGAAAACATAGTTGATGTTTCCGTCTCCGATCTCGATGCACTCGGTCTCTTCGTCGGGCGCAAACTTATGCAGCACCTCTACGGCGTATCGCTTTACGTCGTCAGTGGTCATCAGGAAAAACTCGTCAAAGCTTTTCATTATGTGAATACCCCTTTCATTTGCATGTAATGGACAGTTATTTTCAGTTATATGACCGCACTGCTGTCGGGACGTGTCTCGACAATTGCGGGTAAAAAGTCAAAATAGTCAACAGATAACAAAGATCTGGCAGGCATGAAAACGCATGTATATGGCAAAAACAATCAATGACGGGCATAAAAAGTTGATATACCATTAATTTTGTGTTGATTTTTGTTTGACGATATGATATAGTACACGAGCGACGCAGCTTACTAATCCTGCGCCGAGATGCACAAAAAAACAGAAAAAAGTGCAAATATGGTAATGAAATGAGGCTTTGAGGCGGTATGTTGAAAATTGAACGCCAAAATATAATCGATCAGGAGATCAACAAGCAGGGCTTTGTGCTTGTACCCGCGATGAGCGAGATGCTCAAATGCAGCGAGGAGACTATCCGCCGCGACCTCAAGGAAATGGAGAGCCAGGGACGCCTCATGAGAACACACGGCGGCGCGTACCTCATAGAGAACTTTGACAAGACTTATCCGACGAACCTGAGAAAGGCGTACTACCATCAGACGAAGGACTGCCTTGCGCGTCGGGCTATCGAGCATATGCAGGAAAACGACATCGTCATGCTCGATTCGAGCACGACCTGCCTTGCGCTTGCCGAGGCGATGATACGCTCGCAGAAGATGCTGACCGTGATAACCAATTCGCTTCAGATATGCCTGCTCTGCAATGAGAGCAACATAAACAACATCAATCTCATATGCCCCGGCGGCGCGTTCAGGAGAAGAACCTCTTCTTTCGCGGATCAGCACACGATAGATATGCTCAGGACCTATCATGCCGACCGCGCGTTCATAAGCTGCCCGAAGCTCACCGTGGAATACGGACTTTCCGATAATCACCTGAGCGAGGCACGCGTGAGAGAGACGATGCTCAAGCAGTCGCAGGAGAGATACCTGATCGTTGACCACACAAAGTTCAATTCCAGCGCGAATATCCTCTTCGAGGGGCTGGAGCTGGTGGACATGATAATCACGGATCAGAAGCTGGACGAGGACTGGGAGAGATATATCGCAAGCCGCGGAATAAAAGTTGAATACTGCACGGAGTAAAAAGTACCGAGGCTTCCGAAAGCGGGCACCTGAAAAGGCGCTCGCTTTTCGTTTTGCTCAGAGCGACTGCGACGGATCCCAGTCAAACGGCGGATAAGGCGCCGAATCAGGGCACCAGCGCTCTCCGGTCATGTTGACGGATTCGAGGTCTGCTATAAGGTCAAGCGAGGGCTGATGGTGCCCGCCGTCATATTCGGTGGTCAGCCACGTCTCAACGATGGAGAGCACAGACCATTTGCCCAGCAGCTCCCCACCGAGGCACAGCACGTTTGAATCGTTGTGCCTGCGGGTGAGGCGGGCGGAATAGCTGTCGCTTATCGCGGCGGCACGGACGCCCCTGAATTTGTTCGCAGCGATGCTCATGCCGATGCCGGAGCCGCATATGAGGATGCCGCGGGATGCCTTGCCGGAGGACACGGCGGAGGCGACTTTGGCGGCATAATACGGATACCTTGACGGCTCCCGACCGTTGCCGCAGTCAAAATAATCGTAGTTATGCTCGGACAGATACCTGATGATCTCCTGCTTCATCTCGAAGCCGGAATCGTCACAGCCGATGTATATGTCCATGGCGGCTCACTTTTTGAGGGCGATGGCCTGCTTTGCCTTTTCAACTATGTCTGCGGCGGTGATGTGATAATACTCCATAAGAGCCTCGGGATCGCCGCTGCGGCCGAAGCAGTCGCGCACACCGACGCGGAAGACGGGGACAGGGCAGGTCTCGGAGACGACCTCTGCCACAGCCGCGCCGAGGCCGCCGAGAATGTTGGCCTCTTCCGCGGTGACTATGCAGCCGGTCTCACGGGCGGCCGCAATGACGGCCTCCTGATCGAGAGGCTTGATGGTGTGGATGTCGAGTATTGCGGCGGAAATGCCCTCGGCGGCGAGCGCTTCGCGCGCCTTCAGAGCCTCCTGGACCATAAGACCGGTGGCTATGATGGTGACATCGCTGCCGGAGGCGAGCTTGGCCGCCTTGCCGAGCTCAAAATGATATTCGGGGATGAGGTTTGTGCACTCGTCCACATCAAGCCTCCCGAGACGCATGAAGCACGGCCCGTCGTATTCGGCGATTGCCTTTGTGACAAGGCGGGTCTCGTTCGCGTCGCAGGGTGAGAGAACCATCATGCCGGGGATGGCGCGCATAGCCGCGATGTCCTCAAGGCACTGGTGGGTCGCGCCGTCTTTGCCGACGGTGACACCGGCGTGAGTGCCGATGACCTTGACATTGAGATGCGGGTATGCCAGAGAGTTGCGTATCTGCTCAAAGGCGCGGCCGGCGGTGAACATGGCGAAGGAGTTGACAAAAACTATCTTGCCGCAGGCGGCAAGTCCGGCGGCCATGCCGACCATGTTTGCCTCGGCTATGCCGACGTTGCGGGAACGCTCGGGATAAAGGGCGGCAAATTTCTCGGTTCTGGTGCAGCACTGAAGATCCGCGTCGAGAACGATAATGCGCTCGTCTCCGCCGATCGCTGCGAGGGCTTCGCCGTATGCGGTACGTGTGGATATCTTACTCATTTGATGCAGCCTCCTTTTCGGCGCGCGCAATTTCTGCGTCAAGCTCTGCCGCAGCTTTGAGATACTGTTCGGTGTTGGGGTCGTTGCCGTGCCACTCGTTGTTGTTTTCCATGAAGGAAACGCCCTTGCCCTTTATCGTCTTTGCGATGATGACGGTGGGCTTTTCGGTCTCTTCCCTCGCCTCGGCAAAGGCGCGGCAGATGCTCTGCATATCGTGCCCGTCGCAGGTGACGACGTTGAACTTGAAAGCCTCGAACTTCTTATCAATAGGATAGGGGGACATGATCTCCTCTATCGTGCCGTCGATCTGTATATTATTGTTGTCCACTATCGCGCAGAGGTTGTTGAGCTGATAGTTGCCGGCGGCCATTGCGGCCTCCCAGATCTGCCCCTCCTGGATCTCGCCGTCGCCGAGAATGGCGTATACGCGGTAGTCCTTCTTGTCGAGCTTGCCCGCGAGAGCCATGCCGACCGCGGCGGAAAAGCCCTGGCCGAGGCTGCCGGTGGACATGTCAACGCCCTTTACATGGTTCATCTCGGCGTGACCGGAGAGATGGCTGTTTATATCGCGGAAGGTGCTCAGCTCCTCCTGCGGGAAATAACCCCTCGCGGCCAGCGCGGAATAGAGCGCCGGTGTGCAGTGACCCTTGCTGAGGACGAGCCGGTCTCTGTCGGGGCAGCGCGGCTTCTGCGGATCTATATTCATTTCATTAAAATACAGAGCGGTCAGAAGCTCGCAGATCGAGAAAGAACCGCCGAGATGGCCGGATGTCGCGCGGTAAACCATTTCAAGTGCACTGCGGCGAATACGGGCAGAAATCAACATCAATTCA
>URGI01000057.1 GCA_900547315.1 uncultured Eubacteriales bacterium | reverse complement strand
ATACCAAATATGTCAACACGCTCCTCACATATACTTGTGTTGTCAGGAGTGATACTATGAGACAACGCAAGCTGGAGCTTGGGAGCAAAAACCTTGTCGGCGCAAGGGTGACTGAGGCGCGGCAGATGCGCGGAATGAAGCAGGTCGAGCTGCTCGCCCGACTGCAAACGCGCGGAATAGATATCAGTATCCCCGCGCTGTCGCTGCTCGAAGGGCAGAAGCGTCCGGTGACGGACATTGAGCTTGCGGCGCTCTCCGACGTTCTCGGCGTCAGTGTTGACTGGCTGCTCGGAAGAACCGAATAAAATCAAACAGGGACTGCGTTTGCAGTCCCTGCTTTTGCGTGTTTTTAAGTTTTACAGCACGAATATCTGGTTATATCTCCCGACGGGGGACATGACCTCACTTATCATGCACACCTTGCCCTCGCCGTTTATGAACAGGGTTGGCTCCCATTCGTCGCTGCCGATCACGGCAAGCGTTTCGTCTCGCGTGCCGGTCACGTCGGCAAAGCCGTCGCCTGAGATGTCTCCAAAGTCGACATAGTATTCCTCGACCGCCGCCTTCGCCTCCTCGCGGAGCTTATCCGGCAGATCGACCTCGTCGATACCGTAGGCCGCGGCAATGTCGGCATTGTTCATCTCGCGGTTTTCGCGCGTGTTCATGCTCGCGGTGTAATACTGTATATAGTCGTTCGGGTAGTACACCGAGACGAGAACGGACGTAACATCGCCGCTTTCAAACACCTCGCACTTTATCCCGCCGGTCGTCAGGCTCAGCTCGTCCTCCATCGCGGCCAGCTCGTCCTCGACTATCGGGCGGAGCGCATCGTCAAAATACTTGTTTATCCGCTCCGCGTCCTCGCTTCCGCCGGAAAACGCGGGGATCTTATATGAATAGTTGTAGACGTTGCCGACGGAGTCGGTATATGTCCCTCTCTTATCCTCGGTGAAATACACCTCAGGCTTCACGGATTCGCTCTTGGCCTCAGTCAATCTGCCGCAGGCGCCAAGCGCAAAGAGCGCCGATATGCAAAGCAAAATTGCGATAATCTTTTTCATGTTTATATCTCCTTTCTGCTCCATATCTTAACGCACTGCGCAAATCTGCGCCACATAAGAATTCTTAAATCATAGTATTTTTTCTGTGTACTCGAATTGATGTCCTCCAAGCTCTATTCTGAGTATAAATGATAGACTGTCACCATCCTGCATCGCTTGGGGCAGACTTGCGGTAAACTTGCGGTATTCCCTCTGCTCCACGCTCGGCTCTTCTCCGGGACGTGAAACGGTGATTTCCTCCGTTCCGTCCGTCACGGCGACACAGTCCTCCGGCAGTTCGGCTCCGTTGAGGATAAACACAAGTTCCGCATTCTCTATGCCGTTGCCCGTGAGCCGAACTCCATATAGCCCCTTCTCAGCGTCGAAGTCATAGAGCAGCTCCGGTCCCGAACCGCAGCTTTTATCTGCGCTGTATTCTTCGACCTCATCGCCCCGCTCAAGGCTCATGTGCAGCTCTACGATTGGCAGCGCTCCCACTCCGAACCTGCTCTCATAGGCTGCAAAATCCTGCGGTGTCCACAGGAATGAAGACGACCAGTGTCCCGCGTCTATCTCTTCCCGCGTCAGAATGAACTCTTCAAGCGTCTCTCCGTCCCGCGCGTCTATCGCCTCTACCCTGACTGCGCTTACGCTCTGCGGCTCGGCTATTACGGCGTCGGCCACGCAGTATGAGCCGTTGATATACGCAAAATATATGGCGCTGCCGGGAGCGGTGGATGCCGTCACGGGCACCTCGGTTTCTGCCGCCGGCAACTCCGGCAGCTGCGGTTTCGCTTCGGGCTTCACTTCACCAAGTGCAAGTATGCATACAAACAGCGCAAAGGCCGCTGCATAGTACGCCCATTTCTTCCGCTTTTTCCCCGCCGCGGCGGTATTATCGGCGCAGCCCCGGTTAAATTCGTCCGGCAGCGGCGCGGACTCAGGAGGAAGCGGCGAAAACTCGCCGGATTGTCTTCTTTTCATGCGGCTCATTTACTATGTACGTCAAGCTGCGGGAACGGGCGCTCTATCCCAAGGCCGCGCAGGCCGAGAAGCAGATCCCTGTTCAGACTGCGCTGTGCCGCGTAGATGTTCTTCTCCGTAACGTCTGCGCAGAAACGCAGGACAACCGCCGATTCGCCAAGCTCCTGCACTCCGAGATAGACTGGCACGGCGTTCATACGCTCGCGGTTCGCTTCAAAGATTTTCTCCAACAGCGCAGGCAGCTTCGTCTCCAGCTTCTCGATATCCGTATCATACGGTATTCCAATATCCGCAACCGCCTTTGAGCTGCGCTCGGAGCGGTTCAGGATATTTCGCATGTCCGAATTGTTCACGATTTTTATATTGTCGCTTGAGTCCGTGATGCAGGTTGTGCGCAGCCCAATACTCGTAACAGTGCCCCGGAAGCCGCCAACCTCGACTATGTCCCCGACATTGTATTGATTCTCAAACAGCATGAACAGCCCCGTCACCATATCCGCAATGAGACTTTCCGCGCTGAAGCCCACTATCAGCGCCAGAACGCCGACGCTTGCGACGACCGCCATTATATTTACTCCGAGTATCGTCAAGCCCCAGCAGAGTATCGCAAGCGCCGCGGCATAGCGAAGTATGCTCATGCTGAGCGTAATCAGACTGCGTGCTCTGCTGCCCGCGGGATGCAGCAGTCCGAGTATGGCAACTGCGAGCTTTTCCACAAGCAGTACCGCTGCCGCCATTGTCAGCAGGCGCAGAAGAGTCTCCGCTCCCTGCCTGCCCTGTACCGACAGCGCTTCCGGCTGAAACACCCCGCTGCCGAAGCCCAGAACCAGCAGTGCCGTCAGCACCGCGGCGGATATGATAAGAGAAACCCAGCTTTTCTTTTTCATGCAGATCACTTCTCCTTATCAGATAAAGTACTTGTAATTATATAGCAAAGCGTTCCGCTGCGCAACACAAACGGCGGACAACATAAGCGTACGCGCAAAAAGTTTATAAAAATATTGCAAAAGCCGCAAGGACTGTTTATAATAATAAAATACGGCACATGCCGTATATTATTCACAATTATGAGTGCCGCCCGGCACAAAGAAAGGAAAGGTGCCATTATGAAGCATCAGAAAATTGCCGGTATATTTGCCGACGCTTCCGCTTTTGATGGGCAGAAGATCAGAGTCTGCGGCTGGGTCAGAACCGTCCGCGACCTGAAAAACTTTGGATTCATCGAGCTTAATGACGGCAGCTGCTTCAAGTCGCTGCAGGTCGTGTTTGAGAGAGGCTCTCTCAATAATTACGATGAGATCGCAAAGCAGAATGTCGGCGCGGCGCTGATAGTTGATGGTACGCTTGTGCTGACTCCGAAAGCAAAGCAGCCCTTTGAGCTGAAGGCGGATGCGATAACCGTCGAGGGCGCATCGACCCCCGACTACCCCCTCCAGAAAAAGCGCCACAGCGTTGAGTTCCTGCGCACGATCCAGCATCTGCGCCCCAGAACCAACCTCTTCTCCGCAACCTTCCGCGTCAGGAGCGTTGCGGCGCAGGCCGTCCATGAATTCTTCCAGAGCCGCGGCTTCGTATACGTCAACACCCCGATCATCACCGGCTCCGACTGTGAGGGCGCGGGCGAGATGTTCCGCGTGACCACGCTCGACCTCAACAACCTCCCCCTCAAGGAGGACGGCACGGTAGATGACAGCAAGGATTTCTTCGGCAAGCCCACTAGCCTGACCGTCTCCGGCCAGCTCAACGCCGAGAACTTCGCCATGGCTTTCGGCGACGTGTACACCTTCGGCCCGACCTTCCGCGCCGAGGTATCCTACACTCAGCGCCATGCCGCCGAGTTCTGGATGATAGAGCCGGAAATGGCCTTTGCCGACCTCAACGACTACATGGACACCGCCGAGGCGATGGTGAAATACATCATCAACCGCACGATGGAGCGCTGCCCGCAGGAGATGGAGTTCTTCAACTCCTTTGTCGACAAGGGATTGCTTGAGCGTCTGCACAACGTTGTCTCCAACGACTTCGGCCGCGTGAGCTACACCGAGGCCGTCGACATTCTCAAGAAGAGCGGCCACAAGTTCGACTACCCCGTCGAGTGGGGCATCGACCTCCAGACCGAGCACGAGCGCTACCTCACCGAGCAGGTCTTCAAGAAGCCCATTTTCGTCACCGACTACCCGCGCGACATCAAGGCGTTCTACATGCGCCTGAACGACGACGGCAAGACCGTCGCGGCGGCGGACTGCCTTGTCCCCGGCGTCGGCGAGATCATCGGCGGCAGCCAGCGCGAGGAGCGGCTCGACGTGCTGCTTGCGCGCATGAAAGAGCTTGGACTCAAGGAAGAGGACTACTGGTGGTATATCGACCTGCGCCGTTACGGCAGCTGCCGTCATGCGGGCTTCGGCCTCGGCTTCGAGCGCATGGTAATGTACCTCACCGGCGTCAGCAACATCCGCGACGTGGAGCTGCATCCGCGCACCACCGGCAACGCCGATTTCTGATTTTAGATATGCAAAAAGGACTGTATCGCAAGATACAGTCCTTTTTTATACTTTTATGCGGGGCTATTTCACCCTGTCGTCGCCGCGGTTGGCGCGGCGCAGGCCGATCTCGGTGCCGTTGAAGATGCGGACGTAATTCTCCTTATGCTTTATGATTATCGCGACCGTCGCCACGCAAAGGATGGACGCGAGCAGCACGCTCCCCGCCGTGATGCCGAAATAGGTCGGCACGAGGATAACGGTGGTCACGGTGCCGACGACAATATAGTCCGTGATGAGCGTCACGATTGCCACGACGGCGAGCACTATGAGCGCGAATTTCCAGTTGAGCGCGATGGTCATGCCGAGATAGGACGCAAGCCCCTTTCCGCCGCGGAAGCGCAGATAGAACGGGAACATGTGCCCCAGCACGCAGGCGACGCCCGCCGCGGCGCCGATGAGCGGCAGGCCGGGGCAGAAGTGCTTCGCCAGCACGACCGCAACGACCGCCTTGCCGATATCGTGCACGGCGACGATGATGCCGGCCTTCCAGCCCATGAGTATCATTGCGTTCGACGCGCCGAGATTTCCTGAACCTCCCTTGCGCATGTCAACGCCGCGCAGTTTGGACAGGTACAGCGCCATGTTTGAGCAGCCCAGAACATAGCTGAGCAGGATGACGAGAATGTAGCGGATGACAGTCAAAGAGAATGACCTCCTCTTTATCGGAAAAGTATAAAACATTATAGCAGGAAATTTTCCCTGTGTACAGTAGTTTAAAAATTTTAATTTTTATGTGACGAGCGCGCCGTAGGTGAGTATCCCGACATTGTCGCGGTATATCGCGGGAAAATCGCCGAGGGGCAGCGGGTTCACGCCCTCGCCCACCTCTATCGTATAGCCAGGCCGGTCATAGTCCTGAATGAACCAGTCCTTATATCCCGCAAAGCCCGATGCGTACGGCGTCTCCTCGACGGCATAACCGGAGACCGAAGCGAAAAGCTCCGCTATCGCGCGGGAATTCGCGGGTTCATAGTCCAGGAAGCGCCAGTATATCACGCGCCCCTGACTGTGATACGACAGCGTGAGCGACGGGTCGAGCGCGAGCGTGTAGTCGTACATCGCGCGGCTCTCCGGAGCCGTGAGCGGCGCGGAGCCGACATAGTCCGCCGGTGCCGGAGACGTGACGCCCTGCGCAAACTTTATCGCCTTTGCGTTTTCCCATCCGGCGGGGTACTGGAGGTTCAGGTCAACGCCGCGGATATTCGCTTTCCAGCCCGACGGGAACGGAAACTGCGGGTACCTGAGCGCGATGCTCCGCGCATAATTGAAATACTCGCCCTGCGCCAGCTCTCCGGTGACGAGGTCGATGCCGTCCGGATTCACGGCGGGGATAATATATATGGAAGCATAGCTCAGTATCTCCGCCGCGCTGCGGCCGAAAATTTCACCGGCGTTTGCGTAGGCCGCGGCCAGCTGCTCGGCAAATTTCAGCAGAACCGGCGTCGTCAGCCACTCGTTTGCGTGATGCGAGGCGTTATATAATACGCGATTATCGCCGCGGCCGAGCTTCAGGCTCCACAGCGGCCTGCCCATGACGCTGCGGCCGATCTCGCCCGTCGCTATGAACGGATACCGCGCCGCAAGGCCGCGCACGCAGTATCCCACCAGCGCGGCGCTGTATCTTATATCCGTCGGCACGACGTCGAACGGCAAGGGCACGACAAGCTGAGTCCCCGGCTGCGGCGTCTGCACGCCGGGATTTGCGAGCGCGATCGCCGCAGGCGACGCAGAGTGCATCGCGGCGATGCTCTCAAGCGTGTCGCCGGAGCGCGCGGTGTGCAGGATATAGCCCGTGTACCACGGCAGCAGCGCGCGGTGCGTCCGGCTGCCGACGATCCCGTCCGTCTGAAGTCCGTTTGCCTGCTGAAACCGCGTGACGGCCTGCATCGTCGCGGTGCCGAATATTCCGTCCGTCTCCAGCGGCCCATAGCCCGCGCGGTTCAGCCCCAGCTGCAGAAGCTGCACTGACGGCCCGATACTGCCGTATTTTAATATTCTCATAGCTTTCCCCCCTGTCTTCCGGAAAGTATATGCCGGAAACCGACGTCATATGACGGCGTAAAGGCGGCGTTAAATTTTTCCGGCACTTTGTAAAGCGCTCGCCAAGAAGCATTGATAAGTATTGAACGATCTGTGAGCACGGTGGTAATATGCACATGCTTTCTTGTATAGATTGCCAATTTCAAAAGGAGGAAAACAAAAATGAAAAAGTATCTTGCACTGATTCTTGCTCTGTGCATGGTGTTCGCGCTGTGCGCCTGCGGCAGCAACGCGGCAACTCCCGCGGCTCCCTCTGCAGACGCGACCGAGGCTCCCTCTGCCGGAGACGGCTCCTCTGCCGAAACCACCGGCTGGGCTCCCGACGGCCCCGTGACCATGATAGTCTCCTACAAGGCCGGCAACGGCACCGACGTCACCGCACGTATTCTCGCAAAGTATGCCGAGAAGTACGTCGGCCAGACCATCGTCATCGAGAACGTTGACGGCGGCTCCGGCTCCCTCGGCTGGTCCCAGCTCGCAGCGGCTGATCCCGACGGCATGACAATCGGCTTCATGAACCTGCCCAACTTCAACAGCTCCATCGTCAAGGGTCTCGGCACCTACACCACCACCGACTTTGCCGCGATCTGCAACCATGTCACCGAGACTTCTCTCGTTATAGTCCGCGCTGACGAGACCCGCTTCGAGGACATCGACGGTCTTGTCGCATACGCGAAGGAGAACAACACCGTCGCTTCCACCAACGGCGCTCAGGCTTCCAACCACATCGGCGCTCAGGCTTTCGCCAACTCCGCCGGCTTCAAGTACACCGATCTTCCTCAGGGCAACACCAATGACGAGCTCGTCTCTCTGCTTGGCGGCGAGGCTGACTGGTGCGTCGTAAAGGCCGCTGATATCGCCGGCCGTACCGACGTCAAAGTCCTCGCAGTGTTCTCCGAAGAGCGTCTGGCTGAGTACCCCGACGTCCCGACTCTGGGCGAGAAGGGTTACTATGACAAGTGGCTCGGCTCCTCCCGCTGCATCGTTGCTCCCGCGGGCGTGAGCGAAGAGGTCATCAAGTTCTACGAGAACGCGTTCAAGCAGACCATGGAAGACCCCGACTACCTCGCAGCAGCTTCCGAATTCGTCACCGATTATAAGGATGCAGAAGCTACCGCAGCTCTGATTGAAGAGCAGCAGGCCTTTACCGAGGGTCTGTCCACCGGCTTCTGGTACGAATAAAATCTTCTGTTTTGAGGTTCGCTTCAAAACTGCCGGACATTGAGTTGTCCATGTTCCGTGCAGGGGAGTTCAGATGAGCTCTCCTGCACAAGCGATTAAAGATTTATAGGAGGGATCGTCCCTTGAAAATGAAGAAAACCGATATAGGCGTTGTCGTGTTCATGTACGCCGTGTGCGCGTTCTTCTACGCTTACAGCTATAAGCTGACGGAGGAGAGCAAGACCTACCCGATGTTTACCATCGCCCTGCTCTTCGCCCTTACAACGCTCTATCTTGTTCAGATGATAATCAATGCGCGCAAATTCGGCGTGGAGAGCGGCGCGGATGAGGTGTTCGCGGGCTTCAAGCCGGTGCAGTTCATCATCTCGATAGTCCTGACGCTCGTGTACTTCCTGATGATAAAGTACCTCGGCTTTTTCTCCGCGACTATCATATTCATGTTTGCGTCGCTGCTGTATCTCAAGGTACACATAGTTCCGGCGTTTATCTCCGTTCTGGTAATGAATCTGCTGATCTACTTCGCATTTGTGAAGTTTCTCGGCGTCAAGCTGCCCTCCGGGCTGCTGTTTTAAGGAGGGTATAAATCATGCTTGAAACCTTACAGCAAATGGGTCAGGGCTTTATCCACGCTCTGACATGGCTCAACCTGCTGGCAATGGTCGGCGGCGTTACGCTCGGTATCGTCATCGGCTGCCTGCCCGGCCTTTCGGCGGCAATGGGCGTCGCGCTGATGCTGCCGCTGACCTTCACCATGCCGACCGACACCGGACTTATAGTCCTCGGCGCAATTTATTGCGGCGCTATCTTCGGCGGCTCCATCTCCGCGATACTTATCCACACCCCCGGCACCCCCGCCTCCGCGGCGACGGCTATCGAGGGCTATCAGATGACGCTGAACGGACAAGCAGGTAAGGCGCTGGCCACGGCCTGCTGGAGCTCCTTCTGGGGCGGCCTGCTCAGCTGCATCTCCCTGTACTTCTTCGCTCCCGCACTGGCGCAGCTCGCGCTGAAGTTCATGTCCGCCGAAAAGTTCTGGCTCGGCATCTTCGGCCTGACCATCATCGCCGGTGTCTCCAGCAAGAGCATCGTAAAGGGACTGATGTCCGGCGCGCTCGGCCTGCTGGTCTCCTGCATCGGCCTTGACCCCATCGACGGCACTCAGCGCTTCATGTTCGGACAGGCGTTCCTCGCAGAAGGCATCAACGTCACCTGCGCGCTGATCGGTCTGTTCTCGATGTCTCAGGTCTTCATTCTCGCCGAGAAAAAGATCGTTGAGCGCGAGAAGGCAAAGAAATTCTCCGACAAAATCGCCCTCACGAAGGCCGAGAAAAAGATGCTCTGGCCGACCGTTATCCGCTCCTGGATCATCGGCAACATCATCGGCATCCTGCCCGGTGCCGGCGCGTCTATCGCCTGCTTCATGGGCTACAACAACGCCAAGCAGTTCTCCAAGCATAAGGAAGACTTCGGCCACGGCGCGATTGAAGGCGTCTGCGGCTCCGAGGCCGCGAACAACGCCGTCACCGGCGGCTCCCTGATCCCGATGCTGACCCTCGGCATCCCCGGCGAATCCGTCACCGCGGTTCTGATGGGCGGCCTCGTCATTCAGGGACTGGCTCCGGGACCGGAGCTGTTCACCAAGCACGCCGCGATGACCTACACCTTCTTCGCAGGCTTCGTGCTCGTGCAGTTCTTCATGCTCGCCATCGGTACTCTCGGCTGCCGCGGCTTCGCGCAGATCTCCCGCCTGTCCGACGCTATCCTAATTCCATGCGTCACGGTGCTGT
This sequence comes from uncultured Eubacteriales bacterium, assembly GCA_900547315.1. Lineage (GTDB taxonomy): Bacteria > Bacillota > Clostridia > Oscillospirales > Oscillospiraceae > Limivicinus. Next base: position 1,970 of record URGI01000057.1, on the reverse strand, counting down.
GCTTCGTCGGTTCTTACGCAATTCACAAGAACCTCAGCGACGTCGTCGTCATGCTCATCTTCGGCGCTCTGGGCTACCTGATGCGCAAATTTGACCTCAACACGGCGGCGGTTGTTCTGGCGCTGATACTCGGCCCGATAAGCGAAAAGGGCCTGCGCGGCGCGCTGCGAGTCAGCGGCGGCGACCTCGGCTGCCTGTTCGCGTCTCCCGTGAGCTGGGTTCTCATCATCCTGAGCATCATCGGTATCTTCTCCCCGATATTCATGGCAAAGTTCGAGAAGAAGGTCTCCGGCGGCGAAGTGCTCGAAGAGTAATCACGATATTTATAAAAAACAGCTATGGGAAATTCCCATAGCTGTTTTTACTGTTTTACCGTTCGTTTGAGCCTTATCGCGCCGAGAATGTACACTGCCGGTACGGCAACGCCGCTCAGCCATACATAAGCGCTCGCGCCGTAGCCGACGATGATCTGCATGACGTTCGCCGCCAGACCGAGTATCAGCGCCGCTGCACCCCATGCGATGCACCTGTGCGCCAGCAGCGGCTCCTCGCAGTACAGCGCTCCCATGAACCCTGCGACCAGCTCCAGCACGCCGCCGAGTATCGCCGCGATTACCGCGCCGCGGTACAGCCATATATGCGCGCCGTCAAACAGGCGCAGGTTCATCGCCGAGGCGAAGAAGTTCAGGCAAGTGAATGCAAAAAACGTCCGCACCAGCGCCGAAAAGAATAACAATATGCTCATGTCCTTGAGCAGAGAGCCCCGTTGTTTCATGTGTATCTCCGTCCCGTCAGAATATCATCTCGACAGGCGCTTTATAATTGCGCAGCTCGATCTCGCTGTATTCGCCGCCGGCCTCGCCGTCGCGCGTCCACGCAACGGGCTTTTCAAACGTGAATTTTGCCTTTTTCGTGTGCAGGATCAGCAGCTTGTCGCTGTCAAAGCGCTGGCTCAGCACGCTGTCCACGATCTCGCCGAAGCCGACCACGCTGCCCGGATCCTTCACCAGCACCAGCTCTGACTCGCCGTCGCCGAGGCAGACCATCTCCTCGCGCAGGCGGACTATGCCCGCGACCGAAGTTGAATTCGACATGCTGCCGTACACGAGCCGCCCCTCGAATACGCCATCGTCGTACTCGACGCGGGTGTTATAGCTCTCCAGCTTCGGCAGCGCGGCCATGCCCTGAAGGACGTAGGCCAGATGCCCCAGCAGCTTTTTCTGGCTCTGCGGCGTCGCGTAGCTGACCTCGGTGAACGCGCCGAAGGCCGCAATGTACGCGAAGTACTTGTCGTAACCAAAGCCGCCCACGTCGAATGGGTGCGGCTCGCCGTTGAGAATGCGCCGCGCGGCGCTGACGGTATCGTTCTTCGGCAGGCCGAGCGTCGTGGCGACGTCGTTTGCCGTGCCCATCGGGATATAGCCGACCTTCGGCGGATTCTCAAGCCGCATCAGTCCGGCCAGAACTTCGCTGAGCGTCCCGTCCCCGCCGACGCAGCCGACTATGTCAAAATCCGCGCCGTATTTCGCCGCAAACTCCGTCGCGTCGCCGCGGCCGGAGGTGAAGAACAGTGTTGTACGGCAGCCGCCTTTGTCGAGCAGATTGAGCGCGTCGCCCAGCCCGTTTCTGAAGCCGCCGCGCCCCGCCGCGGGATTTATTATAAGCATCAGCCTTGTCATGCTGCTTTCTCCTTTTTTAACATTTTTACGTCTCAGGTTGAATACAGACCGCTTTATCCGCTGATTTTTCATAATTACAGCAGATATTATCAAAAGTTTTCAACATTTTTTCTTTCTTTTATAATTGTCAGTGCTGCACCTATGATGCATACTGCAAAAACAGTCCAGAAGAATACTTGAGCTGTTTTGTTTTGCGACAGCTCCGCAATCAGCATTTCGCCGCCGGTCCCGTTCTTCACAATTTTCGATGATGCTTCCACACTATATATCTCTCCGAGATATTCGCATTTA
>URGI01000056.1 GCA_900547315.1 uncultured Eubacteriales bacterium | reverse complement strand
CGCCCCCGTGCGAAATGCCTTGATATGATATCAGAATTTTTCCCATTTTGCAAGGGGTTTTTGCATTATTTCTGCGGAATTTTAAATATTTTTTTGTGTAGGGGCAGCGCTTCGCGGCAAAGATTTTGCACTGGCGCATAGCGTCGCTTCGCGCTCTCTTGGCGCCCCTTTTAGGGGAGCTGGCGGCCTTTGGCCGACTGAGGGGTCGCCGGACTTTGGCTATTGCCAGCAGGGAAAAGACAATGCCGTCCATAGCAAACGGGACGGCACAGAGGCCGTCCCCTACGGTTATATTTGGGCACGCTGCCCGTGCCGTCCCGCTTCTTTCCCTCACCCCAGCATACTTATCTGGCTCTTACGCTCGCCGAGGAGAATATTCGCGGGCGGGGTACCCTCGCCGCCGCTGAGGACGCTGTTCGAGACATAGACAAATCCCGTCTCCGTCTCCCGCACCGTGACCTCATGCGTGAACAGGCAGTCCGTCCCACCCCACTCGTACACGGCGTTGACGCGCATCGTGAGCGTTCCGTCGGAATTATTCCAGTAATCTACGATCTCCGGCTCCGGCCAATGCGGCGTTACGCTGTAATAATCGCGCTGGGTGCCGAGGAAATAGTACCCGCCGCGGGAGCTGCTGTAATCCGACCTCGCGCGCAGCGTATCGCCGCTTATATCGAGGTATCCCTCCATTACCCGCTCGAACTGCTCCGTCGGGACAAGGTGCATATAGCTGCCGGATATCGCCGCAAGTCCGGCGCTGGTTCCGGCGTTATTATAGGTCAGCGGCTCCGCGCCGTAATACATACTGTAAAATTTTGCGTACAGACTGTTGAAATCCAGCTCGCCCCAATTGCCGGTATTCCAGCTCGACGTGAACAGATTGTTCTCCGAATAGCCGACGGGCGTGAGATAGCGCTGGCAGAGCGCGCGGCGGTCGGCGTCATAGGTCTTGACGCGCACCATGCTGTATTTGTTGGCGTTGGCGTTCGAGCTGCCGCCGCGGCTGTATATGAGCCAGCCGTTTTCGGTGTAGCGTATGCTCTCAAGGCCGTACTGTCCGGAGGAGTATATCTCCGGACGGGTCTTGTCGTCCCACTGCATCGACACGGTCACGACGCTCGCCGCGCCGCTCCGGTATATCAGCACTTCTTCGTGCACAAGCCCGTCCGGATGGACGACGAAATATCCGGCCTGCGCGTCGTTTCCGGCGCTGACGGCCTCGCCGAAAGCGGCGAGCGCCTCGGGATTCTGCATATTGCAGTTGCCGTAGTAATCAACAGCTGAGTAGCCCGCCGCGCCGAGCGCCGACACCATCGACGCCACCGTCTCGTCCGACAGCACGACGTTCTGCGCCTCGCCCTTGTCGGCGGCGGCATAGGCATCCGCGCAGCTGCTCATCGCCGTGACGGCGTCGTTCTGTATCGCCTTGATGCTGCCGTCGTCAAGCGCGGTGAAGGTCGGCGTCGGCTCAGCCGCCGCCGTCTCCTGCGGGACGGGCGTCACTGCGGTGTCCGGCGCGGGAGTCGCCTCCGCAGGCGCGGGGTCGAGCAGACCGAGGCCGTTTATCACCAGCGCCGCGATGACCAGCAGCATCGCAAATATTATAAGTACAAGCAGTATGTTTTTCTTCATTGTTCGCCTCCGTGGACGGTTATACAAAAATTTTACCACAACGGCGCGTTTTTTCAAGTTAATTATATGAACAGCCTCAGCCCGCCTCCGTTTTCCAGACACTTTTTGATTATTGCCCCACATTTTATCATTTACAAAAAATTTTAAATGTTATAAAATATGAAGTAATATTAGAAAGCAGGTGGCGCTATGCTGGAGAAGAGCTTTACCGAGGTCTACGACAAATTCAAGCTGCAATTTTACCGCAAGGTGTTTGAGCTGGTGCGCGAGCGTGACGGCTCGCTCTCGGCGATGGAGGCGTTTTCGCTTGAGGTCATCAAGATGCTTGACCACCCCACGATCGGCCAGTTCGCGGATTTTCTGAACATTTCGCAGTCGAACGCAACGTATAAGGTCAACAATCTCATCAAAAAGGGCTATCTTGAGCGTGAGAACTCCACGACCGACCGCCGCGAGTATCACCTGAAGCTCTCCGAGAAGTTCTATAATTACATGGCGCTTCTCAGCAGCTACGAGCAGCGCGTCATGGACAGGATAAAGGCGCGATTCCCTGAGGAGGACGTCAACAAGTTTGACGAGATGCTGCAGATAATCTCAACGGAGCTTATGCCCGAATTCGGGAAATAATATATTTGGAAGGAAGTATCTCATGGGTAAATCTAAGGGCGCTTCGGCCGGCGGGTTGAAGCTCAATTACAAAAGAACGTTCCTGATAGGCTTTGCGTTCTTCGGCATACTGCTCCTCTGGCAGGTGTACGATTCCTGGTGCCCCACCTTTCTGACGGACATTTTTGCCCGCCGCATGTTCAATCTCTCCTCTGCGGAGCTGAAGGCCGGCGACCCGGCGAAGATCCTTGAGGTGCAGTGGATAGTCGGCATCATCATGGCCTGCGACAACCTCGCCGCGCTCATCCTGCTGCCCATCTTCGGCAACCTCTCCGACAAAACTCACACCCCCATCGGCAAGCGTATGCCCTACATTCTGACCGGCACCTTTGTAGCTGCGATAGCTTTCCCGTTCATCCCGCTGTTCTTCCATTACAACAACATCGTCGGCATGGTCATCATGATGGCGCTCGTGCTGATGTTCATGATGATGTACCGCAACCCCGCCGTCGCTCTGATGCCGGACATCACGCCCAAGCCCCTGCGCGCGAAGGCAAACGGCATCATCAACATCATGGGCTACTTCGGCGGCGCATTTGCAACCGTGCTCGGCATCTTCCTGCCGCTGAGCAATTACATCAACTCCGAGGACGCCGCGCGCAAGATCTGGACCATTGAGATCCCGTTCATCGTCGCGTCCGTGTTGATGGTCATCTCCGCGATGGTGCTGTTCTTCACGATACGCGAGAACAAGATCGCCGAGGAGATGAAGGACGAGATGGCCGAGGGTGAGCGTCTCGCCGCCATCGAGACCCCGATCGACGACGACAAGCCCATGTCCAAGGCCAACAAGACCATGCTTCTCGCCATTCTCGGCGCGGAGTTTTTGTGGTTCATGGCCGACAACGCCATCGGCACCTATATCGGCAACTATGTTATTTATTATATGAACTCCTCCTCCAGCGCCACCATGGTGCTGACCATCGCGGGCGGCCTCGCATCTGTCGTAGGCTTCGCGGTTGCGGGCGGCATTGCTGACAAGATCGGCCGTAAGTGGACAATAAGCTCCGGCCTTGCGCTGAGCTTTCTTGCGCTAGTGTTCATGTGCTTCGTCGCGCCGACAGGCAGAGTCGTCGGTGAGCACGGAGAATACGCCTTCCCCGCAGCGCTGTACATCGTGTGGGTGCTGAAGGGCTTCGGAATGGCGCTGGTGCATAACTGCTCGTTCCCGATGGTCGTCGAGCTCTGCTCGTCGAAGAAGATCGGCAAATTCACGGGCTATTACTACACTGCCAGCATGTCCGCCCAGACCATCACCCCTGTGTTCCTCGGCTTTGTGTTTGATGCGACCGGCGCATGGCGCGCGCTGCCGGTGTATTCGTCGGTGCTGATCCTGTGCAGCTTCGGGGTATTCACGGCGCTTGTAAAGAATATCAAGGCCAATAAGGTTGCAAACGCCAAGGGTCTCGAAGCTCTCGGCGACGACGATTGATAAGCGAATAGATGTAAAGGTTGAAGGCGGACGCGCTATGCGCGTCCGCCTTTGTGGTTGGATGATATGGTTCGCGGTGGATGTCCCGCGAGTTTACAGTGCCGTTTCTTTTCCCTAATGGCAATCTATAAAGTCTGGCGACCCCTTCGGCGCCAGCGCGCCACTGTCTCGCCGCGGCTCGATCACGGCGCGGCTCTGACATGCCACCGGCATGTCATTCACTACCGCGCCGCCGTTGCACTACCCTAAAAAGGGCAGCGCTTCGCGGCAAGGATTTGGGAATGGTGCACAGTGGTTGCACCGCGCCCTTGGCGCCCCTTCTAGGGGAGCTGTCGCGGAGCGACTGAGGGGTCGCCGGAGTTGGAACTAGAGCAGAAAGCAAAAGAAAGTGTGTACCCAACACCCATCGTAGGGGACGGCCCCTGTGCCGTCCCGTGAGTCCCTCCGTTCCGTTCCATCCCCTCATCTATGCGCGAGTGTATCGTGCGCGTCGCACAGGGCGTCGCACAGAGCGTCGATGTCCTCTTCCGTTGTGAGACGCGACAGACCGACGCGTATCGCGCCGTCGATGGTCTTCGCGTCAAGCCCCACGGTCTCCAGCACGTGGCTGCGTCCGCCCTTCTTGCAGGCGGAGCTGCGCGAGACGTACACTCCACGCGCCTCCAAAAAATTCATCAGCACCTCGCTGCGCCAGCCGGGCAGCGATATGCTCAGAATATGCGGTGCGCTGTCCGCCGAGGATATGACCCGCAGTTCCGGAATATCCCGCTCCAGACGGCTCACCGCGCGCTCGCGCAGCGCCGACATGCGCGCGATATTCTCCTTCATTCCGGCGTACGCTATCTCACTCGCCGCGCCGAAAGCCGCGATCTGCGGCATAGCCTCAGTCCCCGCGCGCATCCCGCTCTCCTGGCTGCCGCCCACGATGAACGGCTTCAGCTTCAGCCCCGCGCGTATGTACAGCGCGCCGATGCCCTTCGGGGCGTGGATCTTGTGCCCGCTGATGCTTATCATGTCCGCGCCCAGCGTTTTCGCGCGGAATGGTACCTTCATGAAGCCCTGCACAGCGTCCGTATGCAGCAGCGCCTGCGAGCCCGCGCGCTTCAATTCGCGCGAAACGGCGGAAATATCCGTCACTGCGCCGGTTTCGTTATTGACCATCATCAGCGAAACGAGTATAGTATCATCACGGAGCGCATCGACGACCGACTGCACCGGTATCGCGCCGCTCGCGTCCGGCTTCAGCCGCGTCACCTCAAAGCCGCGCTTCTCAAGCTCGTCGAGCGACTTGCGTATAGCGTCGTGCTCGACGGTCGAGCTGATTATATGCTTGCCGCGCCGCTTCATATACTCCGCGCCGGACAAGAGCGCCCAGTTGTCGCTCTCGGAGCCGCAGGACGTGAAATAGACCTCTGCGGGGGCACAGCCAAGCGCGTCCGCGACCTGCTTGCGACATTTGTCCAGCAGCTTCTTTGCCTCGCGTCCTTTCGTGTGCGTGGAGCTCGGGTTGCCGTAGCAGCGCAGCATCGCGTCGGCCGCGGCAGCCGCCGCCTCGGCGCACACCATCGTTGTCGCGGCGTTATCAAGATAATGTTCGTGTATAGCTTCCATCTGAAAAACTTCCTTATTCTTTATATCAGGAGACGAATATGAAATATATTATATCCACTCTTGGCTGTAAGGTCAACCAGTATGAGACGCAGGCCATGGAAACAATGCTGCTAGAGCACGGCCATGAGCCTGCCGCCCCCGGCGAGATTGCCGACGCCGTCATCGTCAACACCTGCGCCGTCACTGCCGAGAGCGGGCGCAAATCGCGCCAGACCATCCGCCGACTGCGCGACGAGAACCCCGGCGCGGTCATCGCTGTCTGCGGCTGCTATTCGCAGCTTGACCCGGACGCCGTCGCAAAAACCGGCGCGGATGTAATATTCGGCTCGAACGACCATGCGGGCATGGTGGCCGCGCTCGAGAACGCGCTCGGCACGGGCGAGCACAGCACCAGCATCGACGAGCCGTTCAAGCGCCGCGTGTTCGAGCAGCTCCCCGCCGGAGCCGTCGCGGGGCGCACTCGCGCCATGCTGAAGATTCAGGACGGCTGCGTCAATTTCTGCACCTACTGCATCATCCCCTACACCCGAGGCCGCCTGCGCAGCCTGCCGCTGGACGCCGCCGCGGCGGAGACCGCGCGCATCGACGCCGATGGCTACCGCGAGATCGTGCTGACCGGCATCGAGGTCGCGTCCTACGGGGTCGATCTGCCCGGCAAGCCTGGCCTTGCCGACGTTATCGAGACTGTTGCTTCCGCCGCGCCCGACATGCGCATACGCCTCGGCTCGCTGGAGCCGACCGTGATAACTGAGGATTTCTGCCGCCGCCTCGCCGCGACGGGCAGGCTCTGCCGTCACTTCCACCTCTCGCTGCAATCCGGCTGCGACCGGACGCTGAAGGCCATGAACCGCAAATACAACACTGCGGGATTCTACCGCGCGGTGGAGCTGCTGCGTGAATACTTCCCCGGCTGCGCGCTGACAGCCGATCTGATCTGCGGCTTCCCCGGCGAGACGGAGGAGGATCACGCCGCGACGCTGGAGTTCATCCGGAAGTGCGGCTTCGCGGACATGCACATTTTCCCCTACTCCCGCCGCCCCGGCACGCCCGCGGACAAGATGCCCGGCCAGTGCGAGAACGCGGTGAAGTCCCGCCGCGCGCACGAGGCGCAGAAGGTCGCCGACGAGATGCACCGCGATTTCATGCGCGGCAGCATCGGGCAGACTCTGCCCGTGCTGTTTGAGACGGAGCACGACGGTGTCTGGACCGGACACAGCGACACGTATATTCTTGTCAAGGCGCGCGGCGAGGCGCTGCGCGGTAAAATATGCCCCGTTTCAATAAAGCTTGCGCAGGACGAGGCACTTTTCGGAGAAATAATTTGACGAATTAAATCGTTTGATGTATCATAATAAAAATACGTCAAACCGATATTCTGACCCATCGGTCTGGGTATCGAAATATTGAAATATCAGACGAGAGGTCACGGCAATGTTTAGAATAAAAACCATGAACAGCATATCCCCCGCGGGAATCGAGGCGCTCACCGCGCGCGGCTGCGACGTCAGCGCGGACGAGGTGCGTCCGGAGGCACTGCTCCTGCGCAGCGCGGAGCTGCACGGCTGCGAGTTCAATCCTGAGCTTCTGGCTATAGGCCGCGCGGGCGCGGGGTACAACAACATCCCCATTCCGGACTGCACCGAGCACGGCATAGTCGTGTTCAACAGCCCCGGCGCAAATGCGGAGGCCGTCAAGGAGCTGGAGCTGTGCTCGCTCGTGATGGCGTCGCGTGACGTGCTGGGCAGCATCGGCTGGGTGCGCGGTATATCCGGTGAGGGCGCGGCCATTCCGAAGCTCGTCGAGAAGGGCAAGTCCGCTTTTGCGGGGCCGGAGCTTCTGGGCAAGACACTCGGCGTTATCGGTCTCGGCGCGGTCGGCGCGCTGGTTGCGAATATCGCGCTTGAGCTGGGCATGACGGTCTACGGTTACGACCCGTTCATGTCGGTCGATGCGGCGTGGCGGCTGTCGCGCGAGGTCCTGCGCGCCGACTCCGTGGATGACATCTTCCGCAACAGCGATTATATAAGCATCAACGTCCCGTATACGGAGCAGACACACCATATGCTCAATGCCGAGGCTTTCGCGAAGATGAAGCGCGGCGTACGTATCGTCAATGAGTCGCGCGCGGAGGTCGTGGACGACGAAGCGATGACCGCCGCTCTTGAGAGCGGAGCCGTCGCAAAGTACGTGACCGACTTCCCGAACGAAGTGATCCTGAAAGCGCCGAACGTCATCGCCATGCCTCATCTCGGCGCGTGCACGCCGGAAAGTGAGGATCGCTGCGCGGTCATGGCGGCAAATCAGCTGTATGACTACCTGCTCAACGGCAACATCAAGAATTCCGTCAACCTGCCGGACACTTCGCTCAGCCGCATGGGCGTGTGCCGCCTGTGCGTCATACACCGCAACGTCCCGCGCATGATCACGCGAATCCTTGATTTCATCAGCGACCGGAACATAAACGTCGAGCACATGATAAATAAGCCGCGCGACAAGTATGCGTATACGATCGTCGACCTCGGCGCGAGCATCGGCGAGGACATCGCGGACAGCATCCGCGCGATGGATAATGTCCTCCGCGTGAGGGTCATATAAAAGTCTATTCTCTTTAGGGAGAACAATATAGGTACTCTCACATCGCCTTGTCTTTTCCCTATTGGCAATCTCTGTTTTCTAGCGGTTCATTTGGCGCCGAGAGGGGCATCATCTACATCCCCCAACAAAAGTTATCCCCCATGGCGGATTTCTCCTGCCATGGGGGATAACTTTTTTCGATTTTCAATCACCGCATGAAATTCGTCATCACGCGCGGCTCACGTGCCGGAGCGGGGACGCCGGCGGCCTTACCGGCCTCGATGCAGCGCAGCAGCCACGCCATATTTTCGCCCAGCGTGCGCATCGTCTGCATGCCTTCCGCGTCCTGCCGCACCTCGTCCGGGTTCGTCCCGTGAACCTGCGCCCAATACTGGGAGCTGACAAGCGGCATATTATTGATCGTGAAGTACTTTATCAGCCGGTCGAGCGAGGCGGTGGAGCCTGCGCGGCGGCAGGACACTACCGCGGCGGCGGGCTTATACTGGAGACGCTCGCCCGCGGAATAGAACAGCCTGTCCATAAACGCGCAGACCTGCGCGCTGGGGCCGCTGTAATGCACCGGCGAGCCGACGACGATGCCGTCAAACTCGTCAAGCCGCGCGGCGACGGCGTTGACCGCGTCGTCATACACGCACCTGTCGAGTTTTGAACATGCGTCGCAGCCCGTACAGCCGTGGATCGCCGGCTTGCCGAGATAATATATCTCGGCAGCGACGCCGTTTTTCTCAAGCGACTTTTTCACTTCGCTCAGCGCGGTATAGGTACAGCCGAACTCGTTCGGGCTGCCGTTTATCAAAAGCACTCTGCTCATTTCTTATCCCTCGAACTCGCAGATATAACCTATCGTGCCGCTGTACGCGCCGGGGTAATCCGCTACGGGGTCGTTGCGGCTGTCGTTATACACCCAGCCGTCAGCGTACCAGAGCATGACGTAGTTCTCGCTGACGCCGTCATAGCTGTCGAAATACGACGGCTCGCCGGACGCCCAGGGATAATAGCTGACCTCCTCGGTGGTTTCCCACACGAGGGTGCCGTCCACGCGGTGGCAGCCGATCCAGAACTTGTTCGCGCCGGAATTGCGCGCCAGCTCAACGACCTTGGCAAACTCCGCCTCGTCGCTGATAACGACGAGATGCCCGCCCAGCGCCTCGCACTTGGCGCGCGCGTCGGTCCAGCTGATGTCCTCAACAAAGACCTGATAGGTGGATTCCTTCGGCTGCTCCGGCTCGGGAGTGACTTCCGGTTCGGTAGACTGTTCGGGCTGCACGGGCACAGTCTCGACAGGAGCTGCCGACGGCGCTGCCGGACTCGGCGTGGGCGAGGGGGTTCTATCCTTCTGCATCGCGTTGACTATCAGCGCCGCGACGACAAGCAGCGCGCAAAGCGTCAGAATGACTATCACGGGGCGGCGCTTGCGGCGTCGTATCTTCTCGGCAATCTTGCGCTCGCGCTCGACGTTCACGCCGTACTGCACGGCAGGGGTCTTGACCGGCTGGCGCTTATCCGCGGCCTTCGGCGCGGACTTCTCCTGCTGCCCGGCGCGGCGGTATATCACGACCGGCTCAAGCTCCGGATTCTTGTCCTCAACCAGCTGCGGCACCGGCTCGCGCTGCGGCGCGGCGGGCGCTTCCTCTTCGGGCTGCGCCGTCTCTTCCGGAAGTATAGCTTCGGCGGGTGCGCCGGTCGGGACTGTCTCGGAGTTTATCTCCTCCGCGGCGATCTCCGGCTCCTCCACGGGGGATTCCGGCTCGGCCTGCGGCTCTTCGGGCAGAATCTCTTCCGCCGGTTCTTCGGCCTGCTCTGCGGGCTCTTCGGCAGCTTCTTCTGCCTCTGCCGGTGCTTCCTCCGCTGCCGGAACTTCCTCGGCGGGCGTTTCAACCGCCGGAGTCTCATCAGAGGGAGGCTGCTCCGGCTCGCCGTTATTTTCGATGATAGCGATCATCATCTTCTCGATGTCGCTCAGATCATCGTCGCTCTTGTTGAATATGGTCTCGGCGTTCGGTTCGCCGTTGAGATACAGATTCTTCACGCAGCTGTCAACCATCGCTTTCATTTCATCGGGATTTTTATATCTGTCTTCCACGCGGAAGCTGGTGGCCTTTTCGATTATCTCGCCCAGCCTGCGCCCCGCCGCCTTCGGCGCGCGGAAGCGCTCGCCGTTCATGCGGCGCTGCTGAGCCGTGGCTGCATCGGCGCTGTCCTCGTCAAACGGCATCTTTCCGCCGCTGCACGCGAAGTAGAGCAGCATGCCGAGAGAATACACGTCCGCTGCGGCCGAGCTTTCGCCCTTCCAGAACAGTTCCGGCGCGGTGAATTTCACTTCTTCCGTGCTGAAATCCTTGCGTCGTCCCTCGCCGATGGCGACGTTGCCGTCGTCTCCGACGCTGATATTGGACGGGTATATCCCGCCGCAGTAGCCGTCAAATCCGGCGCGCGCCTTCAGCTGCACGCACAGCGCGGAGCACAGCTCGCACAGGGACTTGCGGTCAAGCTCCGTTATCTTATCCCCCAAGGCCTTGGAGGGGTCATATATATTTATGCCCATAGGCTCACCTCACTCTGGTCTATAAGTATTATGTTAACACAGCGGGGTTCGTTAGTCAACTTGAGCTTTATTCCAAATTCCGAAAATTCGCCGAAATTTTACTTCTCGATCTTGTTCGCTATCGCCTCGATCTGGTCGGCATAGCGCGCAAGCTCCTTGTTCGGTCTGCCCTCACAGCCGCGAACCAGACGCAGCAGGCGCTCCGCCGCCGCGACAAGGCGCGTGAATGCGGCACTGACGGTTCTGCCGCCCGCGGGCTTCTTCTCGACCGGTATGCCTTTCGTGACGGTCACAAATTCACCGCTCAGAAGATCAAAGCTTGTGCCGGAGTATGGCGCAAAGGCCTTGTAGCCGAGCTCATTGTTGAGGCAGGCAGTGAAGCTGTCCGCCGCATCGGGGTCGCCGTGGTTGACGAACACAAGCTTCGGCTTCTCCTCAAAGCCGCGCAGCCAGTCGATAAGCCCGTTCTTGTCCGCATGGCCGCTTACGCCGGGCAGCGCGTCGATCTGCGCGTTGACCTCAATGTCCTCGTTGAAGAGTTTGACTTTTTTCAGTCCGTCAACAAGCAGCCGCCCCAGCGTGCCCACCGCCTGATAACCGACGAACAGCACCATGCTCTCCTTGCGCCAGAGGTTATGCTTCAGGTGATGGCGCACGCGTCCCGCGTCGCACATACCGCTGGCCGAGATTATGACCTTCGGGGTCTTGTCCTCGTTTATCGCCTGCGATTCCGCCTGCGACACCGCGACCTTCAGGCCGGGGAACACGATTGGGTTGACGCCGGAGCGTATCAGCGCCTGCATCTCCTCATCGACATACTCCGTGTCGCACTGGAGAAAGATGCTCGTCGCCTCGATGGCGAGGGGGCTGTCCACGTAGACGGGGAAGTCGCCGTGTCCGGTGACGAGGCCGCGCTCCTTTATCTCGCGGATAAAGTACAGCATCTCCTGCGTACGGCCGACGGCGAAGGACGGAATGACCATGTTGCCGCCGCGGTCGAGCACGAGCTGGATGCGCTTTGCAAGCTCCGTCACGTAGTCCGGCAGGTCAACGCCGTGCAGCCTGTCGCCGTATGTGGACTCGATGACCAGATACTCCGTGTCCTTCACATGCTGCGGATCCTTGAGTATTGGCTGGTTCTTGTTGCCGATGTCTCCGCTGAAAGTGATCTTGCGCTCCTCGCCGTTTTCGTGCAGCCAGATCTCGATGGCCGAAGAGCCGAGCAGGTGCCCGACGTCGGTGAAGCGGATGCTGACGCAGTCGTTGACCTGTATCATCTCGCCGTAGCCGCAGGGGCGGAAGCAGCCCATTATCCCCGCAACGTCATCGAGGTCATACAGCGGCTCGATCTCCGGGCCGCCGCTGCGCAGCGATTTGCGCGTTTTCCACTCCGCGTCAGACATCTGGATGTGCGCGCAGTCGCGCAGCATGATGTCGCAGAGCGAGGTCGTCGCGGAGCTTGCGTACACCGCGCCGCGGAAGCCCTGCTTGTACAGAAGCGGCAGATTGCCGGAGTGGTCTATGTGCGCGTGGGTCAGCAGTACGAAGTCGATGCTGCTGGGGCTGACGGGCAGCTTCTGGTTCACAAATATGTCCTTGCCCTGCTCCATGCCGCAGTCGACCAGACCGCGCTTGTCGCCGACCTCGATGAGAGTGCAGCTGCCTGTGACTTCATGCGCCGCGCCCAGGAATGTTATCTTCATATTATTCGCCTCCGAATAGAATTTGTCGGTTTTATGATTGTATTTTACACCATAAAAAAATTTATAGCAATGTGCACAGCGGAAGTTTTACATAAGTGTCACAAAATAGTTTGC
>URGI01000055.1 GCA_900547315.1 uncultured Eubacteriales bacterium | reverse complement strand
ATAAACACTTAAAAATTTTTAAATATTATACGCCAAGTGCGAATACGGAGATAAGAATGAACGTAATATATATTGCAATAGTTGTAGTCGCCGGATATCTTCTCGGCTCGCTGAGCATATCAATCCTGCTGTCGAAAAATCTGCTGGGGCGCGACGTACGCAGACACGGCAGCGGCAACGCCGGGGCGACGAATATGGCGCGCGTATTCGGGATGCACGCCGGACTGCTGACGCTCGCAGGCGACATGCTCAAGGCCGCAGCGGCGATGCTGCTCGGCTTCTGGCTGCTGGGCGACACGGGGATGGCGCTCGGCGGCGTCGCGTGCCTGCTGGGGCACTGCTTCCCCGCGCTGCATGGCTTCAAGGGCGGCAAGGGCGTGTCATCGGGGGCGATGGTCGCGCTGATGATAGACTGGCGCGTATTTCTCTGCGTCGTCGGCGTGTTTCTCACCGGGGCGTTCCTGACGAAAAAGGTCTCGTTCGGCAGCATATGCGGGGCGCTGGCGATATTCATAAGCGCGGCGGCGCTCGGTGTATCGACTCCGCGGCTGATACTGGCGGCGGCCGGAATGCTGATTGTCATCGCGCGGCATCGCGATAACATCGTGCGGCTCATAAACGGCACGGAGCCGGATTTCAAGCCTGCAAAGCGGCCGGGGACGAAACGCAAAGAAGAGTGTTGAAAAGAACAGAAAATGGTGATATAGTAAAACCGATTCTCGGCGAAAGCCGGAAGTGTTCCCGTATAAAAACAGAGGGAATTAAGCTTTTGTGAAAGGAATTGAACCTATGGATAACGAGCTTCGGCATGATATAGACAAATATGTGGAATCAAACCGCGGTGCGATACTGCGCGATATAGCACGCCTTGTGGCGATAAACAGTGTCGAGGGCGAGGCGGAGCCCAACGCCCCCTTCGGCCGCGGCCCGCGCGAGGCACTTGACAAGGGACTTGAGATCGCCCGCGAGCTGGGGCTCGACGCGGTAGACTGCGAGGGCAAAATCGGCTATGCCTGCCTCGGCGGAGACAGCGATCGCTACCTCGCTACGATAACTCACCTCGATGTGGTGCCTGTCGGCGAAGGCTGGACTCAGGATCCGTTCACCATGCGCGAGCGCGAGGGGTACATAATCGGCCGCGGCGTCATGGACGACAAGGGGCCGAGCGTCCTCTGCCTCTACGCGCTGAAGTATCTCAAGGACAAGGGAATAGCCCTGCGCTATCCTGTCCGCGCGCTGCTCGGCGCAAACGAAGAGACCGGCATGAAGGACGTCGAGTATTATCTGGCAAATTACCCCGCTCCGCTGTTCTGCTTCAGCCCGGACGCGAACTTCCCGCTGTGCAACGGCGAAAAGGGCATTTACCACGGCCGCATGATCTCCAAGCTGCCGATGGTGAACGTTGTAGACATCAAGGGCGGCTTCGCGGCGAACGCCGTGCCCGACAAGGCCGAGGCGTGGGTCAAGGCCGAAGCGCTTGAATCCGCCGGGCGCGTTGAGGCTGTGAAAGAGGGCGAGCTTTGGCACCTCACGGCCACCGGTGTCGGCGGCCATGCATCTCTGCCGGAGGGAACCGTCAACGCGATCGGAGTGCTCGTGGACTACATTCTGGATAACGGCATTGCAGCCGCCGAGGAGAAGCGCTTCTACGAGCTGGTGAGCCTGCTGAATAACGACTGGACGGGCGCCGCGCTGAACGTTGCGGCGGATGACGGCCTGTTCGAGCCGCTGACCATCGTGGGCGGCGTTATAGGCATCGAGGACGGCCATGTGTTCCAGACAATAGACAGCCGCTACCCGACCAATATGAGCGGGTCGAAGATCGCCCGCGCCATCCAGCGCACGGCGGGAGACGCGGCGGAGATAACGATAGAGCGCGACGCGGAGCCGTTCTACATGGCTCTGGATAATCCGTCGGTGCAGGTGTGCATCAACGCCTACAACGACGTGACGGGCGAGAACGCCAAGCCTTATACCATCGGCGGCGGCACTTACGCGCGCGACTTCCCGAATGCGGTGTCCTTCGGGCCGGAGCATCCGGAGCGCCCGCAGCCCGATTTCGCAGGGCCTATCCACGGCGTTGACGAGGCCGCGAGCATAGACTTCCTCATGGAGGCGCTGAAGGTCTATATCCTCGCGCTGATCGAGCTGGAGAAGCTGGATTTCTGATCCTTTGCATAGCGATTTTTACAGGCGGGAGATATTTATCTCCTGCCTGTTTTATACCATGGGCAATCGGCGCGATTTGCCCGTCTACCTTTTACACATTTTTAACTTTTCATATTTAATGTGTTGTATAATCAGTGTATAATCATAATCATAGATACAAGTTCAGGAGGCAGAATTATGGCTAAACGCGCGCTTATCGTAGAGGACGACAGCAACATCGCAGAACTGCTGCGGCTTTATCTCGGCAAGGATGGGTTTGAGGTGATGATCGCTCCTGACGGCGGCAAGGCCGAATCAATGTTTGACCTGTTCACGCCAGACGTTGTCCTGCTGGACATCATGCTTCCGGTCAAGGACGGCTGGCAGGTCTGCCGTGATATACGGGCAAAGTCCGCCGTGCCGATCATCATGCTCACCGCTAAGGGAGAGACCACGGATAAGATAACCGGTCTTGACATGGGTGCCGACGATTACGTGACCAAACCCTTTGACGTCAAGGAGCTTATCGCCCGCGTCCACGCCGTCATGCGCCGCAGCGACAACGACGGCCCCGCGGAGAAGAAGCTGACCTTCGACAAGCTGATAATAAATCTCGATTCCTACGAGCTGGTGGTGAACGGCGTCAAGGTCGATACGCCGCCGAAAGAGATGGAGCTGCTGTACCACCTCGCGGCGTCCCCCAACCGCGTTTTCACCCGCAACCAGCTCCTCGACGAAGTGTGGGGCTTTGACTATTTCGGCGACTCCCGCACCGTTGACGTACACATAAAGCGCCTGCGCGAAAAGCTTGAAGGCGTCAGCGACAAATGGTGCCTCAAGACCGTCTGGGGCGTAGGCTACAAGTTTGAAGTGACAGAGTAATGAAAAACGTATACCTGCGCAACTTTGTGGCCACGGCGACGCTGGTGTTCATGTGCTTCCTGCTCGTCGCGGTGAGCTTCGTCGGCATCGGCCGCGGCTACATCATAAACGACTACCGCGAGCGCATGGACAATAACGCCTCCGAGGTCGCGAGGACTGCATCCGCCATCGCCGACGGGGATTCGCTCACGAGCTGGAGCCTGAGCATGACGCTCTCTTCTATCTCGCGCACCACCGGCAATCAGGTCTTTATAACCGACGAGACCGGCAAGATCGTCTCCTGCTCCGACCGCGCGCCGATGTGCGAGCATCTCGGCCACCAGATACCTGCCGACGTCATGCAGACCCTCGAGACGACGGGGGAGTACGACCAGATGAGCACGCTCGGCGGCCTGTACGAAAAGAACCGCTACGCTGTGGCGCGGCCGATAAAAACGTCTGGCGACGGGAAAGATATCATCGGCTATGTGTTCATCACGAACGTTGTTGACAACATACTGAAAACCTGGTCGTCCCTGACCGGAATAACCGCGATCGTGACCATCGGCGTTTTCGCCGCGGCGATGATAGTCTCCCTCATGTACTCCAAGCATATGGCAAAGCCGCTGGACGAGATGGCGGCGGCGTCGCGCCGGTTCGCGCGCGGGGACTTCTCGGTGCGCGTGCGCCAGCGTGAGGATCCCACGGATGAGATGGGCGCGCTGATAGATTCGTTCAATAAAATGGCCGATTCGCTGGAAAACGCCGAGGAGCGCCGCAGCGAGTTCATAGCCAATATCTCGCACGAGCTGAGGACGCCGATGACCACGATATCCGGCTTTGCGGAGGGGCTGCTCGACGGTACGATCCCGCCGGAGGACGAGAAAAAATATCTCCGCGCGATAAGCGATGAGACGAAGCGCCTCTCGCGTCTGGTGCGCGATATGCTCGATGTGTCGCAGCTCAGAAACCGCGCCGCCGACCCTACGAAAAGGATCGACTTTGACCTGACGGAGCTTACACTTCAGACGCTGCTGAGCTTCGAGAGCCGCGCGACGAAGAAAAATCTTGACGTTGATCCGCAGCTGCCGGATAATCATATCATGGTGCACGCGGATAAAGACGCCATAACCCAGGTAATATATAACCTGTTGGATAACGCCGTGAAGTTTGCCTCGCCCGGAAGCTGCATCACCGTGCGCATATACAAGGACAACGGCAAGGCCTATGTCTCCGTGCGCGACTACGGCGAGACGATTCCGCCGGACGATCTCCCGTTCATCTTCGACCGTTTCCACAAGTCGGATCGCTCGCGCAGTCTGGATAAGGACGGCGTCGGACTAGGGCTGTATCTGGTGAAATCCATCATCAACAGCCATGATGAGGACATCGCCGTCACGAGCCGCGACGGCATGACGGAGTTCGTGTTCACTCTGGCTCTTGCGAAAAACGAAGTCGGCGAAAAGAAAACAAATCTGTTTTAAGTATAAAAAGAGGTCATTTTTATGGCAAACAATTGGTACAGCAAGGACGACTGGTATTCCCCGCTGCAGAGCGTGCCGACCGTGAACGCGGTGACGCCGAAGGAGAAAAAGAAAAATAAAAAGGTGCGGATAATCGGCGGGATATGCCTGCTGCTCGTGCTGCTGGTGGCCACGTCGCTTATCTTCGCGGAGCGAAGCGGCGGCCAGAGCGGCTTCGGCTCCAGTGTTATTCCCTCCGACGGCGAGAGCGGCGACATGCCGGAGAACTGGCAGGACTTTTTCGACCAGTATTACACCAAGACGACTACCGACGTCGCGGAGATAAACATCCCGCGCGCGAAGCTGCCGATAGACTATGAACTGAAGCTTGAGGAAAAGCCGTCCGGCAGTGAACTGACTCTGGGCGAGCTGTACGAAGAGAACTATAAGTCGGTCGTCGGCATCTCGGCATACACGGACGGCCAGAGCGGCTATAACTGGGGCACCGGCTTCGTGCTCACGGCGGACGGCCTGATCGTGACGAATACGCACGTCATAAACGGCGCGGACAGCGCGACTGTCACCCTGTATGACGACACCGTCCTCAACGCAACCTTGGTCGGCGCCGACTCGATAAGCGACATTGCGCTGCTGAAGGTCAAGGGCATCGGGCTCACCCCCGCCGTAATCGGCGACAGCTCAGAGCTTGCCGTCGGCGACGCTGTCGCCGCGATAGGCAACCCGCTGGGCGAGCAGTTCCGCATGACGCTGACAAACGGCGTTATCTCCGCGATAAACCGCGGCGTAAGCTATAACGGCCGCAGTATGACCCTGATGCAGACCAACGCCGCAATAAACGAGGGCAACTCCGGCGGCCCGCTGTACAACATGTACGGTCAGGTGATCGGCATCACGAATATGAAGATGATGTCGTCCTATTCAAGCATCGAGGGCATCGGCTTCGCGATCCCGAGCACAACTATGCGCGACGTCGTGAACGCGCTCGTCAAGGACGGCGAGGTCAGAGGCCGCCCGTCGATCGGAATAACCGTCGGCGCGATACCCGACAACGCGTCGTCGCATTACGATATCCCAAGCGGACTCTATATCTCCGATGTCACCAAGGGCTCGGACGCCGAGGCCAAGGGCATTAAGGTCGGCGATATCCTGCTTGAGTGCAACGGGGTCGAGGTCAAGACGACGGACGACGTCGCCGAGATAAAGAGCGGCCTGAGCGTGGGCGACAGCATCCACTTCAAGATCTGGCGCGACGGTGAGACCTTCGAGGTCGATGTCGTGCTGATGGACACGAACGATATTTATAACTGACACAAAATAATAACAAAAAAGGCTTTGACAAACACGTCAAAGCCTTTTTTTATGCTTATAAAGCTCAGCCTTTGTAGCCTATGCGATCCGCCAGCGCCTGCTCGATGATAACGACGGCGTCGCGGTGCAGCTTCATGAAGGTGACGGGGCACTCCGTCGTGATCTCGTCGGAGAGGAGCAGTTTCTTCGCCGCGTCGTCCTTGCTGCCACTGATTATGAGCAGCAGCTTGCGGGCCTTCATTATCCCGCCCATGCCCATCGTGACGGCGTAGCGGGGCACATCGTCGCGGCTCGCGAAGAAGCGGGCGTTTGCGTCAATCGTGCTCTCGTCGAGCTTCTCGCGGTGCGCGTCCGCGTGGAGGACGGAGCCCGGCTCGTTGAAGCCGAGATGGCCGTCGGGGCCGACGCCGAGCACCTGTACGTCAACGTCGCTGCGCTCGATGACGGCGTTAAACTCAGCGATGCCCGCGTCCACATCACCGATGCCGCCCGCGACATAGGTGTTCGCCTTGTCGATGTTAATATGGTCAAAGAGATTGCTGTTCATGAAATAACGGTAGCTCTGGTCGTGTTCAGGGGCAAGGCCGATGTACTCGTCAAGATTCACGCTGTGTACGCGGGAGAAGTCCAGCCCCTCCTCGGCACAGCGGCGTGCCAGCTCCTTGTACATCCCGACGGGGCTGGAGCCTGTGGCCAGACCAAGGCAGCAGCCGGGCTTGGCGCGGACGACGCCTTCTATAATATCTGCGGCGGCAGAGCACTGCTCGGAATAATCTCTGGCAATGATGACTTTCATGGTAAACCTCCAAATAGTTATAACAAAAAGCCGCATAACGGCGGCCTTTGTTCCGGTAACATGATTATATGTGCTTTCGGGGCAATAGTCAAGGCGAAAGACTTGCAAAATTGTGCCGCTGCTTGGCATTAATGCCAAAAATTAAGAAAATTTCAGACAATATGTTATTGCGTTTTGTGCAGAGTTGTTGTACAATTGTAAATGTAATGTAATACTTTTCCGGAAATACATGGACAGCAGGGGATGATAAAGATGAAGAAAAGACTCTTATGTTTGCTCCTTATGGTAACATTGCTAGTCGGACTGATGCCGGCGGCTTTTGCCGAAGGAAATCTCGTCAGCTACACGGTAAAAAGCGGCGACACGATGCTGACGATCTGCGAGGACGCCGGCCTTGACTATTACTCGTGCCGCTGGTGCATAATGAAGATCAACGGCTTCTACAGCGAGAGCCAGCTCGGGATGATCTATCCGGGGCAGACCATTAAGCTGCCGGCCAGCGTCGAAGTGTCCGCGAAGATAATGAGCGGTGAGCTTAATCCCGACGGCACCGTTCCCGAGGCGAAGCCCGCGGAGACTCCCGCGCCGGCGGAGGATAAGCCCGCGGACAGCGGCTCCGGCGAGGCGAACATCATCAAGCACACCGTCGGCGAGTGGGACACGCTGGTCAAGGTCTGCGGCAGCTACGGGATGAACTTCTATAATGTCAAGTCCGCCATTATGAAGCTCAACGGCTTCACCAGCGAGAAGCAGCTTGATTCGCTGAGACCCGGCCAGATCATAAAGCTTCCGGCCAGCGAGGCTGACGCGAAGAACGTCACCTCGAGCGGCTCCGCCTCCGGCGGCACGTCCACCGGCGGTTCAACATCCGGCGGCAGCACCGATTCCGGCAGCGGCATCAGCTACGTTGTCAAGGCGGGGGACACTTTCATTACGATCTGCGAGGCGCACGGGCTGAACTTCTTCGCCATAAAGAGCCAGCTTATGAAGCTCAACGGCTTCAAGAGCGCAAGCCAGCTCGATTCCCTGCGTGTCGGCCAGACTGTGAAGCTCCCCGGCAGCAGCTCCGCGCCGAGCACTCCCGAAACTCCCGACAAGCCTTCTACGCCCGATAAGCCCTCCACTCCGAGCACCGGCGGCGAGACCACTACTCCGGACACTCCGGCTCCGTCTGTCGATTACAAAACGATAAGCCACACGGTAGGCGAGTGGGACACGCTGGTCAAGGTCTGCGGCAGCTACGGGATGAACTTCTATACCGTGAAATATGCCATAATGAAGCTCAACGCTTTCACCAGTGAGCGCCAGATGGATATCCTGCGCACGGGACAGGTTATAAAGCTGCCCGCAAGCGAAAATGACGCAAAGCTTATTATGAGCGCATCCGCCGCGTCCACTAAGCCTTCGGGCAGCGGCAGCACCGGCGGCACCTCCACCGGCAGCAGCTCGCAGACGGGCGAGAGCATCGCATACTACATAATCCCCTATACCTTCCAGCCCGGTGACACTGTATATAATATCTGCCTGAGCATGGGCGTGGACTTCGAGAAGAATTCCGACCTCATAATGAAGCTGAACTCCATCAAGGATTACCGCAGCATAAGTAACGGCAAGGTGCTTTTGATTCCCAGCCCCAAGGCTCCGGAAAGCGGCAGCTACTACAAGGTAGTCGCGCATAAGCTCGTCTACGGCGAGACGGCGCAGAGCGTCACGGAGAGCTATGGCCTTGAGTACAGTAAGGTTCTGAACATGATGAAACTCGTTAACGGCAAGGACAGCTTTGACATGATATATGCCGGAACGGTGCTCTATGTTCCGGTGAGCTGCAAGGCGTAAAATCACATATCACCGGCGCATAGTCGGAAGAACGAAAAAGAAAACGGTCACAGCTGCTCTCTCAGCTGTGGCCGTTTTCGCGCCCTGCGGCGCATGCATATGAGAAAAGGGGGGAGGAGGAATCATGGGACTTTCCGTAGCCGTGATACGCCTTTATCAGGAGAGAACATCCAGAAGAACTGGATGACATGATACCGGAGGCGGCTGTTGAATATGGACATGTGCTGAACCACTGGAATGATGAAGGCATAGACTGACTGCCGTGAGCGCGGTATGAGCGAGCGCTCCACGCTTGCCGATATCTGGTTACGCGATGGCAGGTATATGCCGCCGCACAGGAAACATTTGTATCAGGGATATTATAGAGCCGCCCGCCTGCATCGACCGCAGGCGGGCGGCTATTAATTTATACGGAAGAGGATAGCAGTTAAGGCATAAAAATATCCGGCCTGTTTGACAGGCCGGATATTTGTTTAATTACTGTGTTTCAGAATCGAACTTACTGCTCGTTCTTTTTCTTATTCTTCTTGACGAAGAACACCACGCCGCCTGCGATGATGACTGCGGAAACTGCCATCAGGCCGATCCACAGACCCATGTTTGCATCGTCTCCGGTCTTGGGCTTCGCGTTCGCGGCCTTGACGGTGAGAGTGCCTTCAACATAGGTGATCTCGTAGTTGCTGGTGACGTCGTTGCCGTTTGCGTCAACGATCTTGACGTTGGAGGCCTTGTTCTTGGAGGAGCCTATCTGAGTCTGGCTGCCGGTAACGGTAGCGGAGATCTTGTGACCCTTCGCAAGGGAACCCTTGACCTCGCAGGTGTTGGCGGTAAGAGCCTTGCCGTCGTAGACCTTCTCGGCGCTCTTCGCGGTGACAGTGAGGGGAGCCTTAGTTATCTCAAGGGTGCCGTCCTGAGTGGAGATCTTGTACTTTGCGGTGACGTCCTTGCCGTTTGCGTCCTTCGCAGTGACCTTGACGATCTTGTTCGCCGTGGTGCCGGCGTTGGTGATGCTGCCGGAGTACTCTACTACGAGAGTATCGCCGCTCTCAAGCTCGCCAGAGATAACGTCGTAGGAGTTCGCGGTAAGCTCGGTGCCGTCATAGACCTTCTTTGCGGAGGTGGCCTTGATGGAGATTTCAATGACCTTCACGCCGGTGACTTCAAGAGTGCCTTCCTTGATGGTGACATTGTAGTATGCGGTGTAATCTCTGCCCTGCTCATCGGAGATCTTCAGGCTGCCTTCCTTGACGGTGTTCTTGGAGGAACCCGGCTCGGTCTGGGTGCCGGAGAGGGCGAGGGTGAGCTTCTGGCCGGAGACCAGAGAACCGGAGGTGATGCTGTAATCATCGGCCTTGGTGGTAAGTGCGGTCTTATCGTAAGCCTTGCTGGCGGAGCCGGTGGTGACGGTGATATCACGCTTGGTGACGCTCAGCTTGCCGTCCACGAGCTTGATGTTTGCATAGTTGTCGTTTACCTTTTCGCCTGCGGCGTTCTTGATGACGTAGTCACCGATCTTTGCGGTGCCGTCCTTGCCGGGCACGGTGGCCTCGCCGGAGACAGTCGCATCAACGGTGTCGGAGCCGAGCAGACCGGAGACGGTCACGTCATTGGAAGCGGTGAGAGCGGAGCCGTCGTAGGGCTTGGTGGCGTCCTTCGCGGTGATGACAACCTCGCCGGAGTACTTGCTGACGGTGACTTCTGCGCCGGAGTAGGTGATGTTGTAGTTTGCGGTGACATCGTTGCCGTTTGCGTCAACGATGACTGCGGCGCTCGGAGTGCTGGTGCCGGTGCCGACGTTCACGGGGCCGCCGGTGTACTCAACGGACTTGACGGTGTCGCCCTCAACGAGGGAACCGGAAGTGATCTCGCTATCGGTCGCGTCGACGGCAGAGCCGGTGTACTCGCTGGTGACGGGCTTCGCGGAGATGGTGATGTTGCGCTTTGCAACGGTCAGAGTGCCGTTGTTGACGGTCAGCTCAAGCTGGGCTGCATCGAGAGCGGTACCATTGCCGTCCGCGACCCATGCGTTGCTCAGGATGATCGCTCGGGTGCCGGTCTCAGCGTTGTAATCGCCGAGGGACGCGATTGGAGCAACGAGAGTGTAGCCTTCGGGAACAACGGGAGTGTAGGTGAGTTCGGGAAGCGCGTCGCCGTAAGTGATGGACTGATTGTCCGCGGTGACGGAGGCCTTGACTACGTACTTCGCGGTAATGGTGGCGTCGGCGTAAAGGGTGAGGGTATCGCCCGGCTGGACTGCCATGGTGGCGCCGTTTGCGTACTTGAGAGTCATGCCGACGTAGGTCTCAACGCCATTGTATGCAGCGTAGTCGTTGACAACGGTGTGAGTGTAGACATCGTCATGGAAATCGACAGCGCCGTCCACGGTGCCGCCGACCTTGCCGTTGAGCCAGCCGTCGTTATACTTGACGGTGGGTTTGGTCTCGTTGTCGATCGCCTTGAGATAGATCATGGCGACGTAGCTGCTGCTCTCGTCGTCTGCGGCAAACAGGCCGGTGTTCAGCTCGTTGTCACTGTTGGCGAGAGTGCCGCGGGCGATGGTGAGCTTTGCGGAATCCTTGCTCGCGGTGGCGTATCCGACGAGGTTGGTGGATTCAGCATCTGCCTTGGAAGCGGCGCGGACATACAGCCCGGAGACGTAGTAGCCTTCCGGAGGAGTTATCGTGTAGTCGCCGTTAAGGAACTCGCCGAGAGTGGATTTGCCGGAGGCATCAGCGCCGGAGAAGCCGGCCTTGACGCCGAAATCGCCGTCCTGCTTTACAGCGCCGTCGTCGCCGTAGACATATACGCTGGTGTCCAGCTGTACATTGTCCCACTTGGAGTCAACGCGGTCAGCGCTTGCGCTGGCGGGCATTGCACCTGCGAACTGAACTGCGAACAGGCAGACCAGAACCAGACTGAACAGTACTTTAACTGTCTTCTTCATAAAAATCACCTCAAAAAGTTTTTGCTGAATTGAAACTGTTACAACTTTTCGGCATTGCTGTGAAAAGCGTCAAGGGGTTACAAACAGATGTAACTATTTTTTAACCATACTGTAACTTACTACAATTGCATTATATCTAAATTATATTAGAATTGCAAGGGGTATTTACATAATATTTCTTAAGGAACGGACTTCTTATGTTTTTTAAGAATTAAAATGTGAAATTTACATTTTGTAACTTCACTGTATAACTTTGTCAATTTACGGGAGTGAGCTTGCCCTGAATTACAAAGCGCGCGTTGTAGAATTCGTAGGTGCAGGTCGAAAGGGTGATAACGCGGTCGTCTACCGAGACGTCAACGTTCGTCGAGACGAGAGACTGCACGCGCCAGTCGTCAAGATTGCGGGCGAAATCCGCCTCGGATTCGAAGAACATCTTGTAGGTGTCGGATTCGGCGTCGGTGGTGTAGGCGCTGAATATCTCGATCTTGTAGTTCTGGGTCGGAGTGTTGAGGTACATGACGGGGTGCTCGTTGTAATATTCCTGATCCTTATAATTGCGTATCGAGGCGAGCATCGAGCCGTCGTTCATGTTGTGCCCGTAGAGAACGGTGTTCTTGCCGGAAAAGTCGCCGTAGCAGGTGCAGTCGAGGAAGAGCGAGCCGGAGGCGTTATACTGCCCGTCGATGAACCGGTGCAGATAATAGAAGTTGTCCTCCGCCTGCACAACGGGGTAGTTAATAACGGTGTTCTCCGAATACAGCCAGCCGACAACATCCTGACACTGGTTGAGCAGTGCGTCAAAATCGACGTCAACGGGCGAGCTTTCGGTTATCTGATTGCCGTCGCTGTTGTCCTTGTCTTTATTCTTGTCGCTTTTCGGCGAAACGTAATCGCTGCTTATCCTGTTATATGTATCCTCTGCAACCTTGTATTCATGCAGCGTTGATATCAGTTTATATCCGCTGTACACGAATATCGAGAGGAATATAACGCAGAGAACAATAAGCGCTATTTTTACAGGCTTCTTCAAATAGTCAGACCTCCTGTCTGTTAAGGGTAGATATAGTATACGACAAATTCACGGAAAATGGAAGAGGTGCGGCGATACTTTACAGTCTAATAATATCTTAAAACTTTTTAAGAATCTCTCTTCCCATTCAATTATACCA
>URGI01000054.1 GCA_900547315.1 uncultured Eubacteriales bacterium | reverse complement strand
ATTAGACATAAACAAATCCTCCGCATGGTCTAAGCCATACGGAGGATTAACTGTTTTACGGACACCCGTCTATACGGAGGGCTTAAATTTTATAGTACGCCCCTTGCCTCCCACTGTCGAGGGGGGCGTCAAAACCGCAGGTTTTGACGGAGGGAGAGACAGCCGTCGTACAAAGATAGAATCAAAAACTCACGCCTGTTCCTTGACGTATCTCACGACATAGTCGGCAAAGCGGCGGGTCGCGGGGCCGGCCTTCTCGCTTGCGGCGATGGCGATGCCGATGGTTCGCTTCGCTTCCGGAACGAGCGGCAGCACCAGCAGATCGTCGTGCCGCCCCTTCAAAAGCAGCTCCGGCATTATGCTTATGCCGAGCCCCTGCTCGACCATGGCAATTATAGCGTAGTCGTCCTTGGTGTAAAACCTGACGTTCGGCGTGACCCCGGCGGCCTCAAGCGCGCGCCGCGCGTCGTGGTCGGAGCTTTTAAGCAGGCTTATAAACGGCTCCGTCTCGCATTCGACGAGCGGGAACTTCGGGTAGCTCGCAAAGCGGCTGTCCTTCGGCAGAATGGCCATCAGCCGGTCCTCCATCAGCGGGATGCACTCGCAGTCGAGCGGGGAGGGCAGGTTCACAAAGCCGATGTCCACGCTGCCGTCGCGCACCCACTGCTCGACGTCGTTGTAGTCGCCGTTGAGGAGCTTGAACTCGACGCGCGGATAGTCGCGCTGGAATTCCTTCAGCACCCCCGGCAGCCAGTGGACGGCGACGGAGGTAAAGGTCCCGATGCGGACAAGGCCGCTGTCAAGCCCGCGTATCGCCGCCGTCACCTGGCTGAGCTGCTCGGCGCTGTTTAAGAGTCCGCGCACCGCGGGCAGCAGCCGCTCGCCCTCGTTCGTGAGCTTCACGCCGGCGCGGCTGCGCTTTATCACCGCGAAGCCCAGCTCCTCCTCAAGACTGTTGATGCTGTGACTCACCGCCGACTGCGTCAGCCCAAGCTGCGCCGCCGCGGCGGTCAGGCTTCCGGATTCCACGACGCTCAGCAGCGCCTGATACTTGGCCAGATTCATGGGAAACTCCTTATATGAAATAAATTCATCTTAATATGAATAAAATTAGAGACGTTTATATTATAGCCCGAAAACCGCAAAAATCAAGAGAAAACCTGCGGAAATAATATTGTTTTCCGAAAAAAATAATATATAATCCCGACTATATTATGAAAAGCGAGGATATGTATTATGACTTCGGCAATGATCTGGATTCTTGTAGCAGTGGTCGTCTATCTGCTGGGCATGCTGGCGATAGGCTTCAAATATGCAAACAACAGCACCTCCGAGGACTTCTATCTCGGCGGCCGCAAGCTCGGCCCCATAGTCACCGCCATGAGCACTGAGGCGTCGGATATGAGCGCGTACCTGCTGATGGGCGTGCCGGGACTGGCGTTCTTCTGCGGCGTCGCGGAGGCGGGCTGGACGGCCATCGGCCTTGCGCTGGGCACCTATCTCAACTGGCTCATCGTCGCAAAGCGCCTGCGCCGCTACTCCGCGGGCATCAACGCTATAACCGTGCCTGATTTCCTTGCCCGCCGCTTCCGCGACAATACCAAGCTCATCGAAACTCTGGGCGCGCTTACGGTCATAATTTTCTTCGTGCCCTATACGGCCTCGGGCTTTGCCGCCTGCGGCAAGCTCTTCAACAGCCTCTTCGGCTTCGACTACATGACCGCCATGATAATCAGCGCAGCCGTCATCGTCATCTACTGCGCGACCGGCGGCTTCATGGCGGCCTCCGTCACGAGCCTTATCCAGGGCATCGTCATGACGATAGCGCTCGTCATAGTGCTCATATTCGGCATCAACACCGCCGGCGGCTGGGACGCCGTCATCGCCAACGCCAAGGAGATCCCCGGCTACCTCGATTTCTCCGCGTCCACGAGCATCCTCACCGGCACCCCCAGCAGCTACAGCCCCCTGATGATCGCGTCCACGCTGGCGTGGGGACTCGGCTACTTCGGCATGCCGCACATCCTGCTGCACTTCATGGCCATCGGCAGCGAGAGTAAGCTGAACTTCAGCCGCCGCATCGCCTCCATCTGGGTCGTCATCTCTCTCGGCGCCGCGGTCATAATCGGCATCGTCGGCTTCGGCATGGTCAAGGCCGGAGCGATAGCGATGCCCGGCTCCGAGGCCGAGGCGGAGAACCTGATCGTCAACTCCGCGGCGCTCATCTCGACGCACGGCGCGCTCGCTGCTATCGTCGCGGGCATCATAATCGCCGGTATCCTCGCCGCCACCATGTCCACCGCCGATGCGCAGCTTCTCGCTGCTGCCTCCGGCGTCACCCACAACATACTCACCGACGTCTTCGGCGTGAAGATGAGCGATAAGAAGACCATGCTCATCGCGCGCATCACCGTCGTCGGCGTTGCGGTGCTCGGAGTCATCTTCGCCAGCGACCCCAACAGCTCGATATTCCGCGTGGTATCCTTCGCGTGGGCGGGCTTCGGCGCGACCTTCGGCCCGATAATGCTGTTCTCCCTGTTCTGGAAGCGCTGCAACAAGTGGGGCGCGATTGCGGGCATGTTCTCCGGAGCAGCGATGGTGTTCGTGTGGAAATACTGCGTCGCACCTCTTGGCGGCGTGCTCGGAATATACGAGCTGCTGCCCGCGTTCGTGGTATCCTGCGTGTTCATCGTCGTCGTGAGCCTGCTCACCGCCGAACCCGAAAAGGAGATCCAGGAAGAGTTCGAGAGGGTCTGCGCAAAATAAAACGCTTCAGGGCACGGGATATCCCGTGCCCTGATTTTTTGCCGCCGGAGGGGAAATGCGCGTAGTTTCGGGCTTTTTTGATTGACAGCCGTGAGCAAATAGAGTAAAATTTCTCAGAGTTGAGATCAAATCAATAAATGCCGCAAGCCTGCCTGTGTGGGGTTCCGGCATTTAATATTTTTATAGGAAAAGGAGAACGCGTATGATCCTCTTTTTCAGCGGCACGGGCAACAGCCGCTATATAGCCTGCAGACTCGCCGCGGCGCTCGGCGATGAGCTTGTCAGTGTCAATGACAGGATAAAAAGCGGCGATACCGGGGCAGTTCGCGCCGACGGCCGCCTGATATTCGTGACGCCTACCTACGGCTGGCGCATCCCGCGCGTGGTCGAGGAGTGGATACGCAGAGTAGAATTTTCCGGCGCGGACAAGGTGTGGTTCGTGATGAACTGCGGCAGCGAGATCGGCAACGCGGCGAAGTACAACAAGCGCCTGTGCGCGGATAAGGGCATCACCTATATGGGCACCGCGCAGGTGATAATGCCGGAGAACTATATCGCCATGTTTGACGCGCCCGAAGCGCCGGAAGCCGCGCGGATAATTGAGGCCGCGTCTCCCTTGATAGACGAGGCCGCGCGGAAGATATCCGAGGGCTTTGAGTTTGCCGCGCCGCGGAACAATCTCTATGACCGCTTTATGAGCACCGCCGTGAATCCGGCGTTCTACGCGCTTTTCGTGAAAGCGGATAAATTCCGCGCCGACGATAAATGCATTGGCTGCGGCAAATGCGCGCAGCTGTGTCCGCTGAACGATATCAGCATCGTCGATGGCCTGCCTGTGTGGGGCAAAAACTGCACGCACTGCATGGCCTGCATCTGTCACTGCCCGACGGGCGCGATAGAGTATGGCCGCAAGAGCCTTGGAAAGCCGCGGTATCACTGCGATTTGTAATAACGGGGGGCGCTTAGCCGCCGCTGGCGAAAGTGTATATGTATTAGAAAAGCTAATGACGAAACTGAAGAATCCGATGGTTTTGTGTACAGTGCAACAGAAACACTTGTACGCCAGCGGTGGACTTTGTGCTATCTGAAATGTGGATGTCATTGACAAATTGTAATATTTCATATATAATGACATATCACAATATGTAAACCAACTTTAGCAATTTGCACTGGCGCAGACCGCTGCGCCGGAGGAAGCTGACGGGGAAAGCTCGCATGGCAAAGAAAAAATACGTACGGGATTACGAAATTTCCGAAACTATCGACGAAAAGGGCAGGGTCAGATCCGTGCCGATATATGTCGGTTCGTATTTCTACTTCTGCGATGCCGCCGCCGCGAAGAAGAGCGGCAGGCTCCTTGCTCCCGCCGCCGCGCTTGGCTGGCTTGCGTATATCGTGGCGCTGTGGCTCCCGTCCGGAGCCGGAAAGCTCATGTATGTGATCCTTCCCTTCGTGTTTGCGGCCGTGCCGCTGTGGTACGTCAGTTCCGCGGTCGCCGCGCTGCTGCGCGCGGGCGATAAGCTCAAGCGCTCGGAGGCGGAGAAGGTCGCAGGGAATCTCCCCTCGGCTTCGGTATTCGGCATCATCCTCACGGCGGTCGCCTTGATCGCCGAAGGCATCACCGCGATAGCCGCGCCGGAAAAGCTCAATGCGGCGGACATCTCCTTTGCCGCCGGTGCCGTGATACTCTGCGCGGCGTTCGCGCTCTCGTTCTCCCGCCGTCAGGCGGTGGCGACGAAGCTTATCTGATCCAGTTATTAACCGCAGGGCTTAATTAATTATAGAAGCCCGCGTTTAATAAATAAAAATCCTATCAAGGAGGAAAAATGAAAATGAGCAACATCAAGAAGATCCTCGCTCTTGTTCTGGCTCTTGTTATGGTTCTTGCTCTTTGCGCATGCGGCAACTCCAGCACCCCCGCACCGTCCGAAGAGACTCAGGCACCTGCCGAAGAGACTCAGGCTCCTGCCGAGGAGAACACATCCACCCTGGTCTATGCAACCTCCACCTTCGGCCAGAAGTTCAGCCCCTTCTTCTATACCACCGCGTATGACGAAGAAGTCGTCGCCAACTTCACCGGCGGTCTGCTTGCTGCTGACCGCGGCGGCGCCATCATCCACCACGGCATAGAGGGCGAGACCGTTGAGTACAACGGCACCGATTACACCTACTATGGCATGGGCGATGTTGACATCGTTCAGAACGATGACGGTTCCGTTGACTACAACCTCACCATGCGTGACGATATCGTCTTCTCCGACGGCACCCCCGCCACCATCGATGACGTTATCTTCGGTATCTACGTTATGGCTGACCCGTCCTACGACGGCAGCTCCACTGTTTACGCACTGCCTATCGAGGGCATGGCTGACTACTACAATTCTCAGCAGTACCTCTACAAGCTCCTTGCCGAGGCAGGCCGTGACAACACCGACTTCACCCTTTGGGACGAAGCCACTCAGACCGCTTTCTGGGCAAGTGTTGACGCAGCCGGCGAGAAGTTCGCTCAGGAAATCATTGACAGCGTTGTCAGCAGCTACAACACCGACGAGTACACAGCCACCATCGAAGCAACTCCCGATGAGATAACCGCTGATCCTGCTCTGCAGGTCAAGTTCGGTATGAACATGTGGGGCTACGGCGACGCTTGGACTGAAGGCGCTACCGCTGCTGACTTCTGGGCTGCAATCGAGGCAAACTACGGCAGCGTTATCGAGGCTTCCGACGCCGAGACCGCAGGCTCCTCCCTGTTCGATCTCATGGATGACTTTGCAGATTACGATAAGCTTGTTGCTACCGGCGACGACGTTCCCAGCATCAAGGGCATCATCCGTACCGGCGACTACTCCCTCACCGTACATATGACTGAGTACGATGCAACCGCCATCTACAACATGAGCTTCATCATTGCTCCTCTGCACCACTATGGCGACGTCAGCAAGTACGATTACGACAACAACAAGTTCGGCTTTGACAAGGGCGACCTGAGCGGCGTCAAGGCAAAGACCACCGAGCCTCTCGGCTGCGGTCCCTACATCTTCAAGAGCTACGAGAACGGCGTTGTCACCATGGAAGCCAACCCCACCTACTTCCTTGGCGAGCCCAAGACCAAGACCATCCTCTTCAAGGAAGGCGAGGATGCTGACTACGTTCCCGGTATCGTCACCGGCACCTACGACCTCGCAGTCCCCTCCATCAGCGAGGAGACCCTGAACGCTATCACCGATGCTAACTCCAACGGCGAGCTCACCGGCGATACTCTCACCACCATCCTTGTTGACTACCGCGGCTACGGCTACCTCGGCATCAATGCTGACCTCGTCAACATCGGCGGCGACCCCGGCTCCGAGGAGTCCAAGGCTCTCCGTAAGGGCTTCATGACCGTTCTGGCAGTCTACCGTGACACCGTTATCAACTCCTACTACGGCGACCGTGCCGCAGTTATCCAGTACCCCATCTCCAACACCTCTTGGGCAGCTCCTCAGCCTGCTGACGAGGGCTACCGTGCAGCATACTCTGTCGATGCCGACGGCAACGACATCTTTGACTCCAGCATGAACGACGAGCAGAAGTACGACGCAGCTCTCAAGGCAGCAGTCACCTTCTTCGAGAAGGCCGGCTACACCTTCGATGCTGACGGCAAGGTCGCTTCCGCTCCCGCAGGCGCTCCCGAGTCCTACGAGATCCTCATCCCCGGCAATGGCAAGCAGGATCACCCGACCTACGGCATTGCAACTGCCGCCTCCAAGGCACTTGAGACCATCGGCATCAAGCTCACCGTTAACGACGTCGGCTCCTCCGTTTGGAACAACGCTCTCGAGGGCAACACCGCTCAGATGTGGGTTGCTGCATGGCAGTCCACCGCTGACCCCGATATGTACCAGGTCTACCACAGCAGCAATGCACATGGTAAGGGCACTAACTCCAACCACTACCAGGTAGATGATCCCGCCCTCGATGCTCTGATCATCGACGGCCGCACCAGCGCTGACACCGAGTACCGTAAGTCCGTCTACAAGCAGGCCATGGAAATCATCATGGATTGGGGCGTTGAGCTGCCTGTCTACC
This sequence comes from uncultured Eubacteriales bacterium, assembly GCA_900547315.1. GTDB lineage: Bacteria > Bacillota > Clostridia > Oscillospirales > Oscillospiraceae > Limivicinus. The sequence goes on along the minus strand of URGI01000054.1, from coordinate 5,899 downwards.
AGCGCAAGGATTGCACCGTTGCATCCACCATCCGTGTTGACTGCGACACTCTGCCTAAGGATATGACTCCGTACTGGGGTTGGAAGGCCGAGATCGAGACTCTGGCAGTCAAGTAATTGAGTTTAGCTTAATTACATCACCTAAATCATCGCACGGGAGGGGTTTTTACCCCTTCCGTGCTTGGCTGTGAAACAAATATTTAAGAAAGCAGTGAAATAGTGTGGCAAAGTATACAGTTAAACGTTTGCTTTACAGCGCTTTGATTTTGTTCTTTGTAATGTTCCTGATCTATGTGCTAATGTACAATATGCCCATGGGCTTTATTGAGACAAAGGCAAGAGAACTGGCTTCCCGCCCCGGCGCAAGCAAGAGCTACTCCGAGTGGCTTGCGGATTTGAATGCGCAATACGGCATGGATAAAGGCATCGTTCAGGGTTACTTTACATGGCTTAAGAGTGCTGTGAGAGGTGAATGGGGCGAGAGCTGGTCTTGGACTGTCCCCGTCACCCAGAAATTCCATGACACCGTCTGGTACAGCTTTGCGCTCGGACTCGTGTCGTTTATCCTTGAAATTCTTATAGCAATTCCCCTTGGTATTGCCGCTGCCCGCAAGCAGTACAGCTTTACCGACTACTTCACCACGGTCGTTTCGATGATATGTATCTCGATGCCGACCTTCTTCCTCGCAACGATATTGAAATACGTCTTCTCCGTCAAGCTCGGCTGGTTTGAGCTTACGGGTATGCAGGGACGAAATTATCAATATCTCTCTGACTTCGGAAAATTCTTGGATGTGGCCAAGCATTTTGTCCTGCCCGCGATTACCATTACCATAATCAGCATAGGCGGTCTCATGCGCTACACCCGTACCAATATGCTGGAAGTGCTCAATGCCGACTATATCCGTACCGCCCGCGCGAAGGGCGTGCCGGAGAAGGCCGTCATTAACAAGCACGCCTTCCGCAACACCCTTATCCCCCTCATCACCACCCTCGGCGGCAGCCTGCCCAGCCTCTTCTCCGGCGCACTCATCACCGAGACGCTGTTCGGCATCCGCGGCATAGGCTATGCCTCCTACTATTCGATGACACAGGCGGATATACCCTTTACCATGTTCTATTTGGCATTCATTTCAATTCTCACGTTGCTCGGCAACCTCATTTCGGATCTTCTGTATGCCGTTGTTGACCCGCGTGTGCGCTTGAGTTGAGGAGGTACTTTATGGCAGCATCATATAATCTGAATGAAGTCCTCAAGGCCAAGGAAGCGGCCGAGCAGAACAAAAAATCGGTTGAAAACGAAGAGATTCATCTTGACGACGTATCCCGCGTCAAGGTTCTCTCCCCCGGTCGTCAGGTCTTTAAGCGCTTTATACGCAACAGACTGGCGGTTTTCGGCTCCGTTGTGCTTATATTCATGTTTGCGTTCTCTTTCCTCGGGCCTCTGTTCTATGCCCACGGTCAGACGGAGATATTCTATAAGTACAATAACCAGAACGTAAACTACGCGCTTGCCAAGGAAAACAGCGCATATAACGGCTATGTCGTCAACGACGCCGTCGAGCTTGACAGCAAGGTCGTTACCGCGATGAACAGCAACATCAAGTCCATGATCGAAGAGGGCAAGGATTACCTGCTCGTCGAGGGCGAGACCGGCAACTTTGAGATAAACCGTCTCGGTGACGAGATATATACTCTCAGCGGCCGCGAAATGGATGAGGTCTGCACTGCCGGTACGAGCACCGTTACCATCGGCACCTATGACGCCGTCGGCAAGAAGCTCAAGTTCTCCGGTGAGGAGATAGAGGGACTTGAAGATGCGGCAAAGGCCTGCAAGGGCAAGAGCGGCGAATTTAAGTTCGGCGGCGAGACTTATTCTTATAAGAAGGGCTCCGGCAAGAGCTATACCATAACCAAGACCTCCGACGGCATCAACTACGCCGAGGGCAGCCTCGGTGAAGAGTTTGAGGCGGCAATGCTCGCGGCCATCGAGTCCGAGGCAAAGGCTTTCAGCTTTGAAGGCGTAAACTACACCATCCTCAACAAGGGCGAGACGCACCACGTTTATACGAGCGGCGAGCCCAGCATGGCCATGGTTTACACCCGCTTCACCCTTGATACCTTTGAGACCGGTCTGAAGGTCAGTGACGAGTTCCGCGTCAACGCTCTGCTTGCGGCTTATGACAGCGGCAAGTTCAGCTACGAGGGACAGAAGTACACTATCAAGAGCAACGATGATGTTCTTGAGATATTCGACGCTCAGGGCAACGAGTTTGCCGAGTTCAGCACCATCTCCATCCGCCGCTATTCCGGCGAGGACAGCATGGACTATGACCTCAAGAAGGCGCTCAATACCGTCATTGAGGAAATGCAGGAGACGGATCTCAAGACTGCCGAGCTCACCTATCGTCTGCCCATGCAGGACGAAAACGGTGTTTACACCTATGACGAGCAGGGCAATCTCCAGTACGAGGACGGCGACCTGACCATCTCTCAGCGTGACACCGGCTCCTACGTCATCAGCTGCCACCAGACCATTTACGTCATTGATAAGTTTGCCGCACCCTCCGGAACTCACGTTCTCGGCACCGACGGCGACGGCTTTGACGTGCTTGCGCGTGTCATGTACGGCGGCCGCATCTCCCTGATGGTCGGCTTTGTCGTCGTATTCCTCGAGATACTTCTCGGCGTCATCATGGGCGGCCTTGCCGGTTACTACGGCGGCTGGGTCGATAACCTCATCATGCGTCTGGTCGATATCTTCTACTGTCTCCCCTCCATGCCCATTATGATAATCCTCGGCGCAATGATGGACGCTCTGCGTATGAATACCTATGTACGTCTCATGATAATGATGGCGGCGCTCGGTATCATGGGCTGGGCCGGCGTTGCGCGTATGGTTCGCGGCCAGATACTCTCCCTGCGTGAGCAGGAGTTCATGGTTGCAACCGAGGCTACGGGCATCAGAGTTAAGGACAGAATATTCCGTCACCTCGTCCCGAACGTTATGCCTCAGCTTATAGTCATCGCCTCTCTGGGCATCGGCGGCACCATCATCACCGAGTCCACCCTGTCTTTCCTCGGCCTTGGCGTTAAGCACCCGCTGGCGACTTGGGGTACCATCATCAACTCCGTTTCCTCTGCGTCCGCCATGGCGCACTATCCGTTCATCTGGATACCTGTTGGTCTGCTCATCTGCATGACCGTTATCGCCTTCAACTTCGTTGGCGACGGTCTGCGCGATGCATATGACCCCAAGGCAAAACGCTGATTAGGAGGTATAATCATGTCAGATAAGAACGAAAAAAACTCCTCCTATATATCCGGCAAAGAGTCCAGGAGAATTTCAAAATTTAACCGCCGCGTAACCAAGAAGCTCGAAAGAGACAGAGCGGACGCCAATAAGGATCCCGCGCTGTTCACGACGAAGATGAAGGACGAGAACAACGTTGTCGAGTTTGATAACGTCTGTACCTATTTCTTCACCGATGTCGGCACGGTCAAGGCCGTTGACGGCGTCAGCTTCGTGGTTCCCAAGTGCTCTACCGTCGGCGTTGTCGGCGAGTCCGGCTGCGGCAAATCCGTCACCAGCCTTTCCCTGATGCAGCTGCTTCAGCGCCCCCAGGGTCAGACCGTCGGCGGCGAGATCCGCTTCAACCTCGGCGACGGCACCGCATATAACATCGTCAACACCCCGACTGCAAAAATGCAGGAGATTCGCGGCAACAAGATATCCATGATATTCCAGGAACCGATGACCAGCCTGAATCCGGTGTTCCGCATCGGCCAGCAGGTCGACGAAGTCACCATGCTCCATAACCCCGAGATGAGCAAGGAAGAGGTCAAGGCGCGCACGCTCGAGATGCTCGACCTTGTCGGCATCGCCAACAAAGAGGGCGTGTACTCCATGTACCCGCATGAGCTGTCCGGCGGTATGCGTCAGCGTATCATGATAGCCATCGCGCTTGCCTGCTCGCCCACGCTCATCATCGCCGACGAGCCGACCACCGCGCTCGACGTTACGATCCAGGCGCAGATTCTTGATCTGCTCCAGAATCTGAAGGATAAGCTCAACTCCTCCATCATGCTCATCACGCACGACCTCGGCGTCGTCGCGGGCATGGCGGACTACGTCGTTGTCATGTATGCCGGCCGCGTCGTGGAAAAGGGCACCGCGGATGAAATATTCCACCACCCCGGCCACCCCTACACCATCGGCCTGATGAAGTCCAAACCCGTCGTCGGCAAGAAGGTCGACGCGCTGTACAACATCCCCGGCAGCGTTCCGAATCCGGTCAACATGCCGAACTACTGCTACTTCCGCGATCGCTGCGAGATGCGCTGCGACCAGTGCGACGGCAAGTATCCTCCGGAGATAAAGATCAGCGATACGCACTACGTCTCCTGCTACCGGTTCATTGACGAGGGCGAGATAATGGGGTATCCCAAATCTGTTAACGTGGAGGAGTTGTAAAGATGGAAGAAATCAAAAAAACACCCGACACGGAAAACGAATACCTGCTTGAGGTCAAGAACCTTGTAAAGTGGTTCCCGATAAAGTCCAGCTTCTTTAAGCAGACCATCGGCAACGTCCGCGCTGTGGACGGCATCAGCTTCAAGATCAAGCGCGGCCAGACCATGGGTCTCGTCGGCGAATCCGGCTGCGGCAAATCCACTGCCGGCAGAACCATTCTGCGCCTGCTCGAAAAGACCTCCGGTGAGGTCTGGTTCGACGGCAAGGAAATATTCTCCCTCAGCAAGGAAGAGCTTCGCCGTATGCGTCCGCGCATGCAGATCGTCTTTCAGGATCCGTATTCCAGCCTGTCTCCGCGTCTCCCCGTCGGTGAGATCATCGGCGAGGCCGTCCGTGAGCATGGCATAGTCCCTCCCGAAGAGTACGACGATTATATCACCCGCGTCATGAAGGCCTGCGGCCTGCCTGAGTATTACAAGGACAGATACCCGCATGAGTTCTCTGGCGGCCAGCGCCAGCGTATCTGCATCGCCCGCGCTCTGGCTCTCAGTCCGGACTTCATTGTCTGTGACGAGCCTGTCTCCGCTCTGGACGTTTCAATCCAGGCGCAGATAATCAACCTGCTCCGTCAGCTCCAGAAGGACTTCGGCATCACCTATCTGTTCATTTCCCATGACCTCTCCGTCGTCGAGCATATTTCCGACACGGTCGGCGTCATGTACCTCGGCACCATGGTCGAGTACTCCGAGACCGAGAAGATCTTCGGCAAGCCGCTGCACCCCTACACCACGGCGCTGTTCTCGGCTATCCCGATCCCCGATCCGGACGTCAAGCTCAACCGCATTATCCTCAAGGGCAGCCTGCCCTCTCCCGCAAATCCGCCCGCCGGCTGTAAATTCCATACGCGCTGCGACAAGTGCATGGATATCTGCCGCTGTGCCGTTCCGGAGTGGAGCGAGGTAGAGCCGGGTCACTGGTGCGCATGCCACCTGTATAATGATGCCGAGCAGCAGGCCAGAGCCGAGGAAGCCCTGAAGGAAGCGAAAGCAAACGGTACCTTCAATGAAAAGAAAGACGAAGCGAACCTATGACGATGACGATGGGCGTACCATTGCGCCCATGAACATCGAGGGAATGCCCTGGTATAAGCCCGAGGCGCCCGATCGTCCGGCGGACGGCAGAGAGCCGGAGTCGATGACGAAGGAAGAAGCGAGAATGTATACGCTTGCCGCCGTGAAAGCGGGGCTGACCATAGCGTCGGTTTTCGGCATTGCGATATATCTGTTCCTGCTCTTCTGCGATAAAATTTGGTTTGCGTAAGTAAAATGAGCCCCGCCATCCTGATGGATTGAAGTGATAAAATAATGGTAGACACAAAAGTGCCTACCATTATTTTTATGCTATTATAGACATGGAGGTGGCAATA
>URGI01000053.1 GCA_900547315.1 uncultured Eubacteriales bacterium | reverse complement strand
ACTAAAGAATATAAACTCGGCATAAAAGGCCTGTTTACGCTGCCGGTCAGCATCATCACGGAGCGGTACGTATCCTATGAATATTCCGCGGGCGAGTGCTGCACCGCGCGGGAGCTTGAAGATAGACTCAAAGATTGGCTTGAAAACAGCATCGACGGGAAGATCGAGACCATCAGCTTTTCACATGCGGAGAGCGGCGGCCTGCTGCTTGTTACGATGCGCGCAAAATGCCTTGAAAATATAGCCGAGACTGCGGAGCTGCCGTAGCCGGAAGGGGAAACATATGATAGAGAAGACAATTGAAGTCGAGAGAATGGAACACGTCATAAGCGTGTTCGGCTCGTTTGATCAGAATCTGCGCATAATCGAATCGGAGCTTGGCGTCAAGGTTCTCGACCGCGAAAATATGATACACATATGCGGCGAGGAGGAGAGCGTGATGCTCGCCGAGAAGGCGATAAACGGCCTTCTGACACTGGCCACCAAGGGAGAGAATATCGACGCGCAGAACGTCCGGTATATCCTCAAGCTCGTCTCCGAGGGCAAGGAGACGAAGATACAGGAGCTTGCCGGAGATGTCATCTGCATCACCGCCAAGGGTAAGCCCATAAAGCCCAAGACTCTCGGCCAGAAATCCTACTGTGACGCGATAGCGAAAAATACGATAACCCTCGGCATCGGCCCCGCCGGTACGGGCAAGACCTATCTTGCGGTCGCTGCGGCGGTTGCGGCTTTCAGAGCCGAGGAGGTCAACCGCATAATCCTCACGCGCCCCGCGGTCGAGGCCGGTGAGCGGCTGGGCTTCCTGCCGGGCGATCTTCAGAGCAAGGTCGATCCGTACCTCAGGCCGCTGTATGACGCGCTGTTCGATATGCTCGGCGCTGATACCTATCAGAAATACCTTGAGCGCGGCAATATCGAGGTCGCGCCGCTGGCCTACATGCGCGGCCGCACACTGGACGACAGCTTCATTATTCTTGACGAGGCGCAGAACACGTCCAGGGAGCAGATGAAGATGTTCCTGACGCGTATCGGCTTCGGCTCCAAGGTCGTCATCACCGGCGACATCACGCAGATCGACCTGCCGGAGGACAAGACCAGCGGACTCAAGGTCGCAATGAAGGTGCTCGACGGCATCGAGGACATCGCAATATGCAAGCTCACCGGCTCTGACGTCGTGCGTCACCGCCTTGTGCAGAAGATAATCGAGGCGTACGAGGTCTACGATAAGAAAAATCCGGCGGAATCCGTCAAAAAGCTGCCGCCGAAGAAATTCAAGAGGAAATAAGCATGGAGCATGAGATATATGTAAGCCGCGAGGTAAAGAACCTCGGCCATAATAATTCGGCGGCGCTGATAAAAAAGGCGGTGAACATGGCGCTTGACGCCGAGGGCATTGACGTGCCGTGCATCGTGAGCGTGATGCTGACGGACGACGAGGGGATACACCGCGTCAATAACGAGTTCCGCGGCGTTGACCGCGCGACCGATGTTCTGAGCTTCCCGATGAACGAACTGACGCCCGGCGAATTTGACGCTGAGGAATGTGAGCGGGATATGGACACCGGCGCGGTGCTTCTCGGCGATATGATGATATCCGTCCCGCGCTGCGAGGCGCAGGGCGAGGAGTTCGGGCACGGCTACGAGCGGGAGATAATGTATCTCACCGTCCATTCGATACTGCATCTGCTCGGCTATGATCACGTTGACGAGGGCGAGATGAAACGCCAGATGCGCGCAAGAGAAAAATTTATTATGGGAGAAGAATAATGACAAAATCTGCAATGATAACGATATGCGGCCGCCCGAACGTCGGCAAATCCACGCTTACGAACGCGCTCGTCGGCGAAAAGATAGCCATAGTTTCCAACAAACCGCAGACCACCCGCAACCGCATAACCGCGATCGTGAACCGCGGGGATACGCAGTTTGTCCTGATGGACACTCCGGGCTTCCATAAGCCGCGCACCCGCCTTGGCGACTACATGGTTCAGGTCGTGCGCGAGAGTGTCGCGGATGTGGACGCGGTGCTGCTGATGGTGGAGCCTGTTGCGGCTATTGGCCCGCAGGAGGAAGCGCTCATCGAGCGCCTGCGCGAGAGCGGTGCTCCGGCGATACTGCTCATCAATAAGATCGACACCGTGGACAAGACCCGCCTTCTGGAGGTCATCGCGCTCTACTCCGCAGCGTATGATTTTGACGCCGTCATTCCCATCTCCGCCAAGACCGGCGAAGGGCTGGACGAGCTGTTTACGGAGCTTGAGAAGTACGCCGTCGAGGGGCCGCACCTCTTCCCAGACGATATGATAACCGACCAGCCGGAGCGTCAGATCTGCGCGGAGCTTGTCCGCGAAAAGCTGCTGACCTGCCTTGATAAGGAGATACCGCACGGCACCGCCGTCGAGGTCACGAAGTTCTCCGAGCGGGACGACGGCATCATCGACCTTGAGGTAACGATATACTGCGAAAAGGACAGTCATAAGGGCATAATCATCGGCAAAAAGGGCGCGATGCTGAAGAAGATAGGCGAGCTTGCCCGCATGGACATCGAAGAGTTCATGGGCACAAAGGTCTATCTTCAGACATGGGTCAAGGTCAAGGAGAACTGGCGCGACTCAATGGCGCAGCTCCGCAATTTCGGTTACGGCGAGCGCTAATATATCCCAGCTTTAATCCGCGTCACGCTGCAAATAATAATTGCAGCAAGGAGGCGCGAACATGAGCAAGGACGCTATCTGGCAGGCATTTGCCGAAACCGGAGACCCGCTTTATTACATGCTGTACAAGGCGACGCAGGACGAGCCGTACCGCCGCTCCGCGCCGCAGAATGATTCGGGGGACACCCCCCGGAGCGAGGGCTGATGCGATACATATGTTCAACACGGTTCAGGCGCTTGTCCTGCGCGAAGTAAGATACAAGGAAGCCGACAAAATACTGACGCTGTTTACAAAGTCCGACGGCAAGATAACCGCCAAGGCACGCGGCGCGCTGCGCAAGGGCAGCAAGATAACCGCGGCCACCCAGCAGCTGACGTATTCGGAGATGACCCTGTTCGGAAACCGCGGGAAATGGAGCGTCAACGAGGCGTCCGTCATCGAGAGCTTTGACGGGCTGCGCAATGATATAGCGGATTTTGCGCTCGGCTGCTACTTTGCCGAGTGTCTTGAAGCGCTTGGGGTCGAGGATCAGCCGGACGAAGCGATGCTTCAGCTTGGCCTGAACTCACTGTACGCGCTCAGCAGAAAAATGTACCCCGCGGCGCTTATCAAGGCCGCGTTCGAGCTGCGGCTGATGTGCCTTGCGGGCTATACGCCGGAGCTTGGCGGCTGTGCGGAATGCGGCAGGGCGGAGCCGGAAAGTCCGCTGCTGAGCCTGTCGAGCGGCGTAGTATGCTGCCGTGGCTGCCAGACGGCGGCGATGGGGCAGGTCGTCCCGCTGGGCGAAGGCTCGCTTGCCGCAATGCGGTATATTGTCTCCGCTCCGGCGAAGCAGGTATTCTCCTTTGCCATAGACGGCGAGCCGCTGAGGAGACTCTCGGACGCGGCAGAGCAGTATCTGCTGCGGCAGACGGAGCGCCGCTTCGGCACGCTTGAATACTGGAAAAAGGTAAAATAGATATACAGAGGACATATATGAGCTTTTATAAAAAATCACTTACAACGCTTGAGCTTCCGGCTGTTTTGCAGATGCTGTCGGCCGAGGCTGTGAGCGATACGGCCAAGGAGCTGGCGCTTGAGCTGGAACCATCGGACGATGTGCATGAGGTCAGGCGGCGCCTTGAAGAGACTACCGCTGCCAAGACCATGATGACGGTGCGCGGCGGCCCGGGCTTCTCGGGCGTGAAGGACGTGCGCGCCTCGCTTGCACGCGCGGATCTCGGCGGCGCACTCAATACGCGCGAGCTTATGGATATTGCCCGCGTGCTGCAATGCGCGCGCCTTGTGCGTGGGTACATTGCGGACGATTCCGTGGGCAAGACCACGATAGACAGCCTGTTTTATGCGCTGCGCGCGAATAAATTCCTTGAGGAAAAGATCAACACCTCGATAGTGGGGGAGGATGAGATCGCAGATTCCGCGTCGCCGGAGCTTACGAGCATCAGGCGCCAGATGCGTGCCGCGGCGGCCAGAGCGCGAGATGTGCTGACCAAGATAATCTCCTCTCCGTCATACGCCAAAGCGCTTCAGGAGCCGATAATCACCATGCGCTCCGACCGCTACGTCGTTCCCGTCAAGGCGGATCACAAGGGCGCAGTCCCGGGACTCGTGCACGATATCTCCGCCTCCGGAATGACGCTGTTTATAGAGCCGATGGGCGCGGTGAAGGCCAATAACGAGCTGCGCGAGCTGAACGCGCGCGAGAAGATCGAGATAGACCGCATCCTCGCCGAGCTTTCGGCGGACTGTGCAGAGCATAAGGACGATATCGAATCTGACTTCGACCTGCTCGTGCGGCTAGACCTGATCTTCGCCAAAGCGAAGCTCTCCTATAAGCTCAACTGCGGCGCGGCCACGCTTGAGGACAAGGGCATCGTCCTGCGCCGCGCGCGGCATCCGCTGCTGGATCAGGCAAAGGCCGTCCCGATAAGCCTTGAGCTTGGGGACAGCTTTGATACGCTCGTTATCACGGGGCCGAACACCGGCGGCAAAACCGTGTCGCTGAAGACCATCGGCCTGCTCGCGGCGATGAATCAGTGCGGCCTGCACATTCCTGCCTCCGACGGCAGCAATCTCCCCGTGTTCAGCCATATTTTGGCCGACATCGGCGATGAGCAGAGCATCGAGCAGAATCTTTCAACATTCTCCGCGCACATGACTAACATCGTCAGCATACTTAAAGAGTGTGACGACCGCTCGCTCCTGCTGTTCGACGAGCTTGGCGCGGGCACCGACCCGACGGAGGGCGCAGCGCTCGCCATATCTATAATCGAGTACGCGCGCCAGAAGGGCGCGGTCATCGCCGCGACGACGCATTACGCCGAACTGAAGGTATATGCCACGAATGAGCCGCGCGTCCAGAACGCGTCCTGCGAGTTTGACGTGGAGACGCTGCGGCCGACCTATCATCTGCTCGTCGGCATCCCCGGAAAGTCGAACGCCTTTGCAATATCACGCCGCCTCGGCCTTGGCGAGGATATAATCGAGGACGCGAAGAACCGCGTCAGCACCGAGAGCGCCAGCTTTGAAGCGACGATTGAGAAGCTTGAGCAGACGCGTATGCTGCTTGAGAAGGACAGAAACGAGGCGGCTGTCAAGCTGCGTCAGGCAGAAGAGAACGCAAAGAAGGCTGCTTTCATGAAGGCCGAGCTTGAGGTGCGGCTGGAGAAGGCCGACATCAAGGCGCGGCGCGACGCGGAGCGCATTATCGCTGAAGCCCGTGCTGCCGCGGACGAGACATTCGCAGAGCTTGACGAGATGCGCAAGCATGTGAACGACGAGGACGACGCGCAGCGGATAAATGAGGCGCGCTCAGAACTGCGCCGGAAGCTGAACGAAAAGCAGTCCGCGCTGCGTCCGGCGGCGACGGAACCCACGGAGGACAAAAAGTCAGCCCGTCCGGTCGTCCCCGGCGACACGGTCGAGATAAAGTCCATGGGCATGAAGGCTGAGGTTGTCTCCGTCTCACCGGACAGAGTGTTGACGCTGCGCGCCGGCATCATGAACGTGACCGCGAAGGAGGACGAAGTGCTTCTCATCGAGGGGCAGAAGGCAAAGACCAAAAAGAATGTGGCTGCGGCGTCCACGCAGCTGCGCGCCGCCCCTGTTGCGTCGGAGATAGACCTGCGCGGCATGGAGACGGTAGACGGCGTTATCGCCGCCGAGAGGTATATTGACAGTGCGGTCATGGGCAAACTAAAGACGGTCACGATAATCCACGGCAAGGGCACAGGCGCGCTGCGCGCCGCCATCCAGCAGATGCTCAAGCGCAACAAGTGCGTCAAATCCTTCCGCCTTGGACGCTACGGTGAGGGTGAAACCGGCGTCACAGTGGTCGAACTTAAATAAAATTGCGGCGCTTCGTCCCGCTAAAATGTGTAAAGTAACGAAAGCGTCGAAAGCGGTTGACTCTTGACAAAAAATCTGATAAATTATACGTGTAACCCGTAGCATATTCTGTTATAATAAATGAGGAGTGGCGAGTATGATAACCAAAGAAGTAGTCATCAACAATCAGGTAGGTCTTCATGCCAGACCCGCGACTTTCTTCATTCAGAAAGCCAATGAGTTCAAGAGCAGCATTTGGGTCGAGAAGGAAGACAGACGTGTCAATGCAAAGAGCCTGCTTGGCGTGCTTTCCCTTGGCATAGTGAAGGGAACCGCCATCACTATTATTGCCGACGGTGCAGATGAGGACGCTGCGATCGCGACCTTGTCCGAGCTGATTGACTCTGATTTCTCCGAGTGATATTCCGAAAAAAGCGTTATAACAGGGCGTGAGTTTTCACGCCCTGTTTTTCAAATTTGAGGTGCCGTATGCTGGATACTCTGCGCGAAAAAGCAAATAATCTCCCGCTGCTGCCGGGCGTGTACATCATGCTCAACGCGCAGAACGAGGTCATATACGTCGGCAAGGCGAAAAAGCTGAAGAACCGCGTCAGCAGCTATTTCCACGGCGAGCATCTGCCGAAGGTCGCGGCCATGGTCGAAAAGGTTGCGGACTTCAATGTCATTGTCGCAGGCTCCGAGTTTGAGGCGCTGGTGCTGGAAAATTCGCTTATAAAGCGTCATAAGCCGCATTACAACATCCTGTTGAAGGACGACAAGGGCTATCCCTTTATCAGGATGGATCTCAGAAGCGAGTATCCGTCGATGACCCTTGCCAACAAGCCGGGCAAGGACGGCGCGCGGTATTTTGGCCCATACGGCAGCCGCGGGCAGACAAAGGAGATAATCAGTACTATCAGCAAGGCACTGCTACTGCCGGACTGCGGGCGGAAGTTTCCGCGCGATATCGGCAAGGAGCGACCCTGCCTGAATTACCACATGGGCTGCTGCGCTGGCTGGTGCCTGCGCGACAGCAATGCCGAGGACTACCGCAAGAGCATTATGCAGGCAGTCCTGGTACTCGAGGGCAAGAGCAGCGAGCTTGTGGACGATCTGCGGCAGCAGATGGAGCAGGCCGCGGAGGAGCTGCGCTTTGAGCGCGCCGCGGAGCTGCGCGACAGGCTGAAGGCGGTCGAACTGCTTGAGCATAAGCAGCGTGTTATTTCAACGGCATTTGCTGATACGGACGCCGTCGGCTTCTGCCGCGGAGCGAAGAGCTGCTTTGTTGTGCTGCATTTTGTGGGCGGCGACCTTGTTGGCAAGGACGTCGAGATGTTCGACGAACCGCTGGAGGACGACAGCGAGGCCATATCGGAGCTTGTGCGCGAATATTTCACGGCGCACCGCGGCGGCTGGCCGAAGTCGATCCTGCTCCCGTGTGAGATCGACGATCATGACGGCATGGAGGAGCTGCTGAGCGAGTGCGCCGGCAGACGGATATATATCGAGACCCCGAAGCGCGGCGAGCGCATGCGCCTTATCGAGAGTGCGGCGCTGAACGCGCGCGAGGAGATACAGCGCCGCACGACCGCGGCGCAGCGCCGATCCAAGACACTGGAGTGGCTTCAGAGAACGCTGGAGCTGCCAGAGTTTCCGAGCAGGATAGAAGCGTTTGACGTTTCAAACCTCGGCGATACCGGAATCGTCGCGGCGATGACCGTGCATGTTGACGGCAAGCCGCTGAAGCGCGACTACCGGAAGTTCCGCATTAAGGACATGCCCATTCGTGACGACTACGCCAGCATGTACCAGGCAGTGTACCGGCGCTTCAAGCACTATGCTGACGGCGATGCGAAGTTTTCTCCGCTGCCTGATCTGCTGCTGATAGACGGCGGCCAGACCCACGCGGCGACGGCGCTGAGAGCCGTGACGGAGCTGCATCTCAGCGTCCCGATATTCGGCATGGTGAAGGACGACCGGCACCGCACCCGCGCGCTCATAACGCCAGACGGGCGGGAGATAGGCATCAGCGGCAATCAGGCCGTGTTCGCGCTTATCGGGAACATACAGGAGGAGACGCACCGCTTCGCGATAGAGTATCAGCGCTCGCTGCGGCAGGAGAGCTACGGCTCGAGCCTTGATAAAATAAGCGGCGTTGGCGAGAAGCGGCGGAACGACCTGATGAAATACTTCAAGTCCGTCAAGGCGATAAAGGCGGCGAGCGTCGAACAGCTCCGCCTCGTCGTGCCGAAGAATACGGCGCAGGCGGTCTATGATTACTACCATAACGAAAAGAGTGACGATACATGCGAGTGATAACCGGCTCCGCGAGGGGCAGAAGGCTTAAAACTCCGGAGAATTATGACATCCGGCCGACGACGGACAACGTGAAGGAGTCGGTGTTCAACATAATCCAGTTTGATATCGAGGGGCGGCGCGTGCTCGACCTCTTTGCCGGAACCGGCCAGCTCGGCATCGAATGCCTGAGCCGCGGGGCGGAGAGCGCGGTGTTCGTCGATAAGGACAGGGCGGCGGTGCAGATCGTGCGCGACAACCTGAAGACCTGCGGCCTGAAGGCGACAGTATTGCAGGAGGACGCGCAGAGTTTTCTGCGCCATTGCGGCAAATTCGACGTGATATTTGTCGACCCACCGTATGATTCCGGATTGTACGAATCTGTGCTGGAAACCATCAATTCGGTTGACATATTGTCGAATGGTGGTATAATAATCTGTGAAGCACGCCGCGAACGGCAGCTTCCGGATATGACCGCGCCGTATGCCAAACGCAAGGAGTACAGCTACGGTAAGGTCAAGGTCTGCATCTACACCAAGGAGAACGCCTGATGAGCATAGCTATTTGTCCCGGCAGTTTTGACCCGATAACGCTAGGGCATCTGAATATCATCCGCCGCAGCTCGAAAATATTTGACAAGGTCATCGTGTGCATAATGTATAACTCGACCAAGACCTCGCCGATGTTCTCCGTGGAGGAGCGCGTTGAGATGGCGCGCAAGGCGACCGAAAAGTATCCGAACGTCTCGGTCGAGTCGTCCTCCGGACTTCTCGCGGAGTACGCAAAGCAGCATGACGGCGCCGTGATCGTGAAGGGACTGCGTGCCGCGTCAGACTTTGAATATGAGTTCCAGATGAACCTCATCAATAAAAAGATAAATCCCCAGCTTGAAACAATGTTCCTTACGTCCGATGTGAAGTATACTTTCCTCAGTTCCTCCGTCGTACGTGAAATGGCGAGATACGGAGCGGATCTGACCGGATTTGTACCGGACGAAATAAAAGAAGAGATCGAGGAAAAAGCCAAACAGTGGAGGACAAAATAATGGATAACAACGACATCATTGAGCTGCTGGATATCCTTTACGGTATGGTCACGGAGGCGTGGGGCGTTCCGCTTGGAAATGACAAATGCATAATCGAGCGCGACAAGGCGGTCGAGATAATCAACGAGATCAAGGCCAATCTGCCCACGGCGCTCGCCGAGGCGAAGCGGCTTGTTTCTGCGCGCGACGAGTTCATCGGCAACGCGAAGAAAGAGGCCGAGGCGCTGCGCAAGAATGCCGAGGAGAAGGCTCGTGCTATGATAGAAGAGCAGGAGATAGTGCGCGTTGCAAAGGCGCGCAGCGCGGAGATGATAGCCTCCGCCGAGGCGAAGTCCAAAGAGCTGCGCCGCGTCGCAAGCTCCTATGTTGACGATATCATGCGTCAGGCGGAGGAGAGCATGACCGCCGCGCTCGGCAATATACAGAACACTCACAGAGCCTTCAGCGGCGCAATGCCTGCGCAGAAGGCCGAACCTGCGCCGAGAAAGCGCGCCGAAGAGGAATAAGAATACATAAATAAAGCTGGGCGGGCACAGTGCCGCCCAGCTTTTTGATCGGAAAAAATGAGGACTGCGAAAGCAATCCTCATTTCATGCGTTTTTACAAAGCCAATCAGCCGATGATGTCTCTGGTGTCGCGGGCGATAACAAGCTCCTCGTTGGTGGGGATAACGAAAACCTTGACCTTGGAGTCGGGGGTGGAGATCATTATATCCTCGCCGCGCTTGGAGTTTGCCTCATTGTCGATTTTCACGCCGAGGTAGCCGAAGTACTCGGATATTGCCGCACGGGAAGCCTTGCTGTTCTCGCCGACGCCGGCAGTGAAGATGATGGCGTCAACGCCGTTCATTGCGGCGACGTAGGAACCGGCGACCTTGGCGACCCAGTAATGGAACATATCCAGAGCCAGAGCTGCGCGCTCGTTGCCGTTCTCGGCTGCGTTGTCGAGATCGCGGAAGTCGGAGGATACACCGGAAACACCAAGCACACCGGACTTCTTGTTGAGGATGTTCAGCATCTCGTCGATACCGTAACCGTACTTGTTCATCAGGAACTGCATGACGCCCGGATCGAGGTCGCCGCAGCGGGTGCCCATGGGGAGGCCGACCAGCGGGGTGAAGCCCATAGAGGTGTCGACGCACTTGCCGCCGTCGATGGCGCAGATGGAGGAGCCGTTGCCCATGTGGCAGGAGATGAGCTTCAGTTCTTCTATGGGCTTGCCCATAAGCTCCGCGCAGCGGGCGGAAACATAGCGGTGAGATGTGCCGTGGAAGCCATAGCGGCGGATGCCGTCGTTCTTGTAATACTCATAGGGAACGGCGTACATATATGCCTTGCCGGGCATAGTCTGGTGGAACGCGGTGTCGAACACGGCGACCATGGGAACATCGCCCATAACGGCCTTGCAGGCGTTGATGCCGGTGATGTTGGCGGGGTTGTGCAGGGGAGCGAAGGGGATGCACTCTTCGAGCGCGGCCATAACGGCGTCGTCAATGCGGACGGAGCTTGCAAACTTCTCGCCGCCGTGAACCACGCGGTGGCCGACAGCGTCGATCTCCTTCATGGAGGAAACAACGCCGTATTCAGGGCTGGTCAGCTTCTCGATGACAGCTGCGATAGCCTCAGAGTGGGTTGGCATGGGGACGTCCTCATTGAAGACGGGCTTGCCGCCTACCAGCGGGCTGTGCTTGAGGTGGCCGTCGATGCCGATGCGCTCACACAGCCCCTTTGCCATGACCTGCTCGTTGGCCATGTCGATGAGCTGGTACTTGAGGGAGGAGCTGCCTGCGTTGATAACAAGAATTTTCAAGAGTATTGCCTCCAAATAAAATATTTGCTTGCAAACAAGCTCGTTACTGATATATTATATATACTGTAAGAGGATTTTTCAAGCGGTTCTTGCATAATTAACCCGTCTAATTGCGAAAAAAGGAGAGAAGACCGAAAAATGAGCACAGCAGGCATTGTTGCCGAATATAATCCGTTCCATAACGGCCACGCATATCATATAGCCCGCACGCGCGAAAACGGCGCGTCGGCGGTTGTGTGCGTGATGAGCAGCTGGTTTGTCCAGCGCGGTGAGACTGCGCTCATGCACCCGAACGCCCGCGCACGTATGGCGCTTATGAACGGCGCGGATCTTGTCGTTTCGCTTCCTGTCCCGTGGGCGTGCGCCGCAGCGCAGACCTTTGCGAGAGGTGCCGTCGGGCTGCTCGACGCCATGGGCTGCGTGGACACTTTGAGCTTCGGCAGCGAGTGCGCCGACGTCACTCTGCTCAGAGCCGCGTCCCGCGCCGTTGACGACTACACCGTGCGCGAGAGTATGCGCGCCAACCTGCTCTCCGGCGTGAGCTTTGCTTCAGCGAGACAGCGCGCCGTCGAGGAGCTTGACCCGCGTGTAGCGTCCGTGCTCTCGTCGCCCAATGACACGCTCGCCGTTGAATATATACGCGCGATAGATACGCTCAAATCCGAGCTCGCTCCGTTCGCCGTCAGGCGCGAGGGAGCGGGTCACGACAGCGGCGAGGCGGTGAACTCCTTTGCGAGCGCGTCGCTCATACGCACCCGCGTGAGGGCAGGGGAGGACTTTGCCGACCTCATGCCCGAAAATGCCGCTGCGATACTCAAAGCGGAGATAGAGGCGGGCAGAGCGCCGGCGGATATCAACGCTCTCGAAAAAGCCGTCCTCGCGTGCCTGCGTATCTCAACGCCAGAAAAAATAGCCGCAGTGCCGGATATCTCCGAGGGGCTCGAAAATCGCATATATTCAGCCTCGCGAAGTGCATCCTCGCTCGATGAGCTCTATTCTCTCGCCAAGACCAAACGCTATTCCCATGCGCGGATAAGGCGCGCCGTTGCGGCTCTTCTGCTCGGTATCGAGGCGTCCGACTGCGAGGGCATACCGCCGTATATCAGAGTGCTCGGTTTCAATGCGATAGGCCGCGAAAAGCTGCGCGCCATGCGCTCGACCGCGAAGCTGCCGATAGTCATGCGCGCGGCGGATATAAAAAAGCTCGGCGAACGCGCAAAACGTATCTCTTCAATCGAAGAGCGCGCCGCCGACCTATTCTCTCTCGCTCTGCCGTCGATAATGCCGTGCGGAGCGGAATACACAGACGAGATAGCGGTCATCTGACCGTTTCTTGAATAAAAAACTAAGGAGATTTTGTTTGAGACTTATCACAAAATCGTCGGAGAGTGTGCGCTGACCGGGAGGTCGGCAAATAAAACACACTCTGCCGTCCTCCCGCAGCTCAATCCCCGGGAGGAAAAATGAATCGCGAAAACAAACGCAAACAGTACGAAAAAGGTTATTACAAGACCCACGCCTGCAGCGAAGCTTTTGTTTGCAGGGTGTGCGGACGCACGGCAGTGCCGCAGGGCGCGGGCAGCGACCACAGAAACCACTGCCCGAACTGCCTCTCGAGCCTGCACGTCGACATCGAGCCGGGCGACAGAGCCGCGGACTGCGGGGGCATTATGGACCCCATAGCGGTCTGGGTGAGAAAAAACGGCGAGTGGGCGATAGTCCACCGCTGCCGCATATGCGG
>URGI01000052.1 GCA_900547315.1 uncultured Eubacteriales bacterium | reverse complement strand
AACTGTTTTTTGACACAGGGCATCTCCGCAATATTTCTCATTGCGGAGAATGCCAAGGACGCTGCCGGAACTCCATACCGATAGACCCTTTACAGTCAGAATGCCGCTCTTTGTCAGCAAATCTGCAATCTGTGTGGAGGAATAGCCCTCCAGATAAAGACTGTAGATGGTTCGTACCACATCGGCCTCGTCCTCATCTATCTCCCAATCATGGCCCTTATAGCCGAGAAGAGACCAGTTGGGGTAGATACCCAAGCCCTGGGCTCGGCGGCGCTTGAATGACCATTTCAGACTGTTGGACTTCTGCTCGGACTCACTCTGGGCAACAAGGCTCAATACGGTGATGACCATATCACTGCTCCGATCCAGAGTGTTCAGCTTTTCCGTTTCAAAGTACACGCCCACGGGAGGGTCGAGTTTGCGGAGCATAAAGATGTAGTTCAGACTGTCCAGAACATTACGGGCAAAACGGCTGACCTGCTTGGTGATAATCAAATCAATCTCACCGGTCTTGCATTTCTCTATCATTTCAAGAAAATGCTCGCGGTGCAGAACCGAAGTGCCGGAAATACCCTCGTCCGCAAAGATGCCTGCGAACTCCCATTCAGGGTTTTCCTGAATCATTTTTGTATAGTTCTGCACCTGCAACTCATAACTGCTTGCCTGGTTGTCCTCTTCGGTACTTACTCGGCAATAGGCGCAGACGCGGAGTTTTTTCTTTTCCGCATCTGTAATTAAATCCTTTTTTGCCGGGATAATCTGCACCTCCTTCTGAGGGCCGTTGGCATACGCTTCACGAATGGCATCTTTGGTAGACTGCCTTTTTTCATCACTACGCCCACGAGGTCGAAGTGGTTGTTTCTTGGTTATTTTCATATGGTTTCACCTCCTCCCGCTGCAAAATTGTAGTTGTGGCAAGAAACCCGCAGACTACGGCAGCATGGAGCCGGCGCCCTATTATTATAATGCAAAACAGTTTCTTTTGAGTTGCATTTACATTTCACCTTGTATGTAATAAGAGCAAAAAAATAAGAAGCCCGAAGGCTTCCTATTATTCAGCGTCATGGCTCATAGCTTTGAGCATTTGGATGGCTGCGGATTTCTGACTCGGAGTGAGACAGACCCAACAGTCAAACAGTTCCTTCATGTCCGGCGTCAGTTCGACCATATCTGTGTCGGCAAAGAACTGCGACATAGTGATGCCGAATCCTTTGCATATCGTCTCAAGGGTCGCAACGGAGGGAACGGTATTTCTTCTGAAAATGTTACCAATCGTGGATTGTGCCAAACCGCACTCTTTTGAAAGTTTGTACTCCGTCCAACCGCGCTCTCGCAATAACTGCTGGAGACGAGCGTGCGTATCCATAGCATCACCGCCTTTCTCATATCTATTTTACTTCCGAGCTGAAATATAATATACTTATGAGTTGAAACGAAAATAGATATGGAGTATGATGTAGTGGACGATTGAACAGGATTTCGGAGGGGCTGTTATGACCAAAACTGAAAAAAGAATGCACCGAGTGTGCTTTACGGGTCATCGCCCCGAAAAGCTGACACGGCACAAAAAAGCCATCAAGAAGGATCTGGAAAAAGAAATCCGCCAGGCGGTCGCTGACGGACTGAATGTCTTTATAACGGGAATGGCAAGAGGAGTGGACATCTGGGCGGCTCAAATTGTGCTGATGCTCCGTGACGAGGGTTACGATGTCAAACTGATGTGTGTTTGCCCCTATGAGGGCTTTGAGCGCGGCTGGAACCAAGAATGGCAGAAAGCATACCGAGAGATACTGGCGGCAGCAGACTTCGTGAAATATGTCTGTGAGGGCTACAACCGAACCTGCTTTCAGGCACGGAATGAATGGATGGTTAATCACTCTGCCAGGGTTATTGCCGTATTCAACGGCGAAAAAAGTGGGACGAAAAATACGATAGATTATGCAATGAAGGTCGGTGTACCTGTTGTCTGCATTGAGGGATGAGCGTTGCACCTTTTAATTATTCCTCTGAACCCAATGCACACCCTCCAAACCTATAATTAAAAAGTACATAGGCAAAAATGCAAAAAGGTTCTACGGCGATCATTCCTCGGTTACCGTAGAGCCTACTTTCGTTAAAAGGTATATAAAAACCATTGCAAATATGGGTTTTGCAAAAAGAAACTGGACACCCGCTTCGATACTCATCGTATCAAAACTGGTGTCCAGTTATGGTCGGAGTGGGGAGACTTGAACTCCCGGCCTCTTGGTCCCGAACCAAGCGCGCTACCAGCTGCGCTACACCCCGAAGTATGCTCTTTTCAGACAGCCATCTTATTATAATTACAAGGGAGTAAATTGTCAAGAAAAAATTTGAGTCATACGCCTGTCCCCGGCGAAATATGTTTGTAACCGAGGGGGAGGGATATGCATGAAGAGATGGAAGAGCTGCGCGGCGGCGGGGATATTCGTGCTGCTGACGGTGCTGAAGCTTGCCTTGCCGCAGCACAGCGCCGGACTGCGCGAGCGGGTGCTGTACTTTATAGACCGTGACGACGATTACGTCGAGCTTGCGCAGACGCTCGGCAGCCATATCACGGAGAGCCGGTTCGGGGAAAAGCTTGTGGAGGTCTTCGGCAGGGCGCGCGAGGATAAAACGCCGCCGTCCCCATCCCCGTCGCCGGAGCCGATGCTGCTGCCGCGGACGCTGCCCGATTCGGATGAGACTGCACCGACCTTCGCTGAGCAGACGCCAAGCCCATTGCCGGAGCCGACTCCGACACCGTCGCCAACGCCGGAACCCGCCCCGACGCCGTCACCGGAACCGACCTCTGAACCGAGCGAGCAGCCGGAGGCGGTCAGCGCATTTTTGTCGAGTCAAACGGAGTTTGACGGCTACGCCATCCCCGCAAACGTGCGGACAGACATGCCGGAGATACCCTTTGAATATACAAGCCCCGTGGACGGGTACGATTCCTCCGGCTTCGGCTACCGCGTGCACCCCATACAGGGAACCGTCAAGTTTCACTACGGCACGGACTTCGCCGCGGACAACGGCGACAGCGTCTTCGCTTTCGCGGACGGTTATGTCTATGCGGCGGGGGAGAGCGACAGCTACGGGAAATACCTCATCCTGACGCACGAGGGCGGCTTCGCAAGCCTGTACGCGCACCTGAGCGAGTTCGTGGCGCATGAGGGGGATATGGTTGAGCGCGGCCAGACGATAGGCCGCGTAGGCCAGACCGGCAACGCGACTGGCCCGCATCTTCACTTTGAGCTGTTTTTGAACGACGTCTATATAAATCCTGAATACTATGTCTGAGATGAACAACAACAGAATAAAAGTCAGCGCCGGAGCGCTCATCCTCGCGGCGCTGATCTATTATACCGCGGATTTCGGGACGCTTGCCTGCGTCGCCGTGCCGGTGCTGATCCATGAGCTGGGGCACATCGTGTGCCTGCGGCTGCTCGGCCTGCGCATATGCGGCTTCAAGGCGGAGCTGCGCGGGCTGTGCATGGGCTATGCCGGATGCACGAGCGGCTTCGGGCGCATACTCGCCGCCGCCGCGGGGCCTGCTGCCGGTGGGCTGTACGCGCTCATCGCGTCCTATGCCGGAAAGATTTACGGCAGCGATTGGCTGCTCTGCTCGGCGGGAGTGAGCGTGATACTGACGGCGTTCAACCTGCTGCCGGCGCTCCCGCTCGATGGCGGGCAGATATTCGCGGAGCTTGCCGCCGCGGCTTTCGGCGGACGACGCGGTATGCGTCTCGCGGAGCTGACCGGACTGCTTACCGGCACGCTGCTGCTGGCGGCGGGGCTGTGGCTGATGTGGACGGGCAGGGGAGCGGCGGTGCTGGTCGCGTCGATATGGCTGCTGCTGTCGCAGCCGGAGAATCCTGCGCTTGGGCGGAGAAAAGAGCTGCTGTGAATCGGTGATGATAATTATATATTGTAGATACCCGCCCGATAAATAACCGGACATAGCGTTTTGCTATGTCCGGTTTCATGTCATTTCTTCCAATGCTTCAGCTCAGGGACGACAGCTTCCATATGCGCCCTGACCTGCTCCGCCGGCCAGCTCTCACTCGCCATGTGCGTCACGCAGAAATCTATCAGCTGCTCCTTGCTGGTATACGTGAACTCGCCGCCGGTGTAGCACCACTTGCAGTAGTCCTCGTTGAACGCGCCGTCCGGCTCCTTGCTGGTAGTGGAGTCGTCGAGCGGCATCCCGCAGCACTGACAAATCAGCTTTCGGGGCGTGCCCAGCAGCGTGTTGATTGAGACGTCAAAGACGTTTGAAAGCAGCTTCAGCGTCTCCACGTTCGGCGTCGTCTCACCGGTTTCCCAGCGGGACACTGCCTGCCGCGTGACGAACACCTTTTCCGCCAGCTCATCCTGTGACAGCCCGCTTTTCGTTCTCAGGTCATATATAACATCCTTTGTATCCATACCGAACACCTCCATGAACTCAGTTTAGCACAGAAATTATCGGCAGGCAAGCAACCCGCAGTTGCGTAAGCCTTGCAAAACACGGAAAAGTATTATAGAATACAAAAATACTATATTGCAAATTTGCAAATTTCAATTTCGACGGAGCTTGAAATGGACAAAAGACTTGAACGCATACTGCCGCGCGTGCAGAAGCCCGCGCGCTACACCGGCGGCGAATATAATCAGATAATCAAGGACAAGACGAAGGTCGACATCCGGCTCGCGTTCTGCTTTCCGGACACCTATGAGATAGGCATGTCGAACCTCGGCATGAGCATCCTGTATCACACCATGAACAGCCTCGACTATGTCTGGTGTGAGCGCGTTTACGCGCCGTGGGGCGACATGTACGAGGAGATGAAGAAGGCGAACATCCCGCTCTACGCGCTGGAAAGCGGCGATGCACTGGGCGAGTTCGACGCGATTGCTTTCTCGATAGGCTACGAGATGGCGTTCACGACGGTGCTCGACATGCTGGACATGGGCGGCATCCCGCTTAGAAGTGAGGACAGGCCGAACCTGCTGCCGATAGTCATGGCCGGCGGCACCGCGGCAACGAACGCGGAGCCGATGACGCCGTTTATCGACCTCTTCATCGTCGGCGAGGGCGAGGAGGTAAACAACGAGCTGCTCGCGCTGCTGCATGAGGCGAAGCTCTGCGGCTGGAGCAAGCACGAATTTCTCGTCCGCGCGGCGCAGATTGGCGGCATATATGTCCCGTCGCTCTACGACGTCGAGTATAACGAGGACGGCACGGTCAAGTCATACACCGCGAAGGACGGCGCGCCGGAGCGCGTGACAAAGCGCATTGTTGTGGACTTTGACGCGTCACCGTACCCGACCGCGCCGATCGTGCCGTCCACCGAGGTCGTACACGACAGGGTGAGCGTGGAGCTGTTCCGCGGCTGCGTGCGCGGCTGCCGCTTCTGTCAGGCAGGGCATGTCTACCGCCCGATACGCGCGAAAAAGCCGGAGACGATTATAAAACAGGGCATCGAGTCGCTGAAAAACACCGGATATCAGGACGTGACGCTCCTGTCGCTGAGCACCAGCGACTACCGGCAGCTGCCGGAGCTGTGCGACGGGATGCTTGAATACTGCGAGAGCCGCAGCATCGGCCTGTCTCTGCCGTCGCTCCGCGCGGATAATTTCTCCATCGAGCTTATGGAGAAGCTGCAGAAGGTGCGCAAAAGCGGCCTGACCTTCGCCGTCGAGGGTGGCAGCCAGCGCCTGCGCGACGCGATAAACAAAAACGTCACGCAGGAGGATCTGCTGCACACCTGCGCGATAGCCTTTGCCGGCGGCTGGAACAGTGTGAAGCTGTATTATATGCTCGGCCTGCCGACGGAGACGGACGAAGACATAATCGGCATCGCGCAGATGGCGGACGAGGTGCTGCACTGCTGGCGCATGAACGCAAAGTACAAAAACCGCGGTGTCAAGATAACCATATCGACGTCGTGCTTCATCCCCAAGCCGCACAGCCCATTCCAGTGGGAGGCGCAGATAAGCATAGAGGAGTACCTGCGCCGCGTGAACCTGCTGCGCTCCAGCATCACCGCGCGCAATGTAAGCTACAACTGGCACGACGCGGAGACGAGCCTCATCGAGGCCGTGCTCAGCCGCGCCGACCGCCGCGTCGCCGACGCGATAGAGGAGGTCTGGCGGCAGGGCGGTAGGCTCGACTCGTGGTCGGATTATTTCTCCTTCCAGCGATGGATGGACGCCTTTGAAAAGTACGGTGTGGACACGGAGTTCTACGCGAACCGCGAGCGCAGCGTAGACGAAGTCCTGCCATGGGACATCATCGACGTCGGCGTGCGCAAGGCGCATCTCGAGCGCGAGCGCGAGCGCTGCTATGCGTCCGAACTGTCGCCGGACTGCCGCCACCAGTGCTCCGGCTGCGGCGCACTGAAGCTTATGAACGGGGGACGATGCGATGGATAAAATGAGATTGAGATTTGAAAAGACCGGCCGCGCGATATACATCTCGCATCTCGACATGATGCGCACGATGCAGCGCGTGTTCGCCCGCGCAGGGCTGGAGCTGAAGTATTCCGAGGGATTCAATCCGCACCCGCAGATATCCATAGCCCTGCCGCTCTCGGTCGGGACAGGCAGTCTGTGCGAGATAATGGATTTCCGCCTGACCTCGGATACCGAGCTTGAGACGCTGCCAGAGCGCATGAACGCCGTGATGCCGGAGGGCATCCGCATTATCGAGGCGTATGAGCCGCAGCGTAAGGTGTCGGAGCTGAAGTGGCTGGATGTGAAGGGCATATTTGAATACGACGAGCGGGACAAGGCCGCCATGGCCGCGGCGCTCGAAGAGTTCTTCGCCCGCGACGCGATAGTGATAACGAAGAAAACAAAGCGCGGCATGGGCGAGAGCGACATCCGCCCCGCGATAAAGACCATAGGCTTCACGGTCGAGGACGGCGGCGTCATCGTGGAGGCGACGATATCCGCGCAGGAGCCGACGCTGAATCCGGAGCTGCTGGCCGAAGCGCTGCGGCAGCTCGCGCCCGATATCGCGCCGGACTTTGCGAAGTTCACAAGGGTCGAGACCTACGACGCGGACATGAATATATATAGGTAAGCGCAGGGAAAATCGGGGATAAAAGTACTTGATTTTGCCGATACGCTGTGCTATAATATCACAGCTTGCGCAGACAGAGTGTCTGCGGGCATAGAAAGGCGGTCCGCTGCCGAGGCTTTAAGCCCGCCGGTAAGAACGTCTATATGTAAGGAAGGATTAGATTATGGATCTGGTCAAAATTCTCAGCGAGCAGTACATGAAGAAAGAACTGCCCGAAATGAACGTCGGCGATACCGTGCGCATCATGGTTCGCGTCAAGGAAGGCAACCGTGAGCGTACTCAGGCTTTCGAAGGCACCATCATTGCCAAGAAGCATGGCGGCATCAACGAGACCATCACCGTCCGCCGCATCTCCTACGGTGTAGGCTGCGAGAAGGTCTTCCCGGTTCACTCTCCCTCCATCGACTCTGTCACTACCGTCCGCAAGGGCAAGGTTCGCAGAGCGAAGCTGTACTACCTGCGTGACCGCGTGGGCAAGAAGGCAAAGGTCAAAGAGCGCCTGTAATCGCTGTTTGCACCGCAAAACGTATAAAACAGCCTCTCCCTACTTGGGAGAGGCTGTTTTTAATGTTTCTTAAAATGATTTCTCGGGATCGGGAACCCTTTCGTAGGGGAAATCGTATATATACTCCGGAAGAAGCTCTGCGATGATCTCCGCCTCGCGGGCGTACTGCTCGTTCGCGCGGAAAAGCTGAGTGTTCTGGATGGACTTCGCGGGGTCAAAATGCGTTCTTGGGGCGCTGTGCTGAGCCTTGGTCACGCCGAGGAAGGCGTATATCCGCTCCATCGAGGCGTCGTAATTATATATCAGATCCTCGAATTGCAGCTTCAGCACCTTGGCGCTGCCGGACGGGCGCTCGCTGCCGCGCAGGCGGCGGTAAAACTGCGCAAATTCCTCCGCATCCGTCGGGAACACGACGGCGTTATTGCGCGACCGCCAGACGTATTTGTTCTGGATGAACACATCGCGCGGGTCGCGGCTGACCTCGAATACGCGCAGCTCGTCCCCGAAGTAATTATCCACGCGGAAAAGATTGTGCGGCAGAAGGAGCTGATCGAGCACGATGTTGTGCTCCTGCAGGCCGATCTCGTCCATTACCCCGGAAATAAAGCGTGAGGCGGCGGAATAGAATTCCTCCTCGGTGGGGATCGAAAGCATGGTGTCGTAATACGTGCGTGGCTTGCGAAGCAGCACCTTTTTCATCGTCAGCAGCCAGACGATCTTGCGGATGCACAGCTCAACAAACATGCGTGCGTTGGTGTTCTCCTGCCAGTACCAGTAATAGTTCGGCCGGGAGAAGGTCAGTTCGTCGACAAAGCGGAGGCACAGATCGTAAAAACCGGGGCCGACATGCTCGTTATAGTGCCCGACCCACCAGTATTTTTTCGTGCACAGCTGCTTCATCGTGCCGAGAAAGCTGTGCAGCGCTTCGTCGCTGCGTATGGCGTTGTTGCCGTGCAGGAGCTTGTCCTCAAGGTCGAAAACGCCGTTCGGGCAGTGCAGAAAAACAAACTCAAAGTCGCCGTCGCGGGCGCTGCATCCGTCTATCTCGGCGAGAATATCCGTCACTGCGGAAGAGCCTGAGCCCATATATCCGGTTGGTACAAGTATTTTGTTCATGCTGCCTCCATAAAACTGAATGTATATTTAAGAATTATTAGCTTTACTTTTAGTTGAGAAAATAGTAAAATATCAAAACGACTGTGAATGATTATATAACATCCATCTGAGAAAGGCAAGCCATGCAGGAAAAATCACTTGCCCGTAACGGCATATACAAAGCTCTGCTGAATATCTTTAACCTTGTAGTCCCTTTGCTTGTCGGCCCCTACGTGACCGGCCTGCTGAACGAGGAGCTTTACGGCATATATAACCGCGTCTATACCGAATACAGCGTCTTCCTCGCGCTGGCCTCCTTCGGCATATATAACTACGGCGTGCGCGAGATAAGCCGCGTCAGGAACGACCCGGTTGCAACGAACAAGCTCTTCACGAGCCTTTTCCTCATCGGCATCGTCTCCAACGGCGCGGCGATGCTGGTGTATGTGGCATATACCTTCTGGCGGTCAAACTCCCAGATAGAGGTATATGTCTATCTCGTCATGCTTATCCAGCTCTTTGCGAACATATTTTATGTGGAATTTGCGAACGAGGCCAAGGAGAACTACCGGTTCATAATGGTCAAGACCATACTTGTGCGGCTTGGCTATCTGATATCCATCTTCGTGTTCGTGCGCAAGCCGAGCGACGTTGTGCCGTACGCCGTGGTTATTTCCATGACCAACTTTGTCAATAATATCCTCAGCTATATCAAGATCAGACGCGACGTGCACTTCGATTTCGGCGGCCTGACGATAAGAAAGCACCTGTTCCCGCTGGTGGTGTCGCTCGTTATAGTGAATGTGGACGTTTTCTACTTCCAGCTGGATAAGATAATGCTTTCGCCGCTGGTGAGCGATATCGCGGTCACGGAGTATTTTATCCCGACGAACATCGTCGGCATGGTGTCCGCAGTGCCGCTGGCGCTCATAAACGTCGCCATCCCGCGTGTCTCGGCGCTGCTCGGCGAAGGGAAGCGGGACGAATACGAGCGGGTTCTGAACGACACGACGGAGAAATACCTCGCGCTCGTCATTCCTATAAACTTCGGCTTCATTGTGCTGGCGCAGGAAGTGATGCAGCTGTACACGCAGGACGTGTATACCTACGTGTGGCCGGTGCTCATAGTCGCGGCGATATCGCGCATCGCGCTGTCGTTCCAGTCGGTGCTGAATAATCTTGTGATGTACGTCAATTCGCGCGAGAAGCAGCAGGTTGTGCTGCTCGCGGTATTCGGCGTGATGAACCTTGTGATGAATTTCATCCTCGTTGCGGTGGGCTGCTTCACCGTCATTACCTCGCTTGCCACCACGACGCTCGCGGTCATACTGTTCGTCGTGACCTGCTACTTCTACGCCGTGAAGAAGATCGGCGTCAATTGCAGGCTGTTTTCCAAGCGCATATGCGGCTACCTGCTGGCTTCGGCGCTGTTTATCCCGCTGTCGCTGCTCATCCGCACGGCGGGGTTGAACTACTGGGTGAACATCGCGGCGATAATCATCGCATGCGTTGCGCTGTATGCCGCATATATGATACTTACTAAGGACAAGCTGGCGTATGAGCTGCTGAACGCGACCATATTCCGCGGCAGGAATGAGCAGAAAGAATAAAATCAGGGAGATAATATATGAAAACTGTGCGTATAATTACGCTGCACCTTGCCTATGGCGGTATAGAAAAAGCCGTCTGCCAGATGGCAAACCTGTTTGCAGAAAAATACGACGTGGAGATAATCTCCGTGTATGACATGCCGGACGCCCCAGCCTTCCCGATAGACGAACGCGTCCGCGTCCGCTATCTTCTCGACGAGATACCGAACCGTGACGAGTGGCGCGACTGTGCCCGCAGGAAGGACGTTTTCGGCCTCGCGCGCGAGAGCGTGAAGGCGGCGCGCATTCTGCACGATAAAAAGAAGGCCGTCATAGACGCAATATCCGCGATAGACGACGGCGTGATAATAACCACAAGACCGGAGCATAATGTCCTGCTGTCAAAATATGGCCGTCCGGGCGTATATAAGCTTGGCCAGCTCCATCAGGATCACTGTTTTGACAAAAAGCTGCTTGACAGCTTCCGCCGCGACTACGGCGGGCTTGACGCCTTCATCCTGCTCACGCCCGGCCTTGCCGATGAGGTACGCGAGGTCATGCGTGATAATAGGCACACCAAGGTCGTCGCAATACCCAATTTCCTTGAGCATTACCCTGAAAAGCTGCCTGAGCACCGTGAAAAGACCGTGGTCGCCGTCGGGCGGCTTGTCGAAGTAAAGGGTATGGACAGGCTTATCAGAATATTTGCCGCCGTACATGAAAAGGCGCCGGATTGGAACCTGCGGATAATCGGCGAGGGCGATGAGCGCCCTGCGCTGGAAGCGCTGATACGCGAGCAGGGACTTTCCGACTGCGTTACGCTGACGGGAAAGCTCTCCCCGGAGGGCGTGGAGCGCGAGATGCTCTCGGCGTCGATATACGCAAGCACCTCGAAAAGCGAAGGATTTATGCTGACCCTTGTTGAGGGGATGAGCTGCGGCCTTGCGCCGGTGGCATATGATGTGCGCGTCGGCCCCGCGCTGATAATAACAGACAGCGTGAACGGCTATCTCGTGCCCGACGGAGATGCGGACGGGTATGCCGCGCGTCTGCTCGGCCTTATAAACGACCCCGAACTCATGGCGGAACTCAGCCACGCTGCGGTGCGCCGCGCGCGGGACTTTTCCAAGGAAAACATATCCCGGCAGTGGTTTGACCTTCTGGAGGATAAAGAATAAAACATGCAGACAAACGTATCTTCGGCAAAGAAGTTTTTCTATGACAACTGGCTGACGCTTCTTATAGCGCTTCAGCCCCTGCTCGACACTCTCGCGTTTTGGACGCAGAACGAGCGCGGCACCGTGGCAGGAGTAATACGGCTCATAATAATGCTGGTTCTCCCGATAGTGCTGCTGATAAAGCTCAAGGGCAAGCAGCGGCTGCGGCTGTTCCTCGCGCTTGCCGCCGTCGGCGTCATATGCGCGATGCATGTGATAAACGGCCTGCGGGTCGGTAACTATATGCTTGCAACAGACGTGGCGTATATGGTGCGCGTCGCGCAGATGCCGGTGATGGCTATCTGCTTAATCTTCTGCATGGATAATGACAGCAAACTGCGGCAGGCCGAGCGCGGAATGCTCGCGGCTGCGGCTATCGAGCTCGCGATACTGCTCATCTCGGTGCTCACCGGCACGGCAAACTCGACTTATGCTGAAAATACCGGCCTGTCCGGCTGGGTCATAGACAGCAACCGCTGCGCTATGAGCATCATTTTCGCCGTGCTGGCCATGTTCTCCGCCTTCTATGTGCTGGAGGGCAAGAAGCTCGGCATAACGCTGGGCGTGCTGCTGGCCGCGTTCGCGGTGCTGCTCGCAAACGGCACCAAGGCATGTTATCTGACCTTTATCATAATCTGCGTGTGCGGCATAATAATGCTCGTCATACGCTTCATCGCGGGCGACAGGGGAGAGCTAAAGCGCGACGCGATTGTTGCGGCGGCGCTGGCGCTGCTCTGCGCGGCGAGCATCTTTTCCTATGATATCACGCCCCGCGCTGAGGAGGACAGGCGCATCGAAGCCGCCTATACCGGCCATATGGAGAACATCCGGACGAGCTTTCCGTATATGAATATCGACGATATGAGCGTACCGGAGCGCATCCGCGACAAGGTGGCGCACGCGTATCTTGAGTGGATATACAAGCAGTTCATCCCTGAGGACGTGATCGACCGCTTCGGCATCGATAACGTGATCGAGGCCTACGGCGCGACGAACGATGTCAAAACGCTCATGGATACCCGCATCATAAAGTGCACCTGTGCGAGACTTGTGTGGGATGAGAGTGATACGCTCACAAAGATGTTCGGTTTTCAGGTATCGGAGATGAGCACAGAGGTGGGCACCTATGACCTTGAAAACGACTGGCACGCAATATTGTACTATTACGGCTATGTCGGTTTTGCCGCCTACGTGGGATTCCTGCTGTATATTTTTATTATGATCCTCCGTCATGCGATGCTCGACTTACGCGGAACCGTCAGCGTTCGGAATATGGGTCTGACGGTTATGCTTGCCGTTGAACTTGGACTCGCACAGTTTTCCGGCGCGGTACTCCGGCGACCCAACGTGTCGATATATCTTGCGCTGACGGCGGCGATGCTGTATTATATAAACGTAACTGATTTCCGGGAAAAACGGAAAGCGTCGCTGGAGGAAGGAAAATGAAGCTCAGTATAATAGTTCCGGTATACAATGTTGAAAAATATCTCGCCCAATGTCTCGACTCACTGGTGGGACAGAC
The DNA here is from genome assembly GCA_900547315.1 of uncultured Eubacteriales bacterium. GTDB lineage: Bacteria > Bacillota > Clostridia > Oscillospirales > Oscillospiraceae > Limivicinus. The sequence continues at coordinate 951 of URGI01000052.1, read as the reverse complement.
GGTGGAGGATTATGAGATAATCGTCGTCAATGACGGTTCCCCGGACAATTCCCAGCGCATTATTGACGACTATGCTGCCCGCTATCCGGGGCTGATAGTCCCGATGATTAAGGAAAACGGCGGCCTGTCCAGTGCGCGCAACCTTGGAATGAATGTTGCGAAGGGCGAATTTATCGGCTTTGTGGACTCCGACGACTGGGTCGACGAGACCATGTACGAAAAAATGCTTGAGGCCATCGAGCGTGAAAACGCAGACATCGCCTATTGCGACATGGAGGACTATTATGATGATGGAACGGTAGTTTACCATGACGTGACGAACTTTACCGATCCGCTGATGGTAACATGCTCAGCCTGCAATAAGCTCTTCCGCCGCAGTCTGATCGGCGATGCGCAGTTTCCGGTCGGGCTTTGGTATGAGGATCTCTCGTTTGTGACGAAGCTTCTGTTTAAAACAGACCGCATAGCTGTTATACATGAGCCGTTCTACCGCTGCCACTGCCGCGCAGGCTCCATAATGAACAGCGTCGCATCAAAGAAAAATCTCGACATCATAACCGTTATCGACGATCTGGAGAAGACCGCACAGCAGTTCGGGAAGGAGGGCAAGATAGAGTATCTTGTCCTGTCGCACATCCTGCTTACGGGGATAAACCGCGTGGCCGCGGGCGAGAAGAGCGAGGACAGAACCGAGCTTATAAAAACGATGCGAGAATATGCGCAGAAAAAACTGCCGAAGCTTACGCAAAGCGAGAGCTTCCGCAGTGAGTCGACGAAACGCCGCATAATAATGTTTCTGAACTAGCACGGGCTTGAGTCCGTCTCGCAGTTCATACTGAAAACAAAAGCCAAGATGAGATAAGCAACACCCCCGATGCTGTGCATCGGGGGTGCTCAGCTTGTCAAAAAGGTCCTGTGAGGCCTTTTTGACAAGCTTCATCCGCCGAGCAT
>URGI01000051.1 GCA_900547315.1 uncultured Eubacteriales bacterium | reverse complement strand
CTTCTTCACAGCTTCGCATTCCTTGACCTTTACGGCACGGAAATCACTCTTGGAGAAGGTGTCAAAATCGACCTGATTCTGGAACAGCGGCTCGATCTGAACATTGGAAAAATCGATCGGCTCGTCCTTAATCTCGATCTCGACCGTACCCTTAGCTCCGCCGATGATACCGACTTCCTCAGGCTTTTTCTCCGACTTGGGAGTGTCCAAAGGTTTCATTGTGGGGAACAGCAGCACGTCGCGGATTGCGGGGCTGTTCGTAAGGAGCATGGCAAGGCGATCGATACCGTAGCCGATACCGCCCGTGGGGGGCATACCGATCTCAAGCGCGTTCAGGAAGTCTTCATCGGTGTGGTTGGCTTCCTCGTCGCCCGCGGCGGCCGCGGCGTCCTGCGCCTTGAAGCGCTCGCGCTGGTCGATGGGGTCGTTCAGCTCGGAATACGCGTTGCACATCTCCCAGCCATTGACGAACAACTCAAAGCGCTCGACGTAATCGGGCTTGTCGGGCTTGCGCTTGGTAAGCGGAGAGACGTCGACCGGATGATCCATGATAAAAGTCGGCTGGATGAGCTTATCCTCGCAGTATTCCTCAAAGAACATATTGAGGATATCGCCCTTCTGGTGGCGCGCCTCGTATGCGATGCCGCGCTCATCGGCGAGCTTCTTGGCTGCCTCAGTGTCGGGCACAGCGTCAAAGTCAACTCCGGCGTAGCGCTTCACGGCGTCGATCATGGTCAGACGCTCAAACGGCTTGCCAAGGTCGATCTCGTTCTCGCCGTAGGTAATGACCGTAGAGCCGCAGACCTCCTGTGCAAGGTATCTGAACATATTCTCGGTCAGATCCATCATGCCATGATAATCGGTGTACGCCTGATACAGCTCCATGAGCGTGAATTCAGGATTGTGGCGCGTATCGACGCCCTCGTTGCGGAACACGCGGCCGATCTCATACACACGCTCAAGGCCGCCGACGATCAGGCGCTTGAGGTACAGTTCAAGCGAGATGCGCAGGCGCACATCCTCGTCCAACGCGTTATAATGCGTCTCGAACGGGCGCGCGGCGGCGCCGCCCGCATTGGCGACGAGCATCGGGGTCTCGACCTCAATGAAGCCCTGCGCGTCAAGATAGCGGCGGATGCAGCTTATCATCTTGGAGCGCTTGATGAAAGTGTCTTTCACGTCGGGGTTCATGATGAGGTCGGTATATCTCTGACGGTAGCGGAGGTCAACGTTGGTCAGGCCGTGATATTTCTCCGGCAGGATCTGAAGGCTCTTGGACAGCAGCACGACCTCGGACGCGCGGATGGAGGTCTCGCCGGTTTTCGTAACAAAAACCTCGCCCTTGACGCCGATGATATCGCCGATATCGAACTTCTTGAAGTCGGCATACGCCTCTTCGCCGATCATGTCGCGCGCGACGTATATCTGGATATTGCCCTGAAGATCCTGCACATGGCAGAAAGACGCCTTGCCCATGACGCGCTTGGACATCATTCTGCCCGCGACGCTGACGGTCTTGCCCTCAAGCTCCGCGACGGCTTTCTTGACCTCCTCGCTGTGATGCGAGACGTCATACTTGGTTATCTTGAACGGATCCTTGCCGCGGCGCTGGAGATCAGCCAGCTTATCGCGCCGTATCTGCAGCAGTTCGGACAGATCCTGCGCCTGATTGTTGTTGACTTCGCTCATACTCTACCTCTATCTATTACTTATTCTCTACGCTGACTATCTCAAACTTCAGATTTCCGGCAGGTGCTTCAACGGTGACCTGCTCTCCGGCGCGGTGGCCTCTGAGCGCGCGGCCGACCGGCGAGTCGTCGGAAATACGTCCCTCGCGGGGGTTGGCCTCCTGCGAGCCGACTATCTCGTAGGTCTCCTCATAGTCGTCCTCAATGTCGCGCACCTTGACGATGCTGCCGAGGGTGACAGTGTCTTTCGGCGCGTCATGGTCGATATTATCGACGATTTCCGCGTTATCGATGAGAACCTTGATCTCTGCGATCCTGGAATACAGCTTTCCCTGCTCGGTCTTTGCCTCGTCGTACTCACTGTTTTCAGAGAGGTCGCCGAAGCTGCGGGCTTCCTTGATCTGCTCCGCGACTTCCTTTTCCCTGACGGTCTCCAGATAATAAAGCTCATCTTTAAGCGCGTCAAGGCGCTCCTGACTCATTTTGAATCTGCTAAGCTGTGCCATAAAGCAGTTCTCCTTTTCACGAATTACTTCAATAAAATTTAATTAAAATGATGAAATGCTTTTCCGATTTAGATAGTATACAATCGTCCGTGCGCGGTGTCAACTCAAATTAGTCATGCTCAGCATCGTAAGCGCCGCGACGAGCTGCTCGTCGTTGGAGCTGACGGCCGTACCGTCGCTCTCACCGACAGTGCCGCTCGTTGTGCCGGTTGCGGAGCTGTCGCTGTTATAGATGATACGGTCGGGTATCACGCCGCCGGCCTTGGAGATGTCGGTGCCTCCGGCGGTCAGATAGCTGCCGGTAGAAATGCGCATCGCGCTGCCGTCGGATATCTCGATGGTAGACTGGGTACGGGTGTCGCCCGTAGTGGCTTCGCCGACAAGGCTTGCCGCCTGAAATTCCTTCATAACGGCGGCGAACACCTCGGCTTCGGCATGAGTCTCGGCGTTGATGAGCACGCACATCGGGAGCTGGATGCAGACGTTATCCGACTCGTAGCGAACCTTATTGCCCGCCTTGTCCACGGACTCGAACAGCGTCCCGCCCGGCAGAAGGTAATCGAGGAAGGTGCGCGTTTCGGCGGCAAGGCCGCCCGCGTTGCCGCGCAGGTCGATGACAAGCGCCGTCGCGCCCTGATTGAGCAGCGTTTCCACGGCATTTATCGCGTCCTGACCGCTGCCGGCCTCGAAGTTATCTATCTTGACATAGCCCGCCTCGGTCTTTTCCATGCGGTATGTGACGGGGCTGACGTAATTTTTCGTGCAGTCAACGGTATATTCGTCCCGCCCGCCGACCTCGACGATGAACTGCGTGTTCATGCGGGAACGTATTTTAGTACGCACGCTGTCAATGTCCTGCCCCTTGACGCTCTCGCCGTCGATGGCGGTGATGACCATGCCGGAGGTGATTCCGGCCTTGGCGGCAGGCGTGTCGGGATTGACGGAAATGACCTGATATCCCCCGCCGTTTGCATCCTGCATTATTGACATGCCTATGCTTGAATATTCATTTGTCGAATAAAGCTGATATGTACGGTATTCGTCCGCGGACATGTAGTAGCTCCACTTGTCGCCAAGGCCGCTTATCATGGCCGCCGCGGCGCTGTTGCCCATTGCGGTACGGTCAGCCGGATCGATGAAATACTCGTCAACCAGATCCTTTATCTCAATATAGCGCATGGCCTCGTCATAGTCCGCCTTGCCGCCGACGGCGTTTATCATCCTGTTATAGGTGACGCCGATGCAGCCCGCGACGAGCAGAATGACGAGCACAAGGACATACTTGAGCTTGATGCGGATATTGAAGAATGCGGACAGGACTCTGCCTATCGCGGCGAGCAGCCGCTGCCATATGCTCATATACGTTCCCCCTTAAAAAGGCATTGCCAACCGCTGACAGGTGATTCCCCTGCCAGCGGTTGGTTGTAAATTATATCAGTCGCCCGCGTCAGGCGCGTAAGACAGACCGCCGAAGAACTGCTCCGGATCGATGCAGACGCCGCCTTCGCGTATCTCAAAATGCAGATGCGGGCCGGTGGAAACGCCGGTGCTGCCGACATAACCGATAGTGTCACCCTTGCTGACAACCTGTCCGTAGGACACGGCGATGCTGGACATGTGACCGTACAGCGTATAGTACCCGTTGCCGTGGTCGATCATGACACAGTTGCCGTAACCTCCGTTCACTCCGGCAAGAGAGACCGTACCACCATCCGATGCGACTATCGCGGCGCCGTACTGTGCGCCGATATCAAGGCCGGAGTGGTACTTCCACATGCCGGATACCGGATGCCAGCGGTTGCCGACACGGCTGGTTATGTAATAGCAGGACGGGCACGGCCAGCCCCATGTTCCGGTAGCGTATCCGCTGCCTCCGGTGTTACCGCCGGTGTTTCCGCCAGTATTGCCGCCGTTATTCTTATTAACCTCTTCCTGCTGGCGGCGCTCCTCTTCCTTCTGGCGCTCAAGCTCGGCGATCATTCGCTCGATCTCGGCGCTCGCTTCATCTTCAGCGCTGCGGAGCTGGTCATACTCGGCGCGGCGGTTCTCCATATCGTCCTCGATCTGGGCGATAAGCGCGGTAGCCTCGTCGATCTGTGCCTGCAGCTCTTCCTGCTCGGCGCGAAGCTCTTCCTGCTTGGCCTCAAGCTCGGACTTTGTCTGCTCATACTCGGCCTGAACGCGCTCCGTCTCCTCGCGGGCGGCTATGTAAGCGTCCTCAAGGTTGCGGTCGCTCTCCATTATCTCACCGATGTCATCCATCAGCGTGAGGAGCTGGCCGAAGCTGTTTGCACGGAGGATGATGGCGAGGTAGTTCATGCCGCCGTCCTCTTCCATTGCGCAGACACGCTCGCGGTAGCGCTGAAGCTGTTTTTCCTCGCGCTGCTTCGCGGCCTCGACTTCAAGCTTCTTGTCCTCTATCATCTGGCCGTACAGCTCTATCTGGTTGTTGGTCAGTGCTATCTGCTGCTGGGTGAACTGATTGCGCGCATCCATGGCAAGCTTCTGCTCAAGCACGGTTGCGTGCTGGCTCTCCAACTCATCAACGATGTCCTGCTTCTCCTGACGCTGCGCGGTGAGCGCGTCCTTCTGCGCCTGGAGCGCGTCGATCTCGGCCTGAGTTACGGCGTGCGCATCGTTCGGCAGGACGCCGAGCACGAGTGTGAACACCATAGTCAGGCTGAGCAGTACCGCGATGACTGAATTTTTCTTTGCTTTAGTCATATAGTCTCCTTCTCAGCCGTCAGCAGTTCCAATGCGGGAGGCCGGGGAAATATCCCTCCGGATCCACGGTAGAGCCGCCGACATACACTTCAAAGTGGCAATGGACACCGGTCGCCCAGCCTGTCTCGCCGAGATAACCGATGACATCACCTTTATTAACTGTCTGCCCCTCGCTCACGGCGGTGCCGCTCATGTGGGCATACAGCGTCTGCATGTTGCCGTCATGGTTTATCATAACGTAGTTGCCGTAGGAATCGCTGTAACGCGAGCGCACGACCGTGCCGCCGTCCGCGGCATAGATGACACCGCCTGCGTTGCCGTAGCCGTTGATATCGATACCGGCGTGGAAGCGCTCAGTGCCGGTTATCGGATGAACGCGCCATCCGTAACGGCTGGTGACAAGATTGCTGCTGGGCACAGGCCACATAAGGCTTCCCGTGACAGGAGACGAGGGTTCCGGCGTCGGAATGGGAGCCGGAGTAGGCTCCGCAGGCGCGGGAGTCGGCGTGGGTTCATCGGGCGTCGAGGGCTGCTCCGGAGTTTCACCGGAATCGCCGCCGGTATTGCCGGAGTCTCCTGTGCTGCCGGAATCGCCGGTGTTTCCGCTGCTGCCGCTATTACCGTTATTCTGGGACTCCTGCTCGCGCCGTGCGGCCTCTTCCGCCGCCTCGCGCGCAAGCTGCGCGGCAAGATTGCTCATCTCTGCAGCCATCGCGGCTTCCGCCGCAAGCGCCACTTCATATTCCTTGACGGCCTTCTCTATATCCTCTTCGAGGCTGGTCAGCAGCTCCTCGGCCTCCTTGAGCTGATCCTCAAGCTCGGTTTTTTCCGCCTTAAGCTCGTCCTGCTTTTCCTCGTATCCGGCCTTGGCCTCTTCGTACTCCGCCTTGACGCTCTCGGTCGCTTCGCGGGCGTCTATGTACTGCTGTTCAAGCTCGCGGTCGCTCTGCATGACCTCGTTCATATCGTCGATAGCGGAGAGCATTTCGCCGAAGCTGCCGGAGTTGAATATGATGGCGAGAATGTTATAGCCGTAGCCGCCGCTCTCCTCCATCGCGCACACGCGCTCGCGGTAACGCTTGAGCTGCTCATCCTCTTTCTTCTTGGCAGCATCGACTTCCTTGGACTTCTCTTTGATAAGTCCGGTATAGATGTCGATCTGCTCCTGAACGAGCTTGAGCTGCTCGGCCGTGTATTCGTTGCGCTCGTCGAGCGCGGCTTTCTGTTCAAGCACGCTCGCCTGCTGTTCCTTCAGCGCGTCTATCTTCTCTTGGATCGTAGTGCGTTTGTCCGTAAGAGCGTCCTTCTGCTTCTCGATAGCGTCGATATCGGCCTGATTGACCGCATTTGCGGCGATGGGCAGGACGCTGAGCACGAGGGACAGAACCATGAGCACAGCCATGAGAACCGCTATGACGGACACAACTTTTTTGTTATTCATTACTTCTCCTTCCGAGAATCGGGCAAATCAAACCTTCAGATAATTCTTTATAGCGTTAACGCCGCCGAACGCGCCGACAAGGATGCCGGTCGCCATATAGACAATGAACACCGTGAGAGACACGGAACTGAACGGGATGACGCTGATGAGGTTGCCGGTGAGCGAGGTGACGATCTTGCCGGTGACAAGATTATAGAGTCCCCACTCAGCAAGGAACGCAAGGCCGCCGCCGAGCATGCCGAGGACAAGACCCTCGACGATAAACGGGAGCCGGATAAAGGCGTTGCTCGCGCCGACCATCTTCATTATCGCGATCTCCTCGCGGCGGCCGAAGGTGGCGAGCTTTATGGTGTTCGACATGATGAACACGGAGACAAAGACAAGGATAACAATAAGGATGAGCGAAACTACGCTGACAATGTTCCTTATCGTCACGAAGGCCTTCGCGTAGTCAAGATGCGCTCTGACCTTCACGATCCCGTCGATGTTCTTCAGCTCGTTCTGCGTCTGCGCCATGAGCGAGATGTCGTTGAGGTGGATAACGAAACGGTGCTTGAAAACGGTGGCGTCTATGCCGACCATCATGTCGTCGTCATAATTGCTCATGAAGTTGTCCATCGCGGTGTCACGGCTGACGAACTCCGCGTCCATAACGTTCGGGAGCTCCTCTATCGCCGTGCCGATGGCCTTGGCCTGCTCCTCGTCCTCGATGTTTTCATCGACGAAAGCGACGACCTCGTTCTCGTTCTCAAGGTCTTTTATAAGAGCGTCAATATTGACGGAGAGCAGCGACACGCTGCCCATGATTATAAGGCAGGCCATTATAATAGTTACCGAGGCGAAGGACATGAATCCGTGCGTGCCTATGCTACGGAAGCCTTCGCGGATAAGATAGCCGCATCTATTCAATCTCATAGCTGTAATACCCGTCCATTCCGTCACTGATCACATGGCCGCCGTCAATGGTTATGACACGCTTGGAAAAGGCGTTGACCAGTTCCTTCTCATGGGTGACTACAAGAATAGTAGTTCCCATCTCGTTTATCTTCTCCAGAAGGAGCATAAGCTCCAGCGAGCGCACAGGGTCAAGGTTGCCGGTAGGCTCGTCCGCGATTATCATGCGCGGGCTGTTGACCAGCGCGCGGGCAATGGCCACACGCTGCTGCTCGCCGCCGGAAAGCTCCTGCGGGAGGCGCTTCTCACGGCCCTCAAGGCCGACCAGCTCGAGCACGTACGGTACGCGCTTTTTTATCTCCTTCGCCGACGCGCCGACGACGCGCATCGCAAACGCCACGTTATCGTACACGTTCATGTTATCTATCAGTCGGAAATCCTGAAAGATAATGCCCAGCGTTCTGCGCATCTTGGGCAGCTTGCGCCGCTTCAGCTTGCCGAGATCAAAATCATTGACGATAACGGTGCCCTCGGTGGGCTGGATCTCTCCGGTGAGCAATTTTATAATAGTAGTCTTGCCAGAGCCGGAGGGGCCGACAAGGAACACAAACTCACCCTCGTTGATGGTCAGATCCACGCCGTCGAGCGCGAGAGTCCCGCTGCTGTCGTAGATCTTTCTCACATCGTTCATTTGAACCATAAACTCTTACTCCAATCTGCCGCTCTATCCGCGCGCAGATACACCGCGATCCTCATGCGGCAGTCAGGATCGGGTCAAGGCGCCGCGGATACCGCCGTTGTGCCGGCGGCCTCATGTGTTGTTTTTCGTTTATAAATATATGTAAAGCCTCGTGAGAGGTAATTGCCGTCGGAAAGCGGCGGTGATCAGTACTTGCTGCTGTTGAGAGAATCGAGATACATCTTGACCATCATGGCCACCTTGAAGACTATCGCGTGGTCAAACTCTCTGAGGTCAAGGCCGGTGATCTTCTTGATCTTCTCAAGACGGTACACCAGAGTGTTTCTGTGCACGTAGAGCTTGCGGGAAGTCTCGGAGACGTTGAGATTATTCTCGAAGAACTTGTTGATAGTCTCGAGCGTGTCCTCGTCCAGCGTCTCGATCGGATTCTTCTTGAAGACTTCGTTGAGGAACATCTCGCACAGAGTAGTCGGGAGCTGATAGATGATGCGGCCGAGGCCGAGGCTCTCGTAATTGATGATGGTCTTTTCGCTTTCGAACACGCGGCCGACCTCGATGGCGACCTGCGCCTCCTTATAGCGATCCGCCAGCTCGCGCAGATGATGCGCGTTCGTGCTGATGCCGATCACGCACTTGATGCCAAGCTCGTCAAGCAGGGTCTTCTCGATGAGCGCTGCAGTGCTCGCAATGACCTCGGGGCATTCCGCCGAGGGGAGCGCCTTGACGACGACGATGTCGGACTCGTTGATGCTCAGGACAAAGTCCTGCTGCTTATCGGGGAAGAGCTTCTGTATCGTCTCGATCGCGGCGACATCGGAAGTTTCCATCTGGCGCACGAGCAGGACGCTGCGCGGCTCGTCCGTGACGAAATGCAGCTCCTTCGCGCGGACATAGACGTCGCCGGGGAGGATATTGTCGGAGATAATGTTCTTTACGAAAGCGGCCTTGTTGTGCTTCTCCTCATAATTGCTCTTGGCCTCGTTGAAGGCCACGGCCGCGACGGCGCAGAGCGTCCTCGCGACGGAATCGCTGCCGTCCACAAAAGAGGTAAAGTCAAATCTTGAACCGTTCGAGAGCAGCGGGCAGAAGGTTCTGCTGCCTATGGACACGGGCTGCTCGGACGCCTCCATCTCATATACATGGAATTCGTCAAGCCGCGAGCCTATCATTGACAGCTCGCTGCAAGCTATGATAAAGCCCTGATCGTCCACTACGCCGATAGTTCTGTCGATGGCGTCCTTCATCTGAATAATCACATTCTGGAAAATTCTACTTGACATAAATCTGCCTCCTCTGCGTTATGGCCAATTTGCCATACTCCCGCATTATCTGTTTATATATAATAACTCCATTTTATGTGATTTTCAATAGAAATCGTCAAGATTTTTTGTGAACTTTTTTTCTTTTGTCTCCTATACGCTCAAAAAGCGTTGAAATTACAGGCAGTTTTTACTGCTTTCTGCCCAAAAACACACTGCACAAATCGTCTTCGCCCAGTTCGCGCCACTGCCCCGGCTCCGACGCCGCGTCAAGCGCCAATCCGCCGACTGCCAGACGCCGCAGTTCGAGCACCGGTTGTCCGCGCGAGGCAAGCATGCGCTTCACCTGATGGTACTTTCCCTCCATAACCGTGACGAGACATTCCCCGCCGCCAAGCGGCTCAAGCTTTGCCGGGAGACATTTTGTTCCGTCAGCAAGGAGTATGCCCTCCGCAAAAGCCGCAGCGTCGCTCTCGTCCGGAACGCCGTCTACCTTAGCATAATACAGTTTTTCCACCTCGGATTTCGGCGAAATAACGCGATGAGCAAAATCTCCGTCATTTGTAAGCAGCAAAAGCCCGCTCGTATCCTTATCAAGGCGGCCTACCGGGAACAGCTCCAGCGCCTGCAGTTCCGGCGGAAGCAGGTCGAGAACCGTTTTCTGCCGCCTGTCCTCGGTGGCGCTGAGGACGCCGGGCGGCTTATCAAGCATGAAATAGCGAAACTTCACATAGCTGAGCGTTTCGCCGTCAAGGACTACCGTGTCCCGCTCCAGATCGAGCTTATATTCAGGAGCGTTGACCGCCGCGCCGTTTACCAGCACGCGCCCGCTCTTTATTATCTGCCGCAGTTCCTTGCGCGAGGCCACGCCAAGCTCCGACAGGAACTTATCCAATCGCATCAGAGGCATAGCATCCTCCCGAAATTCAAAAATCATATGCCCCGCATTATAACATACACCGCGCTCTTTTTGAATAGCATATAAGCGAGGTGATGGAGATGTTCACAAAAAGTTCAGTCTTTACACGCAAAAAAGCGCTGCTCATAGTCGCCGGAGCGGCTTTTTTGCTTCTGGCGCTCATATTCGTCAAGTGGCGGATCGACAGCCGCACAAATTTTACGACGTTGGCAGACCGCGAAAAGTTCCTGAAAAATCTGGGCTGGGAGATAGATACCTCCACGGAGGAGTTCCACAGCATCACTATTCCCGAAAGCTTTGACGGGATAATGGCGGAGTATAACCGCATGCAGCGGGAGCAGGGCTTCGACATGGAGGCATACTGCGGGAAGCGCTGCGAGCAGTACAGCTACCTGCTGACGAATTACCCCGACTGCGGCGAGAGCGTTATAATTACCATATATATTATAGATGGGAAAGTTATTGCCGGGGACATACATACCGCCGCGCTCGACGGCTTCATGCACGGCATAATACGCGAAAATTAATTCAATAAATAGCAAAAATGCGGGATGAGAACATCCCGCATAAATTATATTCGTCATATTACGCCGCGCCGTCCAGCGCTGCCGCGAGAAGTACGGCGGCCTCGGCGCGCGTCATTTTTTCGCCGGGGAGGAAATTTTTCTCCACTACGCCGTAGGCAATGAGATTCGCGCAGGCCTGAGCCAGTTCCTCATCCATTTCAGCGTTCAGCTTTATATATGACACGTCCTGATACGCCATCGCGGCGTTCAGTATCAGCGCCGCGTCCCCGCCGGATATCGTCTCCTGCGCAGAGAAATTCCCGTTCTCCGCCGCGGTGTCTATCACGCCGCACATCACAGCGGTCGTCACATAGCCCTTCATCCACGCCGGGATGGACGCATCGTCGACGAAGCCGGTGGACAGCACGCTCGGGAACGCGTCCTCCCCCGCCGCGAGCATACACATACTCAGAAATTCGCCGCGGCTCAACTCCCGCTCAGGGTAAAAGCAGTACCGCTCCCCCAGCTTCTCGCCGGTAAACACGCCCGTTTCCGCGAGGCGCAGGGCGGCGTATTCCTCCGCACGTCCGGACATGTCCGCGTATTCGATGCTCTTTTTCTGCTTCTCGATGCGGATTATCGCGGTTGCCTCCTGCGAACGGTTGCCCTCGGAGTCTATCGCCTTATACCCGAAATAGTCGCGCCCCTTCTTTCCCCCGGCGGGAGTATAGATGAAGCTGCCGCCGTCGGAAAGCTCGATAGTACCCTTCACCGGCGGCGTGGTTATCTCGAAGGTCAGCTCGCCGCCGTCCGGATCGTACGCCGCCAGCTGCCCGCCGACGGAAACGCCGCGGTATGTCGTAAGCTCTAGGTTTGCCGCGACCGGCGCGCTGCCCGCAGCCTCAGCCTTGGGTTCAAGTGCGATCAGCCCTGTCAGAAGCATTAACAGCGCCGCCGCGGATGCAATGAATCGTTTCATGGTCATACCTCCAATCCACAGGTATTTTGTGTATAAAACGGGCAATTATGCAAATTTTAAGTGGACGCTTGTTTATCCGTGTGGTATGATAGCAGCAGTCAATAAAAACTGAAAGGACTGTTTTCATGCAAGCTTCCGCAGCTGCGCTCTGGATCAACACCGTGTTCGCGGGCTTTGACCAGAGCATAACTACCGCAGTACATAATCTCTATCTCTGGGCAGGCGATTTCTTCACGCCGTTTTTCGAGTTCATCTCGTTCCTTGGCCATGACGGCATCATCCTCGTCCTGCTGTCCATCGCGCTGATGCTGTTCAAAAAGACCCGCCGTTTCGGTACGGCCATGCTCTTCGGCGTCGCCATCGGGGCAATATTCACGAACTGCATCCTTAAGGTGCTCATAGCGAGGCCGCGCCCGTATGCGGACGATAGCAGCATTTTCTACCAGTTCTGGCTGTTGGTCGGGCAGAACGTTGAGAGCGACAAGAGCTTCCCCTCCGGTCACACCACCGCCGCCTTCGCAACGATGACCGCCGTATTCATGGTCGGCGATAAGCGTGTGAGCTGGACGGCGTACATCTTTGCGATACTTATGGGGCTTGCCCGCATATACCTCGTCGTTCACTTCCCGTCCGACGTACTGGCCGGCGTCATCGTCGGCATCATCGCCGGTGTTCTCGGCACCATTCTCTCCCGCAAGCTGCCCGAAAAATTCTATGAAAAAAATATTTTTCAGAAAAAAGGCGGTGGAGCGCATTGTTCGGCAGGCTGAAATTCAAAGGCGTTGACAAAAGGCGCATAAGCGATCAGGAGCATATTGACGATTATAACGCAGCGGAGCCGATAGGCCGCGTCCGTCTCGGCAAGCTGTGCATGTATTACCGCGACCTCGGCGTCAAGTACTACGTCCCGTACGATTACATTGACCGTACCTTCACCCGCATAAGCGAGTGTCAGCCGGACGACAGCCCCGCTTATTACTACTACCGTCTCATTCTTGTACACGACGGCAAGGAGTTTGCAAACCTCATCTTCAACAAAGAAGAGGACGTTGACCGCGTCCACGCGGAGCTGCAAAAGATCAATCCCAACATCGCCTACGGGTACATCCCGCCCGCCGACGGCAAGCGAAGCAGATTATCATAAAAAATCGCCATGCAGTTTTGAAGATGCATGGCGGTTTTATTATCTCTTTTTATTTGCTTCTGAACTCGTCGCTGCCGAGGAAGAAGAGCGCGAGCGTGCCGGGTCCGACGTGCGAGCCGGTAACAGGTTCATAGCAGACCAGCATGATCTCGTGCGGTGGATTGTTGCGGTTGAGCAGCTCTATCAGCTGCTCGGCGTCCTCGGTGCAGTCAGCGTGAGCGATGCCGATGCACTGATTATACGGCTCACGCACCATCTCATCATACTGCTGCGCCAGCGCCTTGATGGCGTTATTTCTGCCGCGGGTCTTTTCAAAGCAGACGATCTTGCCCTCGGTGTCACCTTTAAGAATCGGCTTTATGTTCAGCACGGACGCGACTGCGGCCTTGATGCTCGAAAGCCGTCCAGTCCCACGCAGGTATTTAAGATCATCGACCGTGAACACCTGGCACATATTATGGCGCAGCTTATCTATCTCTGCCGCGTTTTCCTCGATGCTCATGCCGCTGCGGCGGTTCTCCGCCGCCTTGACGACCAACAGCCCCTCGCCGAGCGAGGCGCTGAGCGTATCTATGGTGTATATCTTGCAGGCGGGGAACTCCTCGCGCAGCTGATTTGCGGCTATCTGCGCGGAGTTGTACGAGCCGCTTATACCGGACGACATGCCGATAAACAGCACGTCCTTTCCTTCTTTCAGGAACGGGGTCATCGCGTCAATATATGTCTGCGGCGTGACCTGCGAGGTGACTACCTTCGCGCCGCCGCGCATCGCCGCGTAGAACGCGGGGCCGTCAAATGCAGCGTCTCCGGAATCGAGCGGCGACTTGCCGTCCACCATGTAGGTCAGAGGCAGATCTTCAATCTCCCACTTTTTTAAGTCAGCCGGTTCAAGATTCGCGGATGTATCTGTCATTATGATATACATAATATTTTTCTCCTTGTCATCTAATGAGCATCATTAGATTAACATATCCTCAACATTAAGTCAAGTAGATGCCAGCACGAGATTATTTACAATCCGTGAATTTTATGCTATAATGACAACATACATCGATAAGGGAGCTATGGATACATGGGATACGACAAAGCACTTATAGCCGGAAAGCTGCGCCGCTGGGAAAAATATCTTGAGCGCTTCCGCCTCCCCGCATGGGACGACATTCCGGATTTTGGCCTGTACATGGAGCAGACGGTGCAGCTGCTCAAGCAGTATCTTGATTATATGCCTCCGGAGCTGAAGGAGGAACAGATAATCACCGCCGCTACAATAAATAACTACGTCCGCACGCGCGTCATGCCGGAGCCGATAAAGAAGAAATATTACCGTCAGCACATCGCGTATCTTATCATGATATGCACACTCAAGCAGAGTCTCAGCATTGCGATGGTGCAGAAGCTGATCCCGATGGGCTTGTCCTATGAAGAGCTGAGGGCGCGCTATGAACGTTATTCCCAGCGCCATCAGGTGACTGCGGGATACTTTGTGGATCAGGTGCGCATGGCCGGTGCTGTCCTGCTGAATCACGAAGACCGCACGGAGCTTGCCGTGCAGAATACGGACGAGCTTATCGCGGCGTCCGCGATAATAAGCGGATTTGCGCGGCTGCTGTCCGAAAAGCTGATACTGCTCGACGGACGCGATCTCACAAACGGCGGCAGTATAGAAATTGACAGATAAATGTATAGCCGAAGGTATGATGGGCATCATTCCTTTGGCTATATTTTTTGTAAGAATACGGCAGCGTGCAGGAATATTCCATCGGATTTTTGGTCGTCAAGATGTACAAAATTCATTTTCAGACGTAAAAATTGTTA
>URGI01000050.1 GCA_900547315.1 uncultured Eubacteriales bacterium | reverse complement strand
ATGACATGCCACCGGCATGTCATTCACTACCGCGCCGCTGCTTCGCTACCTAAGAGGAGCGCCAAGGGCGAATCTTTGCCGCGAAGCGCTGCCCCTTTTAGGGGAAGTCCCCAGTGCGCACACTGGGGAAAGGGGTCGCCAGAGTTGAGACCAGAGCAGGGGAGAAAAGAAAGAGACGAGTAAAGAAAAGATTGTCATTCCGAGGAGCGAAGCGACGTGGGAATCCGTTTCCCTTTGCGACGGCAGTACGTTTTCACATCATGTATAGGGGATGCGGATTGCGAAGCCAGTGACATCGGTCACTGGCTTCGCAATGCCAGGTTGGTTTTAGTCAAGCGCGGCAACTTTTACATAAGTGAAGAATACAGCATTTTCGGGATGGCACAGAGGCCGTCCCCTACGATGACGATTGAGGAGCACAACGGTCATCTCACCCTATCGCCATATCCTCTATCTCATACCCGTCGCGGTCGGTATAGTGCCACCACTCGGCGGAATACCCGTCGAAGCCCGCCGCGTCCATCAGCCGCTCCAGCTTCTCCGCGTTCGCGGCGGCCTCGGCGCTCACGTCCGAATAGTCGCGGTCGGCCAGCGCCGAGAACTCGTCAAATCCGGACGGCATCTCCACGGGCGCGCCATCGGAAGTACAGAGCGTAATATCTACCGTGCCGCCGCCGGAATGCTTTGAACCGCCTGTGTCGGGGTTTGCGACAAAATTTGGATCCGGACAGCGCTCCCACAGAAGCCGCTGCGCGTACTGCGGGCGGTACGCATCCCATATGAGCAGGCTCAGCCCCTCGCCGCGCAGCGTCTCCTGCACAGCGGCCAGCTTTTTTACCGTGCCGTAGCGCAGATATGCGTCGCTGAAATCATATATTGCCGCCCCGGTGAAATTGTTCTCCCCTGCGTAGCGCAGATCGACCCATATGTCCGGAATATAATCCCGCACACGCACAAGCGCTGTGTCCTCCGGTTCGGGTATCGGCGTTTCGACAGCGACCGGCAAAGACGACGCCGGCGGCGCAGTCTGTTCCGGAGCAGGCAGCTCTGTTTTTACGGGCGCATCCGTTCCGCAGGCGCACAGCGCAAGCAGCACCGCCGCAAGAAGCCCGCACAGCAGTTTTTTCATAAGCCCCTCATTTCAAAAAATCGGGCGAGACCGCCCGATTTTTAATGTTTAATGGCAATTATAGTAATAGAGCGCCGTGCTGTCCGTAAGCACAACATCGCACTTGCCTGAGTACAGATACTCGAAGCACTCCAGCGTTCCACCCGCAAGGCGGATTATCTGCCCAAGGCGCTTCGCCAGCTTCGGATCGGTCTCCAGCGCAGCCATAGACTCCTCCGTGGAGCACATAGCCATGGTACGCCCGCCGAGCTTTAGCTTATTCCAGATTGTGGAGCCGTTGCGTCCGGCAACCACAATATTGTTGCTCACATAGGGGCCGTACTGCGTGTACTTTCCGGAGTCAACCTCCGTCTGGTCGAGCGCGATTCCGCCCCAAGCGCAGTCGATATTGCCGGAGGACAGCTCGACATACACGTTCTCCTTCTCTATCGGCTGGATCTGCAGCGTCCAGCCGAGGCGTTCGCACACTGCCATCGCAAGCTGCACGTCGAAGCCCCAGTAGTTCCCGTCCACGACATAGGCCATGGGGAAGGAGTTGATGTCCACGCCGATTATAAACGTCCTCGGCTCGGGCATACCGACCTTTTCGAGCGCCTTGGCATCCTTTTTGAAGTCGATTATGCTGGAGCCGAACCATTTGCCGGTCAGGTCGCCGACCGTGCCCTCGGCGTTGAGCGTCTCGATGGCGGCGGTCACGTAGTTATAAGTACTGTCGTCATTTCGGAAAGCAAGGGAATATTCCTGCTCCACAAGCACCTCCAGCTCGCGCACCCCGTAGGTGCTGCCGCCGCAGGCGCAGAGGCTGAACGCCATACACAGTATGAGCACGGCGCATATCAATTTCTTCATCTACATCACCACTATGCTTTATTTACGCCGAATGGCGGCCGCGATGGGCGGCGCGGCGGCGCTTTTTCTTCTTCCCGCTTATGACCGCGATGGCAATCACCGCCGCGATCACAACGACCGCAACAACTGCGCATATCACGCGATTGCGCGCGGCAACGGCCTCATTTGCCGCCGCTTCCTCTGCGAACGCCTGCTCCTGAACAGCCTGCGCCTCGGCGATGCGCGCTTCCTCCTCGGCCTGCGCCGCCGCTTCCTCAAGGCGCTTGCGCTCGGCCTCCTCTTCCTGAAGCTTGCGCTCCTCCTCTGCTTTTGCGGCCTTCTCGCGCTCCTCGAGCCGCGCGTCCAGCGTCAGCGTGTAGTCCGCCAGCAGCTTGCCTGCGTCGGCCAGCACCCGCTCCGCGTTGCCGACCCAGGTAGTATTTATCGCGATAAGGATCGGATGCGGCATGTAGACGATGCCGGCGATATTGTTGAACTGCTCATACGCGCCGTATTTCTGCGCCACCTCGTACTCGTCGCCCAGCGTCCGGCTGAGGTACTGCCCCGGCGTCGCCACCTTGAGGCACTCCACTATGTTCGGGAACTGGTCGGGGTTCTCATATAGATTGCGCAGCACGCCGATCACGAAGCGCGGCGAAAAATGGCTGCTGATATAATACCGCTCCGGAATATCCTCGACCGGCACGTCAGACATTTTGACCTGCTGCTCGCGGTAGTCCTGTTCGGAGTCGAAATAATGTATCATCACATGGGCGTAGTCGTTGTTCGAGTAGGTCAGCACGGAGGTCTCGGCATATGTAAGATCAACGCCGCAGACCTTGTCGTCCTGTTTCAACTCGCCGTTTGCTACCTTCTGCGCAAGCATCATCATCAGCGGCAGCTTGTACACGCTCGCGCTGTAGCTCCACACGTCGCCGTTATAATACCATGTCTCGTTGGTGCCGGTGTAGGTGTAGCCGAGGCGGAAGCGGTCGTGCGCTATGCCGCGCTCGTCGAGAAAGTTCTCTATCAGCTCCTTCAGCTCGTCGGAATCCAGCACGCCGTCCTCCACGGTCTCGGCAGTGACAATGACCTCGTCCACCTGCTCCTCCGGCACGGTGTACGCCGGGGCGGAGCTTTGCTCCGGCGCTGGTGTCTGCTCCGGAGCGGAGGTCGGCTCAACGGGGGCTTCGGTTTCCGCAGGCGTGGGGGCGACCGGAGCCGGATCAACAGGCGTTTCGCCGCCGTCCTCCCCGTCGGCAAACGCCGCGCAGGGCAGCGCTATGATCAGCGCCGCGCACAGCAGTATCGCAAGAAATCTGCTTATCTTCTCTCTCATGTCCTATCCCTGATCTTTCAAATTTCCGTAATTTCGCCGCGCTGGGTAAAGCTGCTGCCGAAGAATTCGCGCGCGGCGGCGGCGAGGTACTCGGTGTCCTTCGCTCCGGCGGTCTCATACGCGGAATGCATCGCGAGCTGCGCAAGGCCGATATCGACCGTGTTTATAGAGACATGCGCGGCGCTGATATGCCCAAGCGTGGAGCCGCCCGCGATGTCGGCGCGGTTGGTGAAGCTCTGCACCGGAACTTCCGCGCGGCGGCACACCGCCTCGAACGCGGCGGCGGAGACAGCGTCGGTCGTATAGCGTTGGTTCGCGTTATGCTTTATGACGATGCCCTTGTTCATCTCCGGCCGGTCGTTGCGGTCGGCGTACTCGGGATGGTTCGGGTGCACGGCGTGGGCGTTGTCGGCGGACACCATGAAGCTGTTGGTCAGCAGCGCGCGGTACTGCACGTCGCTGCGGCCGAGCGCGGCGCTCACGCGGCACAGCACATCCTCAAGGAAACTGGAATCCGCGCCCTGCTTCGTCCCGCTGCCGACCTCTTCGTTGTCGAACACGCTGAGCACTGCGGCGCTCTCGCCGTCGGCGGCGTCGAGCAGGCCGCGCAGGCAGCCGTAAACGCACTGGAGGTCGTCAAGCCGCGCGGAGGAGACGAACTCGTTCTCCGCGCCCCAGACGCAGCCGCGTTCGCGCGGGTAGAGGATCAGGTCGCCCGCGAGCAGCGCGTCCTCGGCGACACCGAGGCTCTGCGCGACGATGGCCTTGAAGCCGGTTTTCAGCTCCGCGGAGCCGATGAGCGGCAGCATATCGACGTTCGCGTTGTAGCTCTTGCCGTCGTTGGCGCTTCTGTCCATATGTATTGCGACGTTCGGTATGACCGCGAGGTCGCGGTCGACGTTCACGAGTCTGGACACCATTCGCCCGCCCTCTGCGACTATAGCGCGCCCCGCGACGGAGAGGGGGCGGTCGAGCCATGTGGAGCACAGCATCCCGCCGTATTTTTCAACATTGAGCATGGTGTACATTCCGGCTGCCTTGACGTCAGAGTTCCACTTGATCTTGAACGACGGCGAATCGCTGTGCGCGGCCATGACCATGAAGCCGCGGAAATCCGGCTTCGGCAGGCGCAGCGCGATAATGGAGGAACCGTTGCGGCGGACATAGTACTTGCCCGGCGCGGTGACGCTCCAGTCGTCGCCCTCGAAAAGCTCCGTGTAGCCGGCGGCATCCAGCTCGCGCCGGACGTTCTCGACCGTGTGATAAGCGCTGGGACTCGCAGAGATAAAGTCTATCAGCTGTTTATTTATATCATTCATGGCGATTCTCCCTGAACATAGTTTTGGAAAATATATTATAACACATATATTTCGCTTTGACCAGCCCTGGTTTTGCGTCATGTCCCCGCTTTGGAATCGGCGCTGTTGAATCTTCGCCGCGGAGCGCTGCCCCTTCTAGGGTAGCGAAGCGGCGGCGCGGTAGTGAATGACATGCCGGGGCATGTCAGAGCCGCGCCGTGACCGAGCCGCAGCGAGACAGTGGCACGAAGCGCCGAAGGGGTCACCGGTGTTGAAAGAGTGCCATTAGGGAAAAGACAAGGCAATGTAAAGAAGACCTCTGTCATTCCGAGACCGGTGCGCACACCAGTCGTGGGAATCCGCATCCCCTACACAACGCAGATAGAATAAGCGTTATGTGCAAGAAGAACGGATTGCCACGTCGCTTCGCTCCTCGCAATGACAGGTTATTCACTCTGCCCTTTCTTTTCCCCTCTGCTTCAATCCTTCACTTCACCAGCGTACCGAGCTTTTCCCCGCCGAGGACGCGGACGATATTCTCCGGCTCCGCCAGCGCGAACACGATGACCGGGATGTCGTTATCCATGGCAAGGCTCGTCGCGGTCGTATCCATGACCGCGAGATGCCGCGCCAGCACCTCGTCATAGCTTATCTCATCAAACTTCACGGCACTCGCGTCGACGCGCGGGTCGGCGGAATAGACGCCGTCTATGTTCTTCGCAAGGAGTATCGCGTCGGCATGTATCTCCGCCGCGCGCAGCACCGCCGCGGTATCGGTGGAGAAAAACGGCGCGCCGCTGCCGCCCGCAAACAGGACTATCTCGCCCTGCTGCATGTATTCGATGCTCTTTCTCGTGTCGTACCGCTCGCCGACGCCCTGAATGTCAACTGCGGTCATAACTCTGGCCTTCGCGCCCATCTGGCGGAACACATCGCACACCGCAAGGCAGTTCATGCAGGTTGCAAGCATACCCATCCTGTCGGCGCTGACGCGCTCGACCTTGCCCGCGCCGTCCTTGACGCCGCGCCAGAAGTTGCCGCCGCCGATGACGATGCCGACCTCGACGCCCATCTCCGCGCACTTTTTGACCGTCGCGCAGACCTTGGACACAAAGTCGAAATCGAAGCCGGTATGCTTCTCCCCGGCGAGAGCCTCTCCGCTTATCTTGAGTACGACGCGCTTGTAAACAGGATCCATATCGCTTCTCCTTTATATATCAAGTATGCCCATTATCACGATGCCGATAACGACCGCGAGGATGCACAGATAATGCTTCTTCGATAGCTTTTCCTTCAGGAATATCCGACCCCATACAACGGAGGCCACGCAGTAGGAGGAGATAATCGGTGCGGCAAAGGCGACGTGCTCGGTGTCGGCAAGGGCGTAGATATAGAAGAACTGGCCGATGGTCTCGAATATCGCGCCGGTGTACTTCGGCACTTCCTGCTTTGCGACAAGGCGCTGCTTCTTCACGACCGTGACATAGAACAGCGACACGAGGCCGACGACAAGGAAGGTCAGCTCGTAGGCGACGTTCGCGGAGTCCTCATTGATTATCTCCAAAACGCGGCTGTCGGCAAAGGTGCCGAGCGCGTCAAGCAGGCAATAGACTATCGGGATAAATATGGCGATCCAGCTCTTGGCGTAGTGCCGGTTGCTAGCGTCCTGCCTTGCGCGGCGAAGCTCCTCGTCCTCGTTCGCCTCGGTAAAGCCAAGCCCGATAACGCCGATGCACACGAGCGCCACAGCGACAAGCGCCACGGGCGGCACCTCGTCCCCGATGCCGACGGTGATTATCGTCAGCACCGCGACTATCGCGCCGGAGCTGTTGCATATCGGGGAGGATATCGAAAGCTCGATATATCTAAGCCCCAGATATCCCACCGCCATCGACACTATGTACAGTGCCGACACGGGCAGATACGTCAGGATAACTTCCAGATTAATCTCCACGCCGCCGATGAATATCTCATACGCCGCGTGCAGACCCATCACGATACCGACCGCCGTGACCATCTTGAGATGGGAGTATTTGTCCTTCTCATCCTGACAGCCGATCTTTGAAAACAGGTCAGAGCCGCTCCAGCAGAGAAGCGCAATGACCGCAAACCAGAACCACATTGCTAGAAAAACTTCCTTTCACCTATATACATTCCAAATGATTTTACCACAGCCTCTCCGTTTTGACAATTCCCAAATGACAAATTATGCGCGGCGCGGGGCATATAATTGCCGTATGGAAGTAATCTACATAGACAGTCTGTTTTTTCTGAACCTCGGCGTGGACTATCTGCTGTGCCTCGCCTCGGCGCGGATATGCGGGCTATACCTCCGGCGGCGGCGCTACGTCCTCGCGGCGCTGCTCGGCGCGGCGTATTCCGTGGCGGTGTACCTGCCGGGGCTGGGCTTTCTCGCCTCGTGGCCTGGGAAGCTCGCCGCCGCGGCGCTGATGTCGCTCGTGGCCTACGGGCGCGAGAAGCGGCCGATGCGCTGCTGTGCGGTGTTTCTGGCGGTGTCCGCCGCGTTCGGCGGGGCGCTGTGGGCGATGTCGATATCCGCGGGAGCGGGCGGAAGTGCCCCGATGCCGCTTGCGGTGTTCGTCCCGGCCTTCGCGCTGTGCTACGCCGGGCTGAGCCTGATTTTCCGCCGCCGCGCAAGGCTTGCGGAGGAAAAGCGCGTCGCCGTGGAGCTTCGGTTTCTGAGGCGTGAGGCGCGGTTCATGGCGCTGCTCGACACCGGCAATTCCCTCTTCGACCCGGTCAGCGGCATGGAGGTCATGGTCGTCTCGGCGCACGCCCTCTCGCCCGTTTTCGCGGACTACCCCGGCCTTGCCGCCTGCCCCGCCGTGGAGCTTGTCGAGCGTGCCGCGCGGTTCCCGGAGCTTGCGGGCAGGTTCCGCCTGATACCGTATTCCGCCGTCGGCGGCGCGGGACTGCTGGCGGCCTTCCGCCCGGACGCATTGACCGTCGGCGGCGAGACGCGCGCGGAGCTGCTGGCCGCAGTGTCGCCGGAGCTTCAGGGGGACGGCTTTGAGGCCGTCATATGACTGTCGGAACTGAGTTTTAAAAAGGAGCTATTCATGTTATGTAAACCTCAAATTCTCTTTCTACGCGAGCGAATCCTGTCCATACTCGGTCTGGAGCCGCCCTCGGTTTTTTACATCGGCGGCAGCGACACACTGCCGCCGCCACTGGAAAAGGCCGAGGAGGACGAGTGCGTCGCCCGGCTGGAAAGCGGCGATGACGCCGCGCGTCGCGAGCTTATCGAGCACAATCTGCGCCTTGTAGTGTATATTTCGAAGCGCTTTGAGAACACAGGCATCAACATCGAGGATCTGATATCCATCGGCACCATCGGGCTTATCAAGGCCGTGAACACCTTCAATTCCGGCAAGAAGATAAAGCTTGCGACCTACGCCTCGCGCTGCATCGAGAATGAGATCCTGATGTATCTGCGCAAGATAAGCTCGCAGCGCACCGAGGTCAGCTTCGACGAGCCGCTGAACACCGACTGGGACGGCAACGAGCTGCTGCTCTCGGACATTCTCGGCACAGACGAGGACGAAGTGTCGCGCCCGCTGGAAGATGACGCCGACCGGCAGATGCTTATGGCGGCCATCGACTGCCTGAACGAGCGCGAAAAAACGATAATCCTCATGCGCTTCGGGCTGTCCGGCTCCGGCGAGTACACGCAGAAGGAGGTGGCTGACATGATGGGCATCTCGCAGAGCTATATCAGCAGGCTTGAAAAGAAGATAATCGATCGGCTGCGCCGCGAGATGCTGCGGCAAATGCAGTGTTGAAAACGCGGCGCAGGTCGGGTATAATATCCATATCACTCCTACGGAGGCAGATATGGATATTTTTGATCTTATCGGGCCGATAATGGTCGGCCCTTCAAGCTCGCATACGGCGGGCGCGGTGCGCATAGGACTTGTCGCGCGGCGGCTGCTTGGCGAGGAGCCGGTGCGGGCGGAGCTGCTGCTGCACGGCTCGTTTGCCGATACCGGCCGCGGCCACGGCACAGACAGGGCGCTCATCGCGGGGCTGCTGGGCATGGAGCCGGACGATTCCCGCATTCCGGACAGCTTCGATCATGCTGCGGAGCACGGGCTGAAGTTTGAGTTCGGCACCTGCACCCTGCGCGAGGCGCACCCGAACAGCGTGCTGCTGCGCGTGACGGGCGGCAGCGGAAGGCACGTCAAGGTCGTCGGCGCGTCGATAGGCGGCGGGCGGATACAGATACGGCAATTAAACGGTATGCCGCTGTGCTTCTCCGCCGAGCAGCCGACGCTGATAGTCAATAATGAGGATCAGCCCGGCAGCGTCGCGGACGTGTCGCGGCTGCTGGCCGATCACGGGATAAATATTGCGACGTTTCAGGTCAATCGCAGCTCACGCGGCGGCACGGCAATAATGGTGATCGAATGTGACGCCACTCTCAGCGAGGATATCGCCGAGGATATCCGGCGTATACCGGGCATTCTCAACGCCGTCTGTGTGTGAGTCCAGCGATGCCGTTACCCCCCACTCTCATTTCAAGGAGTCTGTCATGTCTATTTTTTCATCCGTCGAGGAGCTGCTGGCCGAATGTGATAAGCGGAAGACTCCGCTCTGGCGGCTCGTAATGGAATACTCCGCCCACGAAAGCGGCATCGAGCCGCAGAAGTCGTGGGACGAAATGTCGTGCCGGCTCAGCGCCATGCGTGACGCCGCCGCCTCGTATGAGCCCGAACAGCGCTCGCGCAGTGGCCTGAGCGGTGGAGACGGCGCAAAGATGGAGCGCTACTACCGCTCCGGCCGCTCGATAGGCGGCGACTTCACCGGCGAGATTCTCACCGCCGCGCTGCGCATGGGCGAATGCAACGCCTGCATGCACCGCATCGTCGCCGCACCCACGGCGGGAGCCTGCGGCGTGATGCCCGCGGTGCTGCTGCCCTACGCCGAAAAATTCGGCTGCCCGGACGAACGCCTCGTCGAGGCGCTGTTCGTCGCGGCGGGCTTCGGCGCAGTTATCGCGACGCGCGCGTCGATATCCGGCGCGGAGGCCGGATGTCAGGCCGAGATCGGCTCGGCGGCAGCGATGTCGGCGGCAGCACTGGTATACCTGCACGGCGGCAGCCCGCGGCAGATGGCGCAGGCCGTGGCGATTGCGCTGAAGAACATGATGGGTCTGGTGTGCGACCCCGTCGCGGGGCTGGTCGAGGTTCCATGCGTCAAGCGCAACGTCGCCGGAGCGATGAACGCGCTCTCCGCGGCGGAGCTTGCTCTCGCCGGAATCGAGTCGCGCATCCCGACGGACGAGGTCATCGATGCGATGCGCGCCGTGGGCGAGGCACTGCCCTCCGCCCTGCGCGAGACCGGTCGCGGCGGCGTCGCCGCAAGCCCGACAGCCGTGGCATTCCGCGAAAATTTTTTCGGCAAGCAGGCTTGACATTTTCCGAAAAATCATTAAAATATCATCGAAATCAGCAAAATCATCAAATTTAAAAAATCGAGAAAACATCGTGCAGCGACAGCGTAAGTCCGGATATTATTCCCGGACTTGCGCTTTTTGTCGTTTTCACGGTGTTTTTCTTATTTAAAAAGGAGATTTGAAAGAATGAATAACGAAAAGCCGCGGCTCTGGACACGGAACTTTGTGCTGATAATAGTCATCAATTTTCTCGTCTTCATGAACCACATCATGCTGCTGTCCACCTTCCCATTCTATATTGAAAGCCTCGGCGGCAGTGAGGCGCTGGCGGGGCTGGCCGCTACGCTGTTCTCGCTCGTCGCGGTGCTCTGCCGCCCCGTCGTCGGCTGGATGCTCGATAACGGCAAACGCCGCGCGATACTGCTGATCGGCCTTGCGGGAATGTTGCTGATGCCGCTGGGCTACATGTTCGCCTCGGTGATATTCCTCGCCTTTGTGTTCAGGATGGTGCATGGCGCGTCCCTCGCCCTCAGCAACACCGCCACCGCTACCATCGCCTCCGACGTGATCCCCGCCCCACGCTTTGCCGAGGGCATGGGCATGTTCGGCATGGCCACCGCCCTCGCCACCTCCTGCGCTCCCGCGTTGGGGCTGTACCTGATGGACAGCTTCAGCTACACGGTGCTTTTCGCCTGCGCTTCCGGCTCGGTGCTCATTGCGTTGATATTGTTCGCTATTCTGAAGAATCCGCCGATAAAGGCCGAGAAAAAGTCTCTGAACGTTTCGGCGTTGTTTTCGCGTGCGGCAGTTCCGGCCTCGGTCATCGCACTCGTATTCATGCTGACTTTCGGCGCACTTGAGAACTTCCTCGCCAAGTACGCCGTTGAGGCGGAGCTGCCCTCGGGCGGCCTGTTCTTTGCGATAATGGCGGTCATGCTGCTGCTCGTCCGCGTCGTGCTCGGCAAATACGCCGACAAAAAGGGCGAGGCGATGTTCGTCTACACCTGCAACTCGGCCATGCTCGCGGCCTTCCTGCTGCTCGCCCTCGCGCCGAACACGGTCACGTTCATCATCGCCGCCGTGCTCGCGGGCTACGGCTTCGGCGGGCTGGAGCCTGCGCTGCAATCCATGGCCGTGCACAGCGCCGCCCCGTCGGAGCGCGGCTCCGCGAACTCTACTTTCCTCTGCGCATATGACATCGGCATCGGGCTTGGCGGCGGCATCGCGGGCGTGCTGATAAGCGGTCTGGGCTATGAGCAGATGTTCGTCATTCTGTCGGCGGCGAATATCTTCTCCGTGCTGCTGTATATCCTCTGGGGCAGGAACGACCCGTCCTCCATCTCCCGCAGCCTGCGGATCGCAAAGGACGGTGAGAAAAATGCCTGAAACACGCGGCGAAAAGCTGTTTTTCGGCGTCGTGATGTCGATCACGATGGACGTCGGCATGGAGATTTACAACGTCGCCATAAGCATGGGCTATGCGCTCCAGCCCGGTGGACTGAGCGGCATGACCAACGCCGTGTTCCCCGCCGCGCTCGCGGAGGCGGCGTACATGTGGATATTCGTGTTCATCTTCTCGAACCTCTGGGGCAACCGTCTCGGTCACGCGCTGGCAGGGAAAATTATCCGCCCTGGGCAGGATAACCCGTTTTTCATCACGCTTATGGTGTCCGGCTGCACAGTGCTCGTGATGTGCCCTACGATGAGCATGGCAGCGGCGCTGCTGTTCAGCGTCATCCCCGGTCGTGCCCCGGCGACGGAGCTGTTTGCCGTCTGGGTCGGAACGGTGCTGAAAAACTTCCAGATGGCGCTGCTGTGGAATCTCTTCGCCGCCGGCCCTGTCACCCGCCTGCTGTTCCGCAGTATCTTCCGCCGTGCCCCGCGGGCTTGAATAAAATCACAGCAAAAACCGGCATAGCTGCCTGACGCGGCTATGCCGGTTTTTGCTATGTCGGTTTGACCGGTTCAAATGAATATTCCGCAGGAAACAACTGCATCTGCGCCTATTATGAAAAATATTGGATAATATTTCCCATTGCTATTGATTTCTTTGTAACCGCTATGTTATAATTTAGCAGATCTGCGGGTCTGCTGATGGCTCGCAATGCGATATGAATTGCCACGATTCGGCTCGGTACAGCTCACGCGCTGTAAGCCGATCTCTTCTTACGCAATTTATATTATAATAGTAGTTTTTTTAGTAGTTTTTTTGCCAAATTTGGAACAATTGAGAAATAATATGATAATGGAATATTCTGTTTTAATGTCGGTCTACGCGAAGGAAAACGCGGACTTTCTCTCGTTGAGTTCGAGATAATCACCATCAAGCCCGAGAACGAGGAAGAGCTTGAGGATCGTGAGCCTGTTGAAATATTCGACGGCTGCGACATGAGCATTCTGACTCTGACGGTTGTGAAGGGTTCCGCGGCTGAGGCCTACGCCGTAGACAACAGTATCACTGTTGTCTACGCGGAGGAAGAGGTCGTCGAGCCGGTCGAGGAAGTCACGGAAGCTCCGGCAGAAGAGATTCCCACAGAGGAAACTCCTGCTGAGGAAGCCCCTGTCGAGGAAACTCCGGCTCCTGCCGAGGAATCCCCCGCAGAGACTCCCGCTCCCGAAACCGAGCCTGCCCCCGACACCCAGCCTGAAGAGTAATTCCATAGCAAAATAAAAGAGCGGCATGGTTTTTAACCATGCCGCTCAACTTATTTATCATCATTTAAAAGTCCGCCAGTGCAGCTTACCAGCAGCCATATGAGGCATACCGCCCCCTTACAAACAAATGCCCCCGCTTGCCAAGGCAAGCGGGGGTAATTCATTTCAATCCGGTATTCCCGAATTATTTGCCCATGTTCATCTGAGCGGCGACCTCTGCGGCGAAGTCCTCCTGCTTCTTCTCGATGCCTTCGCCCTTCAGGAAGCGAACGGCCTTGACGAACTTGACGGCGCCGCCAAGCTCCTTTGCGGCGCTGGCGATATACTTCTCGACGGTCATGGAGCCGTCCTTGACGTACTCCTGCTGGAGCAGGCAGTTCTCTTCGTAGAACTTGTTGAGCTTGCCGAGAACGATCTTCTCCTTGACCTGCTGGGGCTTGGAAGCCATCTTCGGATCCTGATCCATCAGCGCGAGCGCAACCTTTTTCTCCTCAGCGAGAACGTCCTCGGTGACGTCGCTCTTGTCCCAGAAGCGGGGATTCAGAGCCGCGATCTGCATGGCAACGTTCTTGCCGATCTCGGTGGCGTCGATGCCGCCCTCGACAGCGAGGTTGACGAGCACGCCGATCTTGCCGCCGGCGTGGACATATGCGACGCTGGTGTTGTCGTCGAAGCGGACGAAGCGGCGGATCTGGAGATTCTCGCCGATGGACATGACCTTCTCAGGCAGGGTCTCGGCGACGGTGAGGTTGGAGCCGGCGTACTTGCTGTTCATAAGAGCGTCGATGTCGGCGGGGTTCTCGGTGATGACGGTCTTGCAGATGTCCTTGACAAACGCGACGAACAGATCGCTCTTCGCGCAGAAGTCGGTCTCGCAGTTGACCTCGACGATGGCGCCGACGCCGCACTTCGGGCAGACATCAGCATAAGCCATACCTTCGGCTGCGATGCGGCCGGCCTTCTTCGCGGCCTTGGCGAGGCCCTTCTCACGCAGCCACTCGACTGCCTTGTCCATATCGCCGTCGGTCTCGGTGAGAGCCTTCTTGCAGTCCATCATGCCGACGTTAGTCATTTCACGCAGGGTCTTAACATCCTGAGCAGTAAATGCCATAATAATTATCCTCCTGTATTAAAATCGGGAAAAAGGGGCGTGTTCTGCGCCCCTTTTCTATTTAAAAAATTACTCTTCAGCAGCCTCAGCGGGAGCCTCGACGGTCTCCTCAGCCTCAGCGTCAACGCCCTGACGGCCTTCCTGAACGGCGTTTGCCATGGTGGCGGCGATCAGGCGGATGGCGCGGATAGCGTCATCGTTTGCGGGGATGACGTAATCGACCTCATCGGGGTCGCAGTTGGTGTCAACGATAGCGACGATGGGGATGTGCAGCTTGCGAGCCTCGGCAATAGCGTTGTGCTCCTTGCGGGGGTCAACGACGAACAGTGCGCCAGGGAGCTTCTTCATGTCCTTGACGCCGCCAAGGTACTTCTCAAGCTTCTCCATCTCGCCGAGATGCTTCATAACTTCCTTCTTGGGCAGCATGTCGAAGGTGCCGTCTTCCTGCATCTTCTTGAGCTGAGCCAGACGGTCGACGCGGGTGCGCATAGTCTTGAAGTTGGTGAGCATGCCGCCGAGCCAACGTGCGTTGACGTAGTACATGCCGACGCGGGAAGCCTCTTCCTTGACAGCATCGGTCGCCTGCTTCTTGGTGCCGACGAAGAGAATGGTCTGGCCGTTCTCAGCGAGCTGACGGACGAAAGAGTAAGCCTCTTCGAGCTTCTTGACGGTCTTCTGCAGGTCGATGATGTAGATGCCGTTGCGCTCGCAGTAAATGTACTCGGCCATCTTGGGGTTCCAGCGGCGGGTCTGGTGACCGAAGTGGACACCGGCTTCCAGCAGCTGCTTCATGGATACTACTGACATTGTTTGTTTCCTCCAAATTTTTGTTTTTTCCCTCCGGAAGCATCTTCCCCTCCGCCAAGCCCTGCGGCCACATGACGAAAAGTCCGCCCC
>URGI01000049.1 GCA_900547315.1 uncultured Eubacteriales bacterium | reverse complement strand
ATATCCGGTACACATTTCATTACACAGGAGAGAACTCAAAATGGACAAGATGATATGGTTGACTCCGCTCTTCGCGGCGGTTGCACTTCTCTTCGCACTTTATAAGGCGCGCTATGTCAGCAAGTGCGATGCGGGAAACAGCCGGATGCAGGAGATCGCAGCCGCTATTGCCGAAGGCGCAAGTGCCTTCCTTCGCGCCGAATATAAAATACTTGCGATATTTATCGTAGTTTTGTTTGTGCTGATCACTATATTCATAGACTTCGGCACCGCCGTCTGCTTCGTCATCGGAGCATGCTTCTCGATACTTGCGGGCTTTTTCGGAATGCGCGTCGCCACCAAGGCGAACGTCCGCACCGCCAACGCCGCTCTCACCAGCGGCATGAACAAGGCGCTCAGCGTCGCGTTCTCCGGCGGCTCCGTCATGGGCATGTGCGTTGTCGGTCTCGGCCTGCTCGGATGCAGCCTTATCTACATAATCACCGGCAACTACAACATCCTCTTCGGCTTCTCCCTCGGCGCATCGTCCATCGCGCTGTTCGCCCGTGTCGGCGGCGGCATATACACCAAGGCTGCCGACGTCGGCGCCGACCTCGTCGGCAAGGTCGAAGCCGGTATCCCCGAGGACGACCCCCGCAACCCCGCCGTCATCGCCGATAACGTCGGTGACAACGTTGGTGACGTCGCCGGTATGGGCGCTGACCTCTTCGAGTCCTATGTCGGCGCGCTCGTCTCCGCGCTCACGCTGGGCGTCTCCGTTCAGGGACTGTTCACCGGAGCCGGTGCGATCTTTCCGCTGATAATCGCGGCTGTCGGCATTCTCGGTTCCGTTATCGCCACCTTCTTTGTCCGCGGCAAGGATGACTCCAACCCCCACAAGGCTCTCAAGATGGGCTCCTACGTTTCCGCCGTTATCGTCGCGGTGCTGTCCGTCGTACTCAGCTACAGCTTCTTCGACAAGATATACTACGCTCTTGCGATAATTGCCGGCCTCATCGTCGGCCTCGTCATCGGCTTCGTCACCGAGGTCTACACCTCCGACGATTATAAATCCGTCAAACGCATCGCTGCCCAGTCCGAGACCGGCTCCGCCACCACCATCATCTCCGGCGTCGCCGTCGGCATGATGAGCACCTGGGTCCCCATTGTCCTGATATCTGTCGGTATCTACGTCTCCTACGCCGTCACCGGCGACCTCTACGGCATCGCGCTCGCCGCCGTAGGTATGCTCGCCACCACCGGCATCACTGTCGCGGTCGATGCTTACGGCCCCATCGCAGACAACTCCGGCGGCATCGCCGAGATGAGCGGCCTTGATCCTCATGTCCGTGAGATAACCGACAAGCTCGACGCCGTCGGCAACACCACCGCCGCAATGGGCAAGGGCTTCGCCATCGGCTCCGCAGCGCTCACCGCGCTCGCGCTCTTTGTCTCCTACGCCACCGAGGTCAAGCTCGACGCTATTGACCTGCTCGACCCCAATGTCGTTATCGGCCTGCTCATAGGCGGTATGCTCCCGTTCGCGTTCTCTGCGCTGACCATGGATTCCGTTTCCAAGGCCGCGTATAAGATGATCGAAGAGGTTCGCCGCCAGTTCCGCGAAATCCCCGGCATCCTCAAGGGTGAGGCAAAGCCCGATTACAGCTCCTGTGTCTCCATCTCTACCCGCGCCGCGCTGCACGAGATGATCGTCCCCGGCGTCATGGCCGTTGTCGTACCTCTCCTGGTCGGCATCCTGCTCGGCCCCGCCGCTCTCGGCGGCCTGCTCGCAGGCTCTCTGGTCACCGGCGTTCTGCTGGCTATCTACATGTCCAACGCCGGCGGCGCTTGGGACAACGCCAAGAAGTACATCGAAGGCGGACACAATGGCGGCAAGGGCTCCGATGCGCATAAGGCCGCCGTCGTCGGCGACACCGTGGGCGACCCGTTCAAGGATACCTCCGGCCCGTCCATCAACATCCTCATCAA
This sequence comes from uncultured Eubacteriales bacterium, assembly GCA_900547315.1. Lineage (GTDB taxonomy): Bacteria > Bacillota > Clostridia > Oscillospirales > Oscillospiraceae > Limivicinus. The sequence continues at coordinate 13,244 of URGI01000049.1, read as the reverse complement.
GCTGATGACCGTTGTCTCGCTTGTTTTCGCTCCGCTCTTTATACAGATCGGCGGACTTCTCTGATAATTGACACCCTACCTTATCCCTTTCCTTAGCGCAGCGCCCCGAATTTATTCGGGGCGCATTTTTTTCGCGGCGGGGTGCGGCGAATTATTTGACGCTGCGCGGCATAGGCTTATGCGGAGGACAGGCGTAATTCTTAAGTTATATTAATTTGAAAAATCGCGGCTTGAGACACTTGCTTTATTGTCGAGATTTCATTATAATGTATAGGCTTTATTTGTTGGTTGAGGTTAGAAAATGAAAAAGATTTTTGTAAACGTTGGATTACTGACGATTTTGCTGGTAGTTTTCTGGTTTACGCTGCTGGCCAGAGTGTCGCAGCCGGAGTACAACCCCACGGTGAACGTGCCGGATGACGTGACGCCGCCCGTGGAGCAGAGCGCGGAGCCTGAAGCAACCCCGACGCCGACTCCTACCCCGACGCCGGAACCCACTCCGGAGTATTTCACCCTGTCCTTCATCGGCGACTGCACCCTTGCGCCGCACCAGAATACGCAGGATTACTTCAATAAGGTGGGGGATGACTACGCTTATCCCTTCGCAAATACCGTTCAGTACTTCGCCGACGATGAATATACCTTTGCAAACCTTGAATGCACTTTCTCTGACAGAAGCCTGTCTCCGGTCGGATACCCCACGTTCTATTTCCGCGCGCCCACGTCGTATGTAAACATCCTGCTTGAGGGCGGGGTAGATTTCGTCACAACGGCGAACAACCACCTCAACGACTTCGGTGATAAGGGCGTTGAGGATACATATGCGACGCTGGATAACGCCGGCCTGCCCTACGGCAAGGTCGGTCAGGCGCAGGTAGTCACGACTAAGAATGGCATAAAGATCGGCATCTACTGCGGCTTCAATATTAACGACGGTTACTTTGTCCCGACAACGGATGAATGTGTGAATGCGATAAATCAGATGAAAGCCGACGGCGCAGAGTATATCGTCATGGCTTTCCACTGGGGTAAGGAGCTGTATTATAAGCCGACTCAGAAGATGATAGACCTCGCGCAGGCCTGCATCGACGCGGGAGCCGATCTCATCTATGGCACGCATCCGCATGTCCTCGGGCCGATCGTCGAGTATAACGGCGGCATAATCATGTACAGTGTCGGCAACTGGAGCTTCGGCGGAAACACCCAGCCCACGGATCAGGACACCGCGATTATTCAGGTTACGATCAAGCGCGACCTTGACGGCAGCATCACGACCGAGGGCTATGATGCCATACCGTGCTGCGTCAGTTCGAATATGAGCGGCGGCGTCGGATATAACGACTATAAGCCGACCCCGTATCCGGAGGACAACGAGGGCTACAAGCGCGTACTGAGCAAGCTGGATATGAATTCTGGCTGGGAGAACGCAAACAAGGATTACAGCGCGTGGTACAGTGCCTGGGGCTGATATAATAATTTGATAAATCGGGCGTACTGCAAAAGTACGCCCGATTTTTTGCCAGTCAAAACCATCCGGCTCAGCCGGATGGTTGTCCGATATATATCGACGAGAAGGTCTCTATGTGGCCGTCGTGGCGTGTGCCTGGGGGATTGTCCGGAATATAATAGTCATAGCACAGGCGGACATCCTCGACGTAAAGCTCGGTGAGAGCATAGGTCTCCGAATATGTCACCGTGGGCGTCTCGCCCTGAAGTGCGGAGCTGCCATGCTGCCACGCGAGCCGCGTCCGCGTGAGATAATATTTGCCGCCGCGGAAGTGCAGCGTGTGGCAAAGGAAGCCAGCGTCAGGGCACAGCTCGTATATTGCAATATCCGCGTCGCGGCCCTCGTCAACGGCGGCGAAAAAGTCATTGAGCAGCGCCGGATTCGTCATATCAATGCTGCAATTGAGCGCCAACGCGCAGCAGCCAAGCTCGCCGAGCCGCGCGGCCAGCGGAGCGATCTCGTCCTGAGTGAGATTCAGCCCGCTGCCGGAGAAGAGCTTAAGATAAAGCTCCTTGTATCCGCCCGCGGTTTTATACGCCTGCTCCACCGCTGCGGATGAGAGCGACGCGAACAGCTCGGTTTCTTCGGAAATGCTGTCCGCCGGTGCACCGGCTTGAGCGGGGGTGGCATTGACATTCGTGTCAGCCTGCGGCTCAGTCTGCTTCGCATCGGATCTGACGCCGACGAGCACATTGGCCGCGAGCAGTATCGCGGCAGCGCACACAAGAACAATTATGCAGAGCGGAAGTATTCGTTTCATGGTATCAACCTCTTGAGACCTGCAAACGGTTTACATAACAACTATATATCCGCACCGAGCACAGCTTATCCGGAGGCACTTTGATAAAAACATTGACTCTTTGCCGCCGCAGTGTTACGCTTTATCCAAAGATTGGAGGGCAACGAATGCGGATATATAGGAAATGGGTCGGCAGACAGCCCGCGAAAGCAGGGGAGATGTATCTGCTGGAGTGCTCGCAGGAGGAGCAGTTCACGCAGATGTTCCCGCTGATAGGCCAGCAGGCGCTCCACGCCACCAGCGGGCGCGATGTGATATACAGGCTTTACCTCATATGCGAGGACGGGCGGAGAATTCTGCCTGTCGATAAGCCGTCGGTGATGATGGGCGCGTTCAACGGCGGAAAGTCCCCGCTTGCCGACTGCGGGATCATCACGGCGGAGCGCATTGAGGAGCTTGTGAAAACCGATGAGCTGCTGCCGTCGGTCGAGGCGAGCGTGTATCTTGCCGAGAGCTGACGGACTTATATAAGGCTGCTCAGCTCGTCAACGGTGCAGATCTTTGCCCCGATGCGCGCCATATCCTCAAGATTTGCACGCTGCACCTCGTCGGTCACGGACGATGTGCAGTCCGAAAGGACGACGACGTCATAGTCGAGCGAAAGCGCGTCGTAGCAGCTGCTGCGGATGCAGTTCGGCGTGGTTGTTCCGGCGAGGATCACAGTATCCACGCCCAGCCTGCGCAGTATCAGGTCTACCTGCGTATGAAAAAACGCGGAGAAGCGCGGCTTGACTATGCAGTAGTCCTGCGGCAGAACGATGAATTCCGGCGGAAAAGCGTCGGATATTTCGGGAGCGCACTCCTCGGAAAGCGGCTTGCCGCCCTTGAACCAGACATCGTAGCGGCATTTTTCAACGTCGCTGCCGTCCGCTCTGTAATGACGCGTGGCATATACCACGGGGACGCCAGCCGCGTGGCAGAGGTCTATCGCTCTGGCGCATGCGGGGACTGTGGCCGCGGCAGAGGGGATGCAGATGGGCGAGGCAGGGGAGATGAAGCCGCCCTGCATATCGATCATTATCAATGCGTATTTTTTCATGACTGTTCCTTTCAAATTCTTGTTTTATACTATAATCGCACAGATAGAAAAATATTTCAATTGTCAAAAACGACGAAGCATATGCTTCGTCGTTTTCGTGTGATTACAGCTTTACGTCGCGTTTCTGCTTGTTATAGAGTTTATTCAGCAGCGGGCGGACAACATAGAACAAAAGCTTGTTATCGAGATTGAACCAGTATATCAGCATGGACACCGGAATGAGAGACAGCAAGGCAATGATAAGCTTTTTGAATTTCATAATTACCACCCTTCGTAATCGTCGAGATCGAGCAGACTTGCGTCGATCGGCTCTTCCTGCATAACGGCGGTCATGTAGTCGCTGAACTGCTTGCGCATAGAGCTGCGGCTTATGGTGCGGTGGTCGAACATATCGTTCTGCACCCAGACGAGATGTGCACCGCGCTCCTTGGCCTGATCGTTCACAACGCCAGCGAGACCCATTGCGCCCTTGCAGGTGATGTCGTCATAGACGAGTATCATGTCGCAGTTGAATTTCTCAGCCTCATCCCAGAACTCAAGCAGATGCTTGTAGCCGCCGGTGAGGTGGCGGCGCATGACGCCGCGCTCGTAGTTGTGCGCAATGTCGATAAGCGCCTGATTGACGTTGTCCTCGGACATTATGACGTTGCCGGAGAACATGTCCATCTGCGCCACGACCAGTACGCCCCAGCAGTTGTACGCCCAAGTGTTGAAATCAACATAGTAGCAGCCGGGGCCGCCCCATGTTATCATGCGATGGCGCGCGTTCGGGAAGCTGACGACCTTGTCGCGGTAGGCTTTCTCGGCAATTTTCAGCGCCTTTTTCGCGGCCTTGTCGATATACGGCATGCGGCCGCCGGAGAAGGTGAAATAGAATGCGTGGAACAGCGGGGAGATGACGTTTGCGTAGGGCGTATACGGGGTCTTGATGTACTCCCACGCCTCAAACTCATTGCGTACTTCGGCGTTGTGCTTCTTCATTATCTCAAAGAACGCCTTCTCGTCGAACTTCTCGCCGGTATTCTGCTCGATGAAGCGGATGACCTCTTTCATCTGGGCGAGGGCATATTTATCTGTTGCCGCGTCCTCCCAGCGCATCGGGATACCCGCAACCATGGAGGGGATTGTGACGCGGCGCTCGATGAGCTGGCTATTCATGGTCGAGGAGTCGCAGGGCATATTGTTCGTGACGAGGCACGCGCCGATCTGGGGGTAATCGTCGTTGATCGCAACACCGGCGGCGTTCGCGCTGAGACGGCAGGAGTCGGCAGGCAGACCAGCGTTTTCCATGACGTCCATGTAAAACGGTGCCAGACTCTGATCCATGTATGTGCCGAGGAGCCCCTGAAGCACTTCGAGCGGCAGAGCCTTGAGATTCGGGAAACCGGCGATTATCTCGGGGCACATGGTCTGCTCAAGCATGACGAACTTGTCTGCAAATTTCGTGTCGCCGAAGCGGCGGTCGCCCTTCATGCTGTCGGCGATCATCTGCGTTGCGCCTTTCATGATGGCGTGCATCTGCGTGTGTGATACGCGCAGAGCGGGGCCGCGCATACCGGCCATGCATTTGTCCACCATGTTCAGGCTGCCGAGGTAGGAGCCGAGCCAGCGGTACTCAAGCATACCGCGCATGATGCGCACCGGAGACTTTGCGACGAACTGCACCAGCAGCCCGAGGTTCACGACCCACTGCGTGTAGTCATAGAATGTATCCTTGAGGCCGCGCCACTCGCGGTGCTTTGCGATGCCGCTGCCCTTGATGAAACGCTTTCCGTCGTTTGCCATCACTGCTTACCTCCCTGAATTTTCTTGATCTCGATGCTCTCGACAAAGGCCTGGAACCGAGTGCGGAGCTGACCGGCGGATGCCATGGTGTACTCCTTCTCGACGCCGATGCACGGGATGTGCTCCTTCTCGACCATGTCATGTACGCCCATGACGCGCTCATAGCTCCAGAATTCACAGAACTTCATCTGGAGGTACAGCACGCCGTCGGCGTGATAATCGTGTACGAGCTGTTTGAGATAACGGCGGCGCTGCTCCTGCTTCTCCTTGTTCATGAAGCGGGGGCACTCGCTGGTGCTGAGGTAGTGGCGGGCGACGGCGGTCAGCGCGCTCTCGCCGTCGCGGATGATTATCTCCTCGCGGCCGGGGAGGGAGCCGTAGCAGTAACGGTCGGCGACGACGTATGCGCCGCAGTCCTCAAGAAGCTTCGTGAAGGCCGGATCATCGACCTCAGAGCCGGTAACGACGATACGTGCCCTGTACGCGGGCTTGGGGTCAGGCTCGCGGGTCTTTATCTCCCCCAGAGTCTCGCGGAGCATGTCTTTCACAAGATACTGCGGGCAGCATTCGCTGACAAGCTGTATCACATGGAACTCATAGCTCGTTATCGGCGGGTTTTCAAGCTTGCGGAATTCGCCGATCTCGGTGATGATGCGGCATATCTCGTTGTGCTCGTCTATCGCCTGCCGGAGGGCGGCCTCGGAGACGTCGATGCCGTAGACCTCGCTGAGTGGCTGGAGTATGTATTTGCGCAGCTGCTCCTCATAATGCTCATAGGCCGCGGGCGTAGTGACGAAGGGAACGTCCATCATGCTCATGAAAAACTGGGGGTTCACAGGCTTCACGAGGCCGAGAATGTCGAAATATTCGTGCGCGCGGTGCATCATCTGGCAGGTCTCGGAGGACATCATCGCGGAGAGAAAGTTGTATCCACCCTCGATGCTGCGCTCAAGGATGCTGCGGGTGAAGGGACATGTCTTGTTGGTCATGTAGTAGGTGCCGATGTCGGTGCTGCCGGTTCCGGGGGCGCGCAGGCGCACGGAGAAACAGCCGGGCAGGTTCAGCAGGACTTCGGGGACAAAATAGCAGGTGTAGCCCAGCGCCTTTTTGCCGTCCGCCGCGGCCTGTTTGACAAGCTCGTTGTTCGCGTCGGCCAGGAGACTCTCAAAATATATGAGGTGTTTTAAATCTTTCATATTTCCCTCCCAAATCTATTCACCGTGAATAATCATGGCTTGGATGATATCATATTGCCGGTTTTGTGTCAATTTGAAATGGACTGATATTCTTGACAAACCGAGCCATTGACGGCATAATGTCACTGTGATTCACAGTGAATAATCACAGACGGGAGGGCACCGTGCATGGCCTTTGAGAAAATAAGCATACCGTCGCCGAAGGAGTATTTCTTTGACGAGATAAAATCCAAAATCCTCCTTGGCGAGCTTCGCTCCGGCGAGAAGCTGCCGAGCGAACGGCTGCTGGCCGAGCAGACGGGCGTGAACCAGTCGGCGCTGCATCTTGCGATAAAGGAGCTTGAGCGGGCGGGATTTGTCGAGATAATTCCGCGGCACGGGACTTATGTCGCCGACTTTGCCGCGAATGGAAATTACGACACGCTGCATGAGATACTGCGCACCGGCGGGAGACACCTGACGCGCGATCGCATCGTCTCGCTGGTCGAGACGCGTAACGCCATCGAGGGCGGCGCACTCATCCGCCTTGCGAAGGAGCATACTCCCGCGGATATAGCGAAGCTGCGCGAGTATATCGCCACATTCCGGACGATGCGCGGCAAGGATCTGACGGCGGCGGAGCTTGGCCGCATGACCAAGGGCTTTCATTATCTCATCTGCCGCCTGAGCGGTAACGAGGTGTTCATCCTGCTGATGAATTCGTTCACCGAGATATCGCAGGATCTGTGGACCTACTGCGCCGGATACTGGGGCATAGATGAGCTGATAGAGCAGAGCGAGCACATAACGGAGCTTGTCGAGCAGGGGAGAGGCTTAGAGGCACAGGTGTATATAACGGACAAGTTTGACCAATACGTCAGAGAGTGCGGTGTAAACGGCGCGGAATAAAAAATAAGCTCCCGTTTTTACGGGAGCTTAAAAATTATATATGAGTTACAGATTGTGTACTCTCAGGGCGCGGATCGCGTTGAGAACGGCTATTATCATAACGCCGACGTCTGCGAATATCGCGGCCCACATGTTGGCCATACCGAGAGCGACGAGCAGCAGGCAGCCGAATTTGACGACCAGCGCGAAGCCGATGTTCTCATATACTATGCGGATGCACTTGCGGGATATTTTGATCGCCTTTGCGATCTGGAGCGGATCGTCGTCCATGAGCACAACGTCGGCAGCCTCGATAGCGGCGTCGGAGCCCATGGCGCCCATCGCAATGCCGATGTCCGCGCGGCTGAGAACGGGAGCGTCGTTGATGCCGTCACCGACGAAGGCGAGTTTAGCGCTGCCGCTGTTGGCCGCGAGCAGCCCTTCGACCTTCTCGACCTTGCCGGCCGGAAGCAGTTCGCTGTACACCTCGTCAACGCCGAGCTCGGCTGCGACGGAGTCGGCGACCTTCTTCATGTCACCGGTGAGCATAACGGTCTTCTCAACGCCCGCATGCTTCAGGTTTGCAATGGCCTGCTTGGAGTGCGGCTTGACGATATCGGAGATGACGATGTGTCCGGCGTACTTGCCGTCAATCGCCATATGGATTATTGTACCGATGCTGCGGCAGTTCTGGTAGGGGATGTTCAGCTGCTCCATGAGCTTGTCGTTGCCGGCGGCGACCTGAACTCCATCTACCTTGGCGATGACGCCGTGACCGCTGATCTCTTCAATATCAGTGACGCGGCTGCGGTCGATCTCCTTGCCGTAGGCGCGCTGGAGACTCTTGCTGATAGGATGTGAGGAGGCGCACTCGGCGAGAGCTGCGTACTCAAGCAGCTTTTCCTGCTCGATGGGGGTGTGATGCACGGCGCTGACCTCGAATACGCCCTGGGTCAGCGTGCCGGTCTTGTCAAACACAACAGTCTTGACCTGAGACAAAGTCTCAAGATAGTTGGAGCCTTTGATGAGGACACCTTCCTTGCTCGCGCCGCCGATGCCGGCGAAGAAGCTGAGCGGGATGCTGATGACGAGCGCGCAGGGGCAGCTGACAACGAGGAAGGACAGCGCACGGTATATCCACTGTTCCCACTGTGCGTCAAGTCCGGTGATGAGACGGACTACCGGCGGCAGCACCGCGAGGGCGAGCGCGCTGTAACAAACGGCGGGGGTATATACGCGGGCGAACTTCGAGATGAACGCCTCGGAGCGGGATTTGCGGGAGCTGGAGTTTTCGACAAGCTCAAGGATCTTGGAGACGGTGGACTCGCCGAACTCCTTGGTGGTTTTGACTTTCAGAACGCCGGTCATGTTTATGCAGCCGCTTATAATATCGTCGCCGGGCTTGGCGTCGCGCGGGAGGCTTTCACCGGTCAGTGCGCTGGTGTTGAGCGAGGAGCTGCCTTCAACGATGACACCGTCGATAGGAACCTTTTCGCCTGGCTGCACAACGATGATGCTGCCGACAGCGACCTCATCGGGATCGACCTTTTCAAGCTTGCCGTCGCGCTCAATGTTGGCATAATCGGGGCGGATATCCATGAGCGCGCTGATGTTCTTGCGGCTCTTGCCGACGGCGTAGCTCTGGAACAACTCGCCTATCTGGTAAAACAGCATAACGGCGATGGCCTCGTTGTAGTCGCCGCTGCGCTCATATATCGCCAGCGCAAACGCGCCGACCGTGGCGACGGCCATCAGGAAGTTCTCGTCAAATACGCGGCGGTTGAGTATGCCCTTGCCGGCCTTTCGGAGTATATCGTAGCCGATGATGATGTATACGACCAGATACAGCGCCAGACGAAGCAGGCCGGTGACGGGGATGAAGCGCAGCGCGATGAGCATTACGGCCGCAATAATGATGCGGGTCAGCATCTTTTTCTGCTTCTTGGACATTACGGAGCATCTCCTTTATAATTAAACGTTCATTTAACCATTAGACCGGGCAATGCGCCCACCCGCAGGAGCGGATGGGCGCTTCCGGTAAAATCAAAGCTCGATTTCACAGTCAGGCTCGACCTTCTTGCAGGCCTTGAGCACTTCCTGCATAACGGCTTTCGCGTCCTGACCTTCTTCAAACTCTACGATCATCTTCTGGGTCATAAAGTTTACGACCGCGGAGGCGACACCGGGGGTCTTCTTGGTGGCTTCCTCCATAAGATTTGCGCAGTTGGCGCAGTCCACTTCAATACTGTAAGTCTTTTTCATTGAGAATGTTCTCCTTTCTGCGTGGCGTGCAAATCATTTCATGATTAAGCACTTGTTTAATCATCATGGCCGTAGTATAATATGCGCGAAAAGGAAAGTCAATCCCTTCGGTAAACTCATGTCCAAAGGGGCAAAAAGCGTTTCCGAACGGGCGAAAACGGAGGAGTAAGCATGGCGAAGACCGAACTGCCGCATCATCACGGCGAAGAAAAAATGAACACGGCGGAGATACGTGAAGTGCTTGAGCGCGTGGATAATTTCCAGACCATAGCGGATGTGTTCCGCCAGCTGGGCGATACGACGCGCGTGAGGATATTCTGGCTGCTGTGCCACTGCGACGAGTGCGTCGTGAATATCGCGGTAATGCTGGATATGTCAAGCCCTGCCGTATCTCATCACCTGCGCACACTGCGCGACAGCGGCCTGATTGTCAGCCGCCGCGAGGGCAAGGAAGTGTATTATCACGCGGCGGACAGCGCGCAGAGCCGCCTGCTGCATGAGATGATAGAGCAGGTCATGGACATCGCGTGCCCGGAGTGGCGCGAGGAGGCGGAGTGATGCTCGCGGCGGAAATTTTTTCGAGCGTGCGGGCATACTTCCTCTTGCTGCCGGATGACGCGATGCCGGAGTATGCCGCGGGAGAGCTTGCTGTGCTGTACTGCCGCGCGGAGCGCGTCGGCTGGAAAACGGCCGCGGGCAGCAGCGTGAATCTTGGGGCGGGCGATTTCTGCGTCTGCCCCAGCGAGCTGCTGGCAAGTGCGGAGTTCTATTTCCCGAATGACCGCTGCGAGCTGTTGTGCATAGAGCTGGCGGACGGCGCGGAGCCGGAGCTGATCGCGGATTCCGGCGTGACACCGAAGCTGCTGAAAGACAGGCTCTGCGGCGCGGGCTGCTTCCCGCATACGGGCAACGAGCAGACCGAGAGCATTTTCTCCGCGTTTTATGATCAGCCGGAGGAACTGCGGAACGCCTATCTCAGAGTCAAGACTCTGGAGCTGCTGCTGTATCTGGCGAAGCTGAAACCCTCCGGACGCAACCAGATGACACAGTATCAGGCAGAGCAGGTGCGCGTGATCCGCGAGATACACGATCTGCTCGCGTCGAACATGGAGCGCCGCTTCACGATCGAGGAGTTGTCGCACAAGTATCTGATGAACCCGACGACGCTCAAGGCCGTGTTCAAGTCCGTCTACGGAGAATCGATCGCGGCGCATATGAAGGAGCACCGGATGAAGAAGGCGGCGGCGCTGCTGCACGAGTCCGACATGAGCATAGCGGAGATCGGGCGGCTCGTGGGTTATGAGAGCCAGAGCAAGTTCACGGCCACGTTCAAGGAATCCTACGGCTGTCTGCCGAAGGAATACAGAAAGAAAGCGTAAAAAATCCCTCGCCAGGCGGCGAGGGATTTTTTACGCTTATTTTATTTATCAGTCCATTTCCAGTTAGCAACTTCGGGGAGGTCTACGCCGTACTCAGCGATGTACTGAGCATGCTCGACGAGCTTATCCTTCATCTGCTGGACGAGGTACGCGCCGCGGTTGCCAAGTTGCGGGAGATTATAGACCGCAGACATGACGAGGTTGAAGCGATCCAGTCTGTTAAGGACTCTCATGTCGAAGGGCGTGGTGATGGTGCCCTCTTCGATGTAGCCGCGGACGTGGATGTTCTTGTTGTGGCGTCTGTAAGTCAGCTCATGGATGAGGCTGGGATAGCCATGGAAGGCGAAGATGATGGGCTTGTCGGTGGTGAAGATCATGTCGTAATCTCTCTGCGACAGGCCGTGCGGGTGCTGCTCCTCGCTCTGGAGACGCATCAGGTCAACGACGTTGACAACGCGGATGCGCAGTTCGGGGAACGCGCTGCGCAGGATGGTGACGGCGGCCAGGGTCTCAAGCGTCGGCGTGTCGCCGCAGCAGGCCATGACGATGTCAGGCTCCTGACCCTCGTCGGTGGATGCCCACTGCCAGATGCCGATGCCCTGAGTGCAGTGCTTTACGGCCTGCTCCATAGTCAGCCACTGGGGACGGGGATGCTTGGAGGCGACGATGACGTTTACATAGTTGCGGGAGCGGATGCAGTGGTCAAAGCAGCTCAGCAGGCAGTTTGCATCCGGCGGCAGGTACAGGCGGACGACGTCGGCCTTCTTGTTGGCGACGTGGTCGAGGAAGCCGGGGTCCTGATGCGTGAAGCCGTTGTGGTCCTGCTGCCAGACATTGGAGGCGAGAACATAGTTGAGCGACGCGATCTTCTGACGCCAAGGAAGCTGATTGCAGACCTTGAGCCACTTTGCGTGCTGCGAGAACATGGAGTCAACTATGCGGATGAACGCCTCGTAGCTGTTGAAAAAGCCGTGGCGGCCGGTGAGCAGGTAGCCCTCGAGCATACCTTCGCACACATGCTCGGAGAGCATGGAGTCCATGACTCTGCCGTCGGGGGCGAGATGATCGTCGGTGTCGTAGGCTTCGCCGTTCCAGACACGGTCGGTTTCCTCAAATACCGCGTTAAGTCGGTTGGAGTTCGTCTCGTCGGGGCCGAAGGAGCGGAAGTTGCGCTCCTTGTCGTTGAGCTTGTAGATATCGCGCACGAAGTCGCCGAGTACGGACATATCCTGCGCCTCGACGCTGCCGGGGAAGGGAATATCCACGCCGTACTCGCGGAAGTCGGGCATGCGCAGATCCTTCAGCAGCAGACCGCCGTTCGCATGGGGATTCGCGCCCATGCGGCGGGTGCCCTTGGGCGGGAAGTCGAGCAGCTCCTGCACGGGAGTGCCGTTATCGTCGAACAGCTCTTCGGGATGATAGGAATGCAGCCACTGCTCGATCTGGCGGATATGCTCGGGGGAATCGGGCTGAATGGGAACCTGGTGCGCGCGCCAGTAGTTTTCGACCTTCAGGCCGTCAACATATGCCGGGCCTGTCCAGCCCTTCGGGCTGCGGAAAACGATCATCGGCCAGCGGGGGCGGTTCATGTTGCCGTTCTCTCTTGCGTCCTTTTGATAGGCGAGGATCTTCTCGATGCACTCATCAAGAGTGTCCGCCATGAGGCGGTGCATCTCGGCGGGGGCGCTGCCCTCGACGAAGTGCGGCTCCCAGCCGCAGCCGCGGAAGAAGTCCTCAAGCTCTTCATGCGAAATGCGCGCGAAGAGGGTGGGGTTTGCAATCTTGTAGCCGTTGAGGTGGAGTATCGGCAGCACGGCGCCGTCAGTCTTGGCGTTGACGAATTTGTTGAGCTGCCAGGAAGTTGCGAGCGGGCCGGTCTCTGCTTCGCCGTCGCCGACGACGCAGGCTGCGATGAGGTCTGGGTTATCGGTCACGGCGCCGAAGGAGTGGGCGAGGGAGTAGCCCAGCTCGCCGCCCTCGTTGATGGAACCCGGGGTCTCGGGCGCAACATGGGAGGGGATGCCGCCGGGGAAAGAGAACTGCTTGAAGAGCTTCTGCATGCCTTCCTTGTCGCGGGAGATGTTGGGGTAAACCTCCTGATAGCTGCCGTCCAGCCAATCCTGAGCGACCATGGCGTTTCCGCCGTGGCCGGGGCCGGATATATATATCATATCGAGGTCATATTTTTTGATAACTCGGTTGAGGTGAGCGTAGATAAAGTTCTGACCGGGCACGGTGCCCCAGTGGCCGACGATCTTTTTCTTGATGCTCTCTTCGGTGAGCGGTTTCTGCAGCAGAGGATCGTCAAGCAGATAAAGCTGGCAGGCGGAGAGCCTCGACCACGATCGAACGCGAGCCGATGAAGCAGTTGTCCTCGATGATGACCGGGGCGGCCTGCACGGGTTCCAGT
>URGI01000048.1 GCA_900547315.1 uncultured Eubacteriales bacterium | reverse complement strand
CGGAATCAGACATAAAATGGAGGGAAAAACATGCTCGATTTTCTGCGCAGCGAAGGTATAGACGAGGAAATGCTCGCCCGAATCGAGGACTTTCGCCGCAGCTTTCCCGCAGCGCCGGAGAACGCCGGACGCATCCCCTGCCCCAAATATAAATATTACGGCCGCGAGGTCTGGCGCGAGGCGATAGCCGCCGTACTCGCGGGCGAAAACCTGCTGCTGGTCGGGCCGAAGGCCACCGGCAAAAACGTTCTGGCCGAGAACCTTGCCGCCGTGTTCCAGCGCCCGCAGTGGGACATCTCGTTCTACCTCAACACGGACGCCGCCTCGCTCATCGGCACCGACACCTTTAAAAATGGCGAGGTGACGCTGCGCCGCGGGCCGATATACCAATGCGCCGTGGAGGGCGGCTTCGGCGTGCTCGACGAGATAAACATGGCAAAGAACGAATCTCTCTCCGTGCTCCACGCCACACTGGACTTCCGCCGCATAATCGACGTGCCGGGCTACGACCGCATCACGCTCTCCCCCTGCACGCGCTTCATCGCGACGATGAACTACGGCTACGCTGGTACGCGCGAGCTGAACGAGGCGCTGGCCTCGCGCTTCATGGTGATAAACATGCCCGTCATCTCTGCCGACAGCCTTGAAAAGCTGCTGAAGGCCACGTTCCCGAAGCTTCGCGCGGAATACGCCCGCCAGCTTGCGGAGCTGTTTCAGGAGATCCGCAAGAAGTGCGACAGCTCCGAGATATCCACAAAGGCGCTCGATCTGCGCGGCCTGATCGCCGCCGTGCATCTCACGGAGCAGGGACTGAGTCTCGGCGAGGCGCTTGAGATGGGCATCCTCAACAAGAGCTTTGACGATTTCGAGCGCCAGCTCGTGTCCGATATCGTCGGCGCGCGCATCCCCGGCGAGCTGCGCCGCAGTGACCTGTTCGAGCCATGACCGAGATAGACGAGCGGCAGCAAAAGCGCGCGGCAAACATCGTCTGGAACTGCGCCGGCCGCTACGACTTCCGCCCTGATTTCCGCGCCTACGACGTGAAAGGCAGAGCCGACCTCTACTGGAACTGCATCTTCGGCGCGGCGCGGAAGCACTACGACTACGCGGTGTTCGCGCAGATATTCGCAGGGCTTCAGCAATATGAGGACGCCGACACATACACGGATCTGTTCTGGCTGGGGCTTGAAAACTGCGTCTATCAGCGAGAGCTGCCGCAGCGCCCGGCGCTGGAAGCGCTTCGGCGCAGATACGCCGAGCAGTTCGTGCGGCAGCATCAGGGTGCGGAGGATTTTCAATTCTACGATTCGCTCGCGCTCGCGCACTTTTCGCGCGTGCTGGGGCTTGAATCGCGCATGAACAAATACGACTCCAAGCTCCTCGACGAGCTGGAGTTCACGCCGGACATGACGGAAACGGAGATCGCCGCGCGGGCGAAGGAGCTGTTCGAGCGCTGGTTTCAGATATGCACCGAGGAGCGCCGACGCGCGCAGAAGCGCAGCTTCACGCAGCCGTTCAAAAAGCGCGGCAGGAAGAACGCCGATACCCAGTTTCGCAGGTTCGGCCTTGGCTTCACGCAGCATCCGCAGGACGTCTACGGCGGCTCGACGGATGGCGACGTGCAGCAGAAGGAGCTGAAAACCAAGATGACCGCGCAGGAGCTGCGCGAGTTCATGGAGACGAAGTACGGCAGGAGCATATTCTCTCCTGCAAAAACGGACAAGCTCGAACGCGAGCTCTGTACCGGCAGCCATGAATCCTGCCATCTGCTCATCACATCCGGCGACCGTCCGGACGCGGCGCAGATACGCAACGGCTTTGAAGCGCTGTCGCGCCAGCGCGAGGCGGCGCAGATAGTGAAGAACCGCGCAAGCTACGACGCAAGCCTCGCGCAGAACCGCAGCGCCATAGCAAAGCTGAGTTCGAAGATTCAGAACTCAGCGCTCATGCATCTCCAGCCCGCCATCATCCGCGCGAATTCCGGTCGGCTCGACGGCGGACGCGTATGGCGCGCGCTGAGCTTCGGCGACAGCCGCGTGTTCCGCAAGACGGAGCATGACGACATCGGCGGGCTGTCGGTGGACATACTGCTCGACGCCTCGACCTCGCAGAAAACGCGGCAGGAGATCGTCTCCGCGCAGGGCTACATGGTCGCCGAGAGCCTCACGCGCTGCGGCATTCCCTGTCGGGTCAGTTCGTTCTGCTCCATGACGGGCTACACCGTGCTCCGCGTTTTTCGGGACTATGACCGTCCGCGCGACAATCGGCGGATATTTGAATACGTCTCCAACGGCTGCAACCGCGACGGTCTCGCCATCGCCGCGCTGCACCGGCTGATGAACGCTTCCCCATACGAGCACAAGCTGCTCATCATCCTGTCCGATGTGAAGCCGAACGACGTTGTAAAGACCCGCCGCCGCGAGACGGACGAGCTTGTGACCTATGAAAAAGACGCCGGAATAACCGACGCTGCGCTTGAGGTGCGCCGCGCGCGGGCGGACGGCATCGCGGTGATGTGCGTGTTCACCGGCGACGACGAGGACGTCGCCTCGGCGAAGCTTGTCTACGGGCGCGACTTTGCGCGCATCCGCTCGCTGAGCATGTTTGCGGACACAGTGGGCATGCTGATAAGCAACCAGATAAAAAATCTTTGATGCTGACGAAAAACGGAGAGTTTATATGGCACCGAAATTCAAATTTACCAGAGCGGAAATAACCGACGCCGCCCTGCAGGTAGTGCGCCGGAATGGCATAGGCGCGCTGACCGCGCGGGCTATTGCGGACGAGCTTGGCGTATCGACTCAGCCGGTGTTCACCTGCTTTTCTACGATGGCCGAGGCTCGCGGCGCGGTGCGCTCGGCGGCGGAGTCGATATACGACGGCTACGTGGAAGAGGGGCTGCAGGCGGAAATCCCGTTTTACGGCTTTGGAATGCAGTATATCCGCTTCGCGCGCGAGGAGCCGGAGCTGTACAGGCTTCTTTTTCTCACGCATGACGCGGGTGAAAAGGGCGCGATGGACGCGATGCGCCATTCGCTGGACTATGTGAAGGAGCCGCTGGAGCGGATATACCACATCAGCGAAGCCGAAGTCGAGCGCTATTTCCGCGACCTGTGGATCGTGGTGTACGGCATCGCCGCGCTCATCGTCACCGGCGACTGCCCGTACTCCGACGCGGAGATCGGCGCTATTCTGACCGGCTTCAGCCTCAGTATCTGCAAGGCGATAAAGGAAATTCCCGGCTTTGTCTCCGGAGATTTTGACCGCGACAGACTGTTCACCGAGATGATCGGGGGATGCAAAAATGGATGATTCTTCTCTGCTGCGGCTGATTCAGCCTTTTCTCAACGGCAAAATGCAGCTCACCGCGTTCCCCGCGAAGAACCGTAAAAAGCTCGCCGCGCTGTGGTATCTCGCTGGGAAGCTTGAGCCGGACAGGCGCTATTCCGAAGCCGAGCTGAACGACCTGTTGGACGCGTGGAGCACGTTCCACGATCCCGCGACACTGCGGCGCGAGCTGTATAACAAGAAGCTTGTAGAGCGAACCGACAACGGCGCGGAATACTGGCGCTGTGAAAGCATTCCGGCTCTTGACGAATTCACGGCAAAATATATTTGAACGGCAAGAAAATACCGCCATGTTCAGAACAGTGTCTGAGCATGGCGGTTTTCGTTTTTGCCGCGGCCGCACATAAGACGGCAGACTTAGGTGGTTATCGGTTTACTTCTTTTTATTCGGCATATGTATCGCGCGGCCATCTACCGCAAGCGCCGCCTCGCGCAGCGCCTCGGACACGGTCGGATGGCAGTGTATCGTATCCACAAGCTCATCCACCGTGGCTTCGAGCCGAATGGCCAGTGCCGCCTCTTCGATAAGCTCGGTCGCGCTCGGCGCCATGATGTGTACACCGAGTATCTCGCCGTATTTTTCACCGGCAATGATCTTGACCATGCCGTCAACATGGCCGGACACAAGGCTTCTGCCGTTTGCGGCGGTAACAAATCTGCCGACTTTGTAGTCCACGCCCTTTTCCTTGAGCTGTTCCTCGGTATATCCAACACCGGCAAGCTCGGGACCGATATATGCGCAGGACGGGCTGTAAGCCGCAATGAAGGTCTTGCTGCCGCCAGCTGCATTCTCGGCCGCCGTCTCGCCCATAGCCATTGCGGCATGAGCCAGCATAAGCTTCCCGTTGCAGTCGCCGACGGCGTATATGCCCGGAACGGAAGTCTCCATCCGATCGTTGACCTGGATATAGCCGCGCTCCGTCTTTACTCCGGCTTTCTCAAGTCCCAGTCCTTCGATATTGGGCTTACGGCCAACGCAGAGCAGTATCTTTTCTGCCTCCACTGTCCTCTCGCCGTTCGGGCACTCGATATGAACTCTGCCGCCAGCGCCGCAGTTTTCCACGGAGACGACCTTACTCTCCGTGAGTATCTCCATGCCCTTGGTCTCAAGCTGGCGGCGAACCATCGCGGTAAGCTCCGAATCCATGAGCGGCAGGAGCTTGGGGCTCATCTCAACTACCGTGACCTTGCTGCCAAAACGCGCGTACACGCTGCCAAGCTCAAGGCCGATCACTCCGCCGCCGATAACGAGCAGGCTCTCCGGAACATGGTCGAGCTGCAGGCAGGCCGTAGAATCAATGACCGCGCCGCATTCGCTGATCCCCTTTATCGGCGGGACGATCGGCGCGCTGCCGGAGGCGATGATTATCTTTCCGGCAGTCAGTATCCTGCCGCCGACTGAGACTGTTTTCGGGTCTGCGAAGCTCGCCTTTCCGGATATCAGCGTAATCTTATTTGCCTTTATGAGCGCTTTCACGCCGTCGGTGAGCTTTTTCGTTACACCGGCGCGCGCATTCTGCACCGCGTTCCAGTCTACCGAAACGTCGTTCGCCACTATGCCGATGCCGGCAGAGTGCGTTGCCAGCTCGTACACCTCGGCAGAATGCAGAAGTGCCTTTGTCGGCATGCAGCCGCGGTTGAGGCAGGTACCGCCGACGGCGTCCGCCTCGATGAGCGTGACCTTCATTCCAAGCTGCGCGCCGCGTATTGCCGCGACGTATCCGCCCGGGCCGCCGCCGATGACGATGAGATCATTGCCGCTCTCCGTCTGCGGCGCGGCAGCCGGTGCGGGTTCGGCTTCGAGCTTCTCGCCCTCGCTGCCAATGACCGCAACGACCGCCAGGCAGTCCGCCGTACCATCCTCCGGAACACTTATTTTCAGGAGCGTTCCGGAAACATTCGCATTCACCGTATTTGTAAGCTTGTCGGTCTCCACATCAAAGAGCGGCATGCCCTCTTCGATCGCGTCCCCGACTTTTTTATGCCATTTGATTATCGTGCCCTCAGTCATGGTCATTCCAAGCTTCGGCATGATGACATTGGTCGCCATTGAATATCCGTCCTCCTAAATTATGCAAGCATGAGCGCCGGGTTTTCCATGAGCGTTTTGACCCGATGCAGGAACTGTGCGGCAAGGGCTCCGTCCACAACTCTGTGGTCGGCGGTGAGGCACATGTTCATCATCGTCCGGACGGTGATCTGGCCGTCCACAACGACAGGCTTGTCCTGCATTGCGCACACGCCGAGGATCGCCACCTCAGGCTGATTTATGATGGGAGAGAAGCTCTCTATGCCGTACATGCCGAGGTTGGTTATAGTAAACGTGCCGCCGTGGAGACGCTCCATCGGGAGCTTCCCGCTGCGGGCAAGCTCTGCAAGTTCCTTGACCTCCGAGGATATCTCCGTCAGGCTCTTCTTGTCAGCATCGGGAACATTCGGCACAACAAGCCCGTTATCGAGCGCAACGGCGACGCCCATGTTGACATAGTGCTTATAGATGATCTTATTTCCGTCCACCGAGCAGTTGAGCGCGGGGAATTCCGTGAGCGCTTTCGAGACGAATTTGACCAGTATGTCAGTATAGCTCACCTTGATATCATTCGCCTTGAGCTGGGCGCGGTACTCCTTGAGATTGGTCATGTCCACACTCAGATCAAAGGTGACGGTGGGGCTGGTCATATGGGAATTGAGCATGTTGCGCGCGATAGCCTTGCGCATGCCGTCCATATTCACGGTCTCCTCGCGGGCGGGAGCCTCCTGCACCGGTACGCGGCTGTCATGCAGATACTTGAGGATATCCCCTGCCATGACGCGCCCGTCGCTCGGGATATCGTTCACATCTACCCCGATGTCTGCGGCGATCTTTTTCGCGAGCGGAGACATCTTTACGCTGTGCTCTTCCTGCGCGGCAGGCTTATAATTGCGGATGTCCCTCTCGACGATGCGGCCGTTCGGTCCGGTCCCCGTGACATAATGCGTGTCTATCCCAAGCTCTGCGGCAACTTTCTTCGCCCTCGGCGAGATTATCAGGCGCTCACCGGCCTTGTGCGCGGCGGGCTGTACGCTCTGCTCGGCAGGCTGCTCTGTCTTCTCCTCGGCCGGTGCGGCAGCAGCCCCCGTAAGGCCGGAGATGTCCTCACCCGCCTGCCCCATAATGGCGACGGGCTGCTGGCAGGCCGCGGTCTCGCCGTCGTTCACGAGTATTTTGAGCACAGTTCCCGCCTCATAGGCGTTTATCGTATTCGTCAGCTTGTCTGTCTCCACGTCGAAAAGCGGGTCGCCGACCGCGACGGCGTCTCCCTCTTTCTTCTTCCATTCACTTATCGTGCCCTCCGTCATCGTCATTCCGAGCTTGGGCATTGATACATAAAAGGCCATACCTAAAACTCCTTCCGAAACGCGGTCACAGCATTTTCCGTGCGGCGTTGACGATATCCTGATAGTTGGGCATGAACGCCTGTTCAAGGATCGGAGACACGGGGACGGGGGTATTGAGCGAGCCGATGCGCACGACGGGGCCGTCAAGCTCGTCGAACATTTCCTCGGCTATGGTTGCGCTGATCTCTCCGCCGTAGCCGCCGCGCTTGGTTTCTTCGGTGATAACGATAGCGTGGTGAGTCTTTGCGATGCTGCTGCGTATCATGTCCTTGTCCAGCGGATAGAGCGTACGCAGGTCGATGATCTCAAGGCTTATGCCGTCCTTGGCGAGAATATCCGCCGCCTTCTTCGCATCGTAGACTTGAAGGCCGTAGGTGATAACGGAAATATCCGTACCTTCGCGCACGATATTGCCCTTGCCGAGCGGGATGGGATCAAAATTGGTGATATCGGCTTTCTCTTTTATTATCTTGTTTTCAAAATATATTACGGGGTTATCATCGTCGATAGCGGACAGGATAAGGCCAAGCGCATCCTGCGGAGTCGAAGGATACACGACCTTGAGGCCGGGCACATGAGTGACCCACGCTTCGAGAGACTGGGAGTGCTGCGCGGCGCCGCCCTGTCCCGCGCCCGCAGGCATGCGGACAACCATGGGGAGAGATATCTTTCCGCCGAACATATAGCGCATCTTTGCCGCCTGATTGGCGATCTGATCCATCGCAACGGTCAGGAAGTCGCAGAAAACGAGCTCTGCGATCGGTCTCATGCCGGTAGCCGCGGAGCCGACGGCGCAGCCGATTATTGCGCTTTCGGATATCGGTGTATCGCGCACGCGGTCGCCGCCGAATTCATCATACATGCCGAGGGTGATGCCGAAGCTGCCGCCGTAGGCGCCGGTGTCCTCACCGAAGAGGATAACTCTCGGATCTTCACGCATTCTTATGCTCATACCCTCGCGGATAGCTTCACGATAAGTCAGGATCATCTCTTTCTTGCCTCCTCTACTATATCCGAATATACATCGACAACAACGGAATCCGCGTCTGGCCAGGGCTGGGCGGCGGCAAACTCGATCGCGTCGCTGACTTCCTTTGCAACGCCTGCCTCAATGCCGCAAAGCTCATCCTCGTCCGCCACGCCGTTATCGATAAGGTACTTTCTGAAATTGGGGATGGGGTCTCTCTTCATCCACGCCGCCTGCTCCTCCGCAGGCTTATAGGGCGCGGGGTCTCCTTCAAAGTGGCCGTGCTGGCGGTAGGTCTTGCACTCGATGAGCGTCGGCCCCTTGCCTTCACGGGCGCGCGCCACAGCTTCGCTCGCCGCCTCATATACGGCCAGCGGGTCATTGCCGTCGACCGTTACGCCGGGCATATTGTACGCGACGGCGCGCACGGAGATATCCTTTATCGCCTGATGGTGCTCCTGACTGACGGATATGCCGTAGAGATTGTTCTCACACACGAACACGACCGGAAGCTTCCACAGCGATGCGATATTGAGTGATTCATGGAATGTGCCCTGGTTCGTGGACGCGTCGCCGAAGAAGCAGACGCAGACCTGATCCGTCTTGCGCAGCTGTATGGACAGTCCCGCGCCGCAGCTAATGCACTGCCCTGCGCCGACGATGCCGTTCGCGCCGAGGATGCCCTTGTCTCTGTCCGCGATATGCATGGAACCGCCCTTGCCGTGGCAATAGCCGGTCGCACGGCCGAAGAGCTCCGCCATCATAAGGCGCATGTCTCCGCCCTTGGCGATTATATGGCCGTGGCCGCGGTGCGTGCTGGTGATATAGTCTTCATCCGTAAGGCATTCGCACACGCCCGTTGCGACGGCTTCCTCGCCGATATACAGATGGCAGAAGCCCGGTATCTTCCCTTCCGCGTACAGTCTTGAGGTCGCATTTTCAAAGTCACGTATACGCAGCATCCGCGTATACATGTCTTTCATCATTTCATTGCTGACTGCCATTTAGTTTTCCTCCTGAAGGCTGAATTTAGATATTTGAAATGACAAAGCCGTTGGTGGTTGAATATAAAACCACATTTACGCATAAATAATATCATCGATTCAGTCACAAAACAACATATTTTGTGATATCCGTGATAGAAATGGCACTATCCACAAATATTTTAGTTGTTTTATGTGCATATTGACATAGCACGATCTGTGCTTTCAAAAGTTTTCACGAATAAACCAACATAATTCCACTTCAAGATTGACAGCAAATCGAGTGGATGCTATATTATTCATGCAAAATCGGCTCCCGCAGCGCCGCCGTTTGCCCGAAAATCCACAATTTTCAGCGTGGCCTGCAGCAAATTTCGCTCTTTCTTCAGGCCGCACGGAGGGACACATGATGCACTACCTTGAAACCGGCAGCACCGATCCATGCTACAATTTAGCCTTTGAACAATATGTTCTCGAAAACAAGCGAGACGGCGACTGGCTCATTCTCTGGCAGAACAACAACACCGTTGTCATAGGCTGCAACCAGAACGCATGGGCTGAGGTCAACACGGAATACGTGCGGCAGCACGGCGTCACGGTCGTGCGCAGGATGACCGGCGGCGGCGCGGTATATCACGACATGGGCAACCTGAATTATTCATTCATATCCGACGCTGGAAACGGCAGCGAAATATCCATAGAACGTTTCACCGAACCGGTGTGCCGCGCGCTGTCCACCATGGGCGTCCGCGCCGAAAAGTCCGGCCGTAACGACATTCTGGTCAACGGCCGCAAGGTATCCGGCGTCGCGCAGCGCCTCTGCGGCGACAGGATACTGCATCACGGCACGCTGCTTTTTGACTCCGACCCGCAGGTCATAAGTGAGGCGCTCAATGTAAACGCGGACAAGTTCAGCTCCAAGAGCGTCAAGTCTGTGAAAAGCCGTGTCGGCAATATCCGAGAGTTTCTGCCTGCGGACATGGACAGGACTGAGTTCCGCGCAAGGCTGCTCGCCGCGCTGTCCGCGGATGGGCTCGTGCACGAGCAGCTGTCCGGCGAAGAGCTGGCCGAGGCAGCCAGGATCGCGGACGAAAAATACCGTTCGTGGGACTGGACATGGGGACGGACCAAAAAGTTCGAATATAAAAACAGCCGCCGCTTCCCCGGCGGCAGCCTGTGTATAATGGCGGACGTGCAGAACGGAAAGATAAGCGACATCGCGTTTGAGGGCGATTTCATGGCTCTTGAGGATGTTTCGCCCGCAGCGACGGCGCTGACAGGCTGCTTCTTCGAGCGAGACAGCGTGGCTCGCGCCCTGTCAACGCTGGATCTGACGAACATTTTCGGCGCGATCACCGCCGAAAATATACTTGATCTGATGTTCAGCTGAATCCTATATGACAGTAAAACCCCTCCGGCTATACCGGAGGGGTTTTTGTTTATTTCTTTCTCGGACCAGGCTTATTCGCCCAGATACGCGGAGACCATATTCTCGTCTGCCAGAAGCTCCTTTCCGGTGCCGTGCATAACGACTCTGCCGGTCTGCATGATGTACGCATGGTCGCTGATGCTGAGCGCTTTCTGAGCGTTCTGCTCTATAAGCATTATCGAAAGCCCCTCTTTGTTGAGTTCCTTTATGACTTCAAACACCTGCTGCACTATGACCGGTGCAAGGCCGAGGGACGGCTCGTCAAACATCATCAGCTTCGGGCGTGCCATCATGCCTCTGCCGATAGCAAGCATCTGCTGCTCACCGCCGGAGAGAAGGCCGCCATACTGCTTTTCGCGCTCCTTCAATCTGGGGAAAATGCTGTACACGCGCTCAATATCTTCCTTGATGCCGCTCTGATCTTTTCTGAAATTGCTTCCTATGCGGAGATTTTCATACACGGTGAGCTTCGCAAAGATCTGTCTTGCTTCAGGGACCTGCACAAGCCCCGCCTCGACGACCTCATAGGGCTTCTTAGATGCGGGTTTTCCCATGAATTCGACCGTTCCGCCGGTGGTCTTCATGACGGACGAGATGCACTTGAGCAGAGTGGATTTGCCGGCGCCGTTTGCACCGAGGACAGAGACGATCTCGCCCTCCTGAACCTCAAGCGAAACTCCGCGCAGCGCCTGGATGCCGCCGTATGCCGCGGACAAATTATCGACTTTCAGTATTGCAGCCATCAGTCCATACCTCCCAGATAAGCTTTGATGACGTCGGGATTGCTCTTGACCTCAGCCGCAGTGCCGACAGCGATAGTCTTGCCGAAGTTGAGAACGGTGCAGTAATCGCAGAGGTTGGAGACGACGTCCATATGATGCTCGATCATAAGAATGGTGATGTCGTACTTCTCTCTGATCTCGCGGACAAAGTCCACCAGATCGAGCGATTCCTCGGTGTTCATGCCCGCCGCCGGCTCGTCGAGGAGCAGCAGCTTCGGGTCAAGCGCCATTGCACGCGCGATCTCAAGCTTGCGCTGATGGCCGTACGGAAGAGAGCTTGCCTTCTCGTTCACCTTATCCTGAAGTCCGACGTCCTCAAGGAGCGCCATCGCCTTTTCCTTCAGGAACTTTTCGCGCTCTTTGTACTTCTTGGTCATAAAAATCGCCTGCGGCATATTATACGTCGCATCAAGATTGCTGGCGATTATGACGTTGTCCATAACGGACAGGTTGGAAAAAAGCCTGATATTCTGGAAAGTACGGCCTATGCCGAGCTGCGCTACCTTATACGGGGGCATACCGGTGATGTCCTGACCGTCGAAGATTATCTTGCCCGCGCTGGGCGCGTAGATGCCGGTGATATTGTTGAATATTGTGGTCTTGCCCGCGCCGTTCGGGCCGATTAGGCCGTGGATCTGGCCGGGTTCGAGCTTGAGGCTGAAGTTGTCTATCGCGCGGACGCCGCCGAAATGCTTCTCAACATTATGCATTTCAAGGACAGGAGTTTTCTCAGTGCTCACTTGCTTTTCTCCTCCTTTCCGGCTTTCGCCGTCTTGGGCTGCTTCTTGCCGGAGAACAGTTTAGCAAAGAACTTGCCGATCGCAATGCCCCAGCGCTTGAGAGTTTTGCACATGCGCTTGAATGAAAATTCCTTGTAGCCGTAAAGTCCGCTGGGCTTGAACATGATGATCAGCACGACCGCGATGCTGTATATGAGCATACGGTAGTTGGACATGGCTCTGAATATCTCGGGCAGGATCGTGACGATTATTGCGCCGAGCACGGAGCCGGTCAGCGAGCCGAGGCCGCCGATAACGGTGGTCGTGATAAGCTCACAGCTCTTGGCGAGGTTGAAGCTTGCAGGGACGATGTACATCAGGTAGCCGCCGTAGAGCGCGCCCGCCCAGCCCGCATAAATTGCGGAGAAGGTGAAGGACATTCTCTTGAAGCGGTATGCATTGACACCGACCGCTTCCGCTGCCAGCTCGTTTTCGCGGATGGAGGTCAGGTTGCGTCCGTACTTGGAGTGGATGAGTCTCCACGCGATGAAGAACGCGAGCACAACGCAGACCACGCAGAACAGCATATTGGAGTAGTTGGGGATCCCGGGATATCCCGCCGAGCCGCCGGTGATGTTCTTCGTATAGTTGAACAGGACGCGCACGCACTCGCCGAAGCCGAGACAGGTGATCAGGAAGTAGTCGCCCTTGAGTCTCAGCGTGATGGAGCCGAGCAGAAACGCTACAAGCCCCGCAAACAACGCGCCAAGTATGATCGCGATAAGGAAATTCACCTTGAACTGAACGGTGAGGATAGCCGCGGTATACGCGCCTATCGACATAAAGCCTGCGTTGCCAAAGGAGAACAGTCTTGTGAAGCCCGTCAGCACCGACATACCGAGAACGGCGATGATGTTGATGCAGACCATTATCACAACGCCCTGAAGATAGCTGCTGATGCCCAGTGCGTTGCAGAACGCGGTGTTTATATCATTAAATAATGTAAGCATGTTGTCCTCCCATCTCAGGCTTTATCCTGCACGTCAACACCGAACAGGCCGCTCGGCTTGACCAGAAGCAGGACGATAAGCAGTGTGAACGAGAACAGGTCGCGCAGGCTGGAGCTTATGTATCCGGAAACCAGCGTTTCCAGGATGCCGAGGACTATTGCACCGACAATAGCACCCGGGACGCTGCCCAGACCGCCTATGACGGAGGCTATAAACGCCTTGAGGCCGACATTGCCCATCTGCGGGAAGACGTTATATTTCATGCCGTACAGTACGCCGCCTACACCGGCGAGCGCACCGGCAAGCAGGAAGACCAGTGCGATGCAGCGGTCGACCTTCACGCCGAGTACCTTTGCGGAGTATGCGTTGCATGCGATTGCACGGACGTTGAGACCAAACTGAGTTTTGTTGATGAGATAAATAAGAATGACCAGAACAACTGCGGTGATTGCAAGGCTGATAAGGTCGAGGACGCCGATGTAAGCGCCGCCCACGTTTATCGTGGACACGGGAAGTCTGAAGGCATAGGATCTGTACTGACCTGAGAAAATGAGTATGGATGCCTGCTGGAACATATTTGAAAGGCCCATCGCCGCGATCATGAGGAACATGTTAGGCGCTCCGTTGCGGCGGATCCGGCGGTATGTCACTTTTTCACTGGCATAGCTTATCAGTGCGCCTCCCACTATACCCATAATTGCAGCCGGCAGGAACGGCAGGCCGACAAAAGTGGAGAACACTATTGCAACATACGCGCCCACCATGGCAAATTCACCATGAGCCCAGTTGGAGAAGTCAAGCAAGCTGTAGATCAAAGAGTATCCTGTTGCAAGCAGCGCATAAATGCCGCCGATCGATATACCTGTTACTAACTGCTGCAAAAACATGTTTTTTCTCCTACTACTATATCTAAGTTGAGTTTGTTAACGGCAAAGGCGGCATTTCCATGCCCCTTTTATAAAGAAGCGGGGAGGAGATATCCCCTCCCCACTTGTAAGTTTTTATTTCTGAGCCTCGATGATTTCCTTGAACTCGAAAGAGTCGCCGTGGCACTCGTAGAGAGCGCATGCCATGGACGGGTTGTGGGTCGCGGGATCCATGACAAGAGTACCGATCAGGCCTTCGAATACTTCGGTCTGCTCAAGAGCGTCGCGGATCGCGGTGGGATCGGCGGAACCGGCGCGGTTGATGGCGTCAACGATCCAGTTGACTCCGTCGTAGCCGAACAGGCACTCGGCTTCCATGCTGATGCCGTATTCCTTGGCAACGCGCTCACCGAAAGCCTTAGCATCGGGAGAGTTGAAGCCGATACGGGAGACATACAGGCAGCCTTCCAGAGCGCCCTGTGCCTCGCTGGCGAGCTGAGCGGAGTCCCAGCCGTCGTGACCCATGAGAGTGCACTCGATGCCCATCTCACGTGCCTGCTTTGCGAAGGTCGCGTTCTTTGCATAGTCGTTCATAACGACGAAGATGATGTCGGGGTTCTTTGCCTTGATGTTGGTCAGCTGTGCGCGGAAATCAACGTCGCCTTCCTGGCACTGCTCATCAGCGACAATGTTCGCGCCCTTGGCGTTGATAGCATCTCTGATGAAGGAGCCGACGGACTCGGAGTTGGTGTTGCCGGCTATGGTGAAGAGAGCTGCGTTCTTGACGCCGAGCTTGTCAACGGCGTAGTTACCGATAACGGTGCCGAGGTAGGAGTCTATGAAGCACATACGGAAGGAGTAGGGGTGGAGGTTGCCGTTCTCGTCAACGGTAACGAGCTCGTTGGAGGCAGCGGTGCCGATGATGGGAACCTTTACCTCGTCAGCAACGGAAGCCATGGGGATGTTGCAGGAAGAGAAGTTGGTGCCGATGGAAGCGACGATGTGATGCTCATCGACGAGCTTTTTGAAAGCGGAGACGGAGTCAGCCGCTTCGCCCTTGCCGTCCATGGGGACGAGCTCAAGCATCTTGCCGCCGAGAACGCCGCCGGCTTCGTTAATGTCCTTGACTGCAAGCTCTGCGCCGTACTGGCCGGCAGTGCCCCACAGAGCGGTCGCGCCGGTAAGGTCGGAGACGTAGCCGATCTTAATAGTATCGGAATCCGTGCCCGCAGTTTCGGAGCCGTTGTTCGTCGCGGCCGGAGCATTGGGAGCAGCGGAGTTGCCGCAGGCAACAAGCGCCAGAACCATTACAACAGCCAGAAAGATGGATATCGCTTTTTTCATGTTCGTTCCTCCTGTTTTTGGGATGTGTTTGGGTCGTAGCGGTATCCGCTACATTTGTTTGTAGTTTATCATGAGTTTTTTCTCTTGTAAAGTTGTTTTTTGGTTTTTGTGGCTATCTGTCGTTTAACTTTTGTTTTCGCAATTTTGTTACTATTTTACGGGATTTTCAATGGTTAACGCGTGTTTTATTGTTTATTTTATTCTGTTTTTCGCCAAATAGTTTTTGGCTTTTCCGTTCGCCAAGTTGGTTTTTTGTTGGTTTACTCAAAAATCGCAGTTGCTTTTTGTTGAGTATTAACAAAATTATTCTTTTAGCGAAAGAGAGCTTTGCTTTTTGTGGGATACTGTGTATAATGTATTTCGAAGTAAGCCACATGTATACATGTTTGG
>URGI01000047.1 GCA_900547315.1 uncultured Eubacteriales bacterium | reverse complement strand
GCCGCCGCAAGGCGCGTGAAATATATATTTTTGATGCAAATTTATCAAAGTGTTGGAAACCACACGTTAAACCCACGTGCGCTGGAAAAGTTCATATACGAAAGGCAAAAGAGAATATGGATAATGTAAGACTGATCGCGTTTGACCTTGACGGCACGCTCACTCAGCACAAGACGAAGCTTGCCCAGCCCAATCTCGGTGTGCTGAACGCACTGCGCGCAAAGTACAAGCTTCTGATGGTCGGCGCGGGGATGTGCAGCCGCATATTAAGTCAGATGAACGGCTACCCCATAGATATTATCGGCAATTACGGAATGCAGTTCTGCACATATAACGCCGCGACAGGTGAGCTCGACCATGTTTTTGATGAGCACGCCCCCTGTGACCGCGCCAGCGTCGAGGCTCGCGTGACCGCGCTGAGGGAGCGCTTCGGGTATACGGTGTTCAAGGGCAATAATGTAGAGTATCACGACTCCGGCTGCGTCACGTTCCCGCTGCTCGGCACCGCAGCGGACATTACCGACAAGCTTGCCTTCGACCCGGATCGCGCAAAGCGCAAGCCGATGTATCCCGTCGTGCGCGATGCTTTCCCCGATTATACGGTGTTCATCGGTGGGTCGTCGTCGTTCGACCTTGCGCCTTTCCCGTACAACAAATATTACGCGCTCGACCGGTACTGCGCCGAGTATGGCTATGACCATTCCGAGGTCGTCTATGTCGGCGATGATTACGGTCCGGGCGGCAACGACGAGGCGGTCTACCGCTCCGACTTCCGCTTTATCCGCGTGGATGATTACACCCGCTTTGGTGAGTATATGAAAGAGTTCCTGTGAAGAGGAGCGTTGAAAGATGTTTATAGATTGCAGCAAGTACGCCGGAAAATGCGCCTGCGGACGCGAGCATACCATGGAGACCCGTGCCGCGGTGATAGAGCCGGGTTGCCTTTTTGAGTTTGAGAAGTACATGGCGCAGTTCGGTGTCACGGGTAAGCGCTGCGCGCTCTACGGTGAAAACTCCTATGCCGCCACGGCGGACAGGCATCCGCGCGCCGAGCAGAAGATTGTGCTTGACCCGACTGGGCTGCACGCGAACGAGATATCCACGGCGGAGGTGCTCGCGAAGCTTGAGGGCGATGTGGAAGTAATTGTCGCCGTCGGCAGCGGCACCATTCACGACATCGCGCGCTTCTGCGCGCACGAGCGCGGCATACGCTTCGTCTCCTGCCCGACAGGCGCGAGCGTGGACGGCTTCTGCAGCACCGTCGCTGCAATGACGTGGTACGGCTTCAAAAAGACGCTGCCCGCCGTCGCGCCGGAGATAGTGCTGGCAGACACGGAGATCATCAAGAACGCTCCCATGGAGCTCGTGCGCAGCGGCGTGGGAGACATTATGGCGAAATACACCGCCCTTGCCGACTGGAAAATGGCGCACGTCCTCACTAACGAGTTGCTTTGTGAAAAAATTTATAGTATAATGCAGGATGCCGCCGACACAGTCATGCAGAGCGTCCCCGGCATTGCCCGCGGCGAGGAGAGCGCCTACGCCGATGTGACCTACGCGCTCATCATGAGCGGCATCGCAATGCAGATGATGGGCAATTCTCGCCCCGCCTCCGGCGCGGAGCATCATATATCCCACATGATAGAGATGGAGCCGGAGGCATTCCCGGTAAAGTTCCCCGCCATGCACGGAGAGAAGACTGGCGTCGGCTCGCTCATTGCGGTGCGCGAATATAAGCGCCTTGCAAAGATAGAGGATATAACCCCGTACATAACCGACTACGCCCCCGTGCCGGAGGAGCATTTCCGCAAGTTCTTCGGCGGGCGGCTGGCTGATTCGCTGATAAAAGAAAATGAAAATGACTGCCTTGCAAAGGTGAGCCGCGAAAAGCTCAGCGCAAGCTGGGGCGAGCTGCGGCACATAATTGACGAGCTCCCGACGGAGGAGTACCTTTACGGGCTTCTGGAGATGCTGGACGCGAAGCGTGACCTAGCCTCCATCGGTGTGGAGGAGAGCGAACTTCCCGCACTGCTGAAAAATTCACCCCTTGTGCGTAATCGTCTGACGCTTATGAGAACGCGCCGGATGATGAAGATATACGAAATCGAATAATATACAACAAATGTAAAGGAGAGAGCACAAGTGAGTGAAGAGATCATCATAAAACACGCTCTTAAAAAGTACGGTGACAATGTCATCATTCCCGATTTGAGCCTTGACATTAGAGAGGGCGAGTTTTTCACGCTGCTTGGTCCCTCCGGCTGCGGCAAGACCACACTTCTGAGAATGATCGCGGGCTTCAACAGCATCGAGGGCGGCGACTTCTTCTTCGGTGAGAAGCGCATAAACGACCTTGACCCTGCCAAGCGCAACATTGGCATGGTCTTCCAGAACTACGCCATCTTCCCGCACTATACCGTCAGAAAGAACGTTGAGTTCGGCCTGAAAAACAAGAAGTTCCCCAAGGACAAGATAAAGACCCAGTCCGAGAAGTTCATGAAGCTCATGCAGATCGACCAGTACGCCGACCGTATGCCTGAGCGCCTTTCCGGCGGTCAGCAGCAGCGCGTCGCGCTCGCTCGTGCACTGTGCATCGAGCCGGACGTTCTGCTGATGGATGAGCCTTTGTCCAACCTTGACGCGAAGCTGCGCGTTGAGATGCGCACGGTCATCAAGAACATCCAGCACAATGTTGGTATCACCACCGTGTATGTCACGCACGACCAGGAGGAAGCCATGGCGGTCTCCGACCGTATCGCTGTCATGAATGCTGGCGTCATCCAGCATGTCGGCACGCCCAAGAGCATCTACCAGCGCCCGGCAAACCTCTTCGTTGCCACGTTTATCGGCCGCTCCAACGTGATAAAGGGCAAGCTCGTCGTCGACGGCGGCAAGACCTATCTTGAAACGCTATCCGGCTACCGCGCCGAGATACATACCGTCCGCCCCGAGCAGCAGAAGGAGCAGGAGATCACCTTGTCCGTGCGTCCGGAAGAGTTTTTGCTCGACCGTGACAGCACAGAGGGTATCTCCGCCATCGTGGATGACTGCGTGTTCCTCGGGCTGAACACCCATTACTTTGTGCACCTGTCCTCCGGCGAGGAGGTCGAGATAATCCAGGAGTCCTCCATCGACAGCATTATCGAACCGGGGAGCGAGATAAAGCTGAAAATAAACACGGATAAAGTCAACCTCTTCACTGCCGACGGCGAGGAGAACATACTCACCGGCGTGTGCAATGACTGCGCGAAGGCATAACGGAGGAGCAGGCTATGGTCAAAAAACGTTTTGACGGCTGGCTGATCGTCTCTGTGCTGCTGCTGGTGCTATTCATCGCGGTGCTCATTTACCCGATGTTCGGCGTCATCAAGCAGGCAGTCATCATGCCTGACGGCAGCTTCTCGTGGGAGCAGTTCCACAAGTTTTTCAGCAACAGCTACTATGTGGACACCATCTATAATTCTTTCAAGATCACCATTTTTGTCACGGTGCTCACGCTCGTGATCGGTATTCCGTTTGCTTACTTTTATGCGTTCTACCGCCTCAAGGGCGCAAAAATCCTCTTCGTCGTCAGCATACTTTGCTGCATGTCCGCCCCGTTTTTGGGCGCGTACTCGTGGGTCATGCTGCTCGGACGCAGCGGTGTCATCACAAAGTTTTTCAAAACCGCCCTCGGCATCACCCTGCCCAGCATCTACGGCTTCGGCGGCATCGCCCTGTCGCAGACGCTCAAGTTCTTCCCGCTCGTGTTCATCTACATGAACGGTGCTTTCAAGAGCATTGACAATACCCTCATGGAGGCCTCGGCAAATATGGGCTGCACCGGTGTGAAGCGTCTTTTCAACATCGTGCTGCATCTCACTATGCCCACCATCCTCGCCGCTACACTCATGGTGTTCATGCAGGCGTTTGCCGACTTCGGTACGCCCACCATCCTCGGCGAGGGCTTCAAGACCTTCCCTGTGCTGCTTTATAATGAGTATCTCGGTGAAAACGGTGCAAACTACAACTTTGCTGCCGCACTCGCCATTATCGCGGTCATCGTCACCGCCGTGATATTCTTCCTCCAGAAGTGGGCAACAGGGCGCTTCAAATTCTCTATCAACACCCTGCACCCCGTGGAGAAGAAGGATGCAAAGGGTCTCGGCGGCTTTCTCATGCATCTGTACTGCTATCTTCTCTGCGCCATTGCGATCCTCCCGCAGATATATATCATTTATCTCAGCTTCCGCAACAGCAAAGGCTCGCTCTTCGGCGTGGGGTACTCCCTTATCAACTACCAGAGCGCGCTGAAGAAAAAGCTCGTGCTCGCCTCGCGCAACACGCTCGTCATGGGCATCATCGCCCTTGCGGTCATCATCGTCATCGCGGTCGTGCTCGCATACCTCGTTGTGCGCCGCAACAACGCGCTCAACCACTCGCTTGACACTATTGCTATGCTCCCCTACATCATGCCCGGCGCCGTCATCGGCATCGCACTGCTCATCGCCTACGGCTCCAAGCCCATTGCCCTCACCGGCACAATGGCCATCATGATCATGTCCTTTGCGATACGCCGTATGCCGTACACGATACGCTCGGCAACAGCGACATTAATGCAGATCCCGATAAGCATAGAAGAGGCGGCGATAAGCCTCGGCGCGTCGAAGCTGAAAACTTTCGTGAAGATAACCGTGCCCATGATGTCAAACGGTATCCTCTCCGGCGCGATCCTCAGCTGGGTCGCCATCGTGACAGAGCTGTCGAGCTCCGTCATACTTTACAGCAACAAGACCACCACCCTCACCATGCAGGCGTATATCTACATCGGACGCGGCGAATACGGCACGGCAGCAGCATTTGCGGCCATCCTCACCGTCATCACCGCACTGAGCCTCTTCCTCTACATGGCGATAAGCAAGTCCGAGGACGATATACAGCTCTGATCCTCCAGCACACGACCGCCCAATAGATGCAAATGCATCCGGGAATATATCAAAAAAAGGAGAACCAAAATGAAGAAAATCCTAGCACTCGTACTGGCGCTTTGCATGATCTTTGCACTGTGCGCCTGCGGACAGTCCGCAGCACCTGCCGAACAGCCCGCTAAGAATGACGCCCCCGCTGCTGACGGAGCGGCTCCCGCCGAAGACGCGGCAGTCGAGGAAGACCTGGGCGACACCCTCGTCCTCTACTCCTCCATGACTGAAGCCGACCTTGATGCTCTCAAGACCTGCTTCAACGAAGTGTACCCCGACATCGAGATCGAGGTCATCTCCGGTTCCGCCGGTGAGTTCACCGCGAAGATTCAGGCCGAAGCCGGCAACCCCCAGGGCGACGTTACTTGGGGTGGCCTTGCTGACTCCGACGGCGACAAGTACGCCGAGATATTCGAAGCATGGGTCTCTGACAACGACGACGAGCAGATGGAAGGCTACAGCACCCCCAACGGCTTTTACAGCATGGATCACCTCTCCACCGTTTGCTTCTGCGTCAACACCGAGCTTGAGAAGGAACTCGGTCTGAACATCCAGTCCTACGAAGACCTCCTCGACCCCAAACTCAAGGGCAAGATCGTCTTCTCCGATCCTAACAGCTCCTCCGCTGCATGGAACAACCTCTGCAACATCTTCTCCGTTTACGGCGTTGACACTCAGGAGTCTTGGGACTACATCGACGCTCTCCTTGAGAACATGGTCGTTGTTGAGAAGTCTTCCGTCTGCTTCAACTCCGTCTCTGACGGTGAGTACGTTGTCGGCCTGACCTACGAGGACGGTGCGATCAAGCTCAACCAGAGCGCAGCCGAGCTCGGCACTGAGGCTGTCACCGAGGTTCGCTACCCCTCCAACGGCACTTCCGCCTCTGCTTTCGGTGTTGCGATCGTCAAGGGTGCTCCCCACATGGCAGCTGCAAAGGCTTTCGTCAACTGGGTCACCTCCGCTGAGGGTCAGAGCGCCATGGCAGAGTACATGCAGGGCACTCTCCGCTTCACCAACGCCAACTACACCTCTCCCGAGAACGCATGGCTCAAGGCGTCCAGCGACATCACCTGGGTCACCCGTGACGTCCCCACTCTGACCGCGCAGAAGGCTGACCTTCTTGCCAAGTGGAACGAGCACCTCGCCGCCGTTCAGGGCTGATAGGCAGAGCTGTAATATCTAACCGACATAAGCCCGCTTTATGCGGGCTTATGTTTTAAGGACCGCCGCCGCGGTGACTTCCGCCGGCGCTCACCGTGAGCGTGAACGCCGGCGGAAATCACCTGAAAGGGGAGAATATATGAAAATGTACGATACGCCGCAGGAGCTTTCAAAATACCTCAACATAAAGTTAGAGTGCGACTGCGGCAGGACGCATTATGTGCCCATAAAGGGCGTGGAAATAGGTGCGGACGCGATCGAGCGCCTGCCGCACTATGTGAAAAGTCTGGGCTATGCCCATCCGCTCGTCCTTTGCGATGAGATAACCTACAAGATCGCGGGCGCGCGCTGCATGGAGCTTATGCAGACGGCTGGCATCGCTGCGGCAGAGCATACGTTAACGCACCTTGGCTTTGACGAGGCGACACTCGGCGAGATCGTGATAAATAAGCCGGACGACTGCAAACTCATTATCGGCGTCGGCACGGGATCGATAACCGACATGACGCGCTATTCCAGCTTCAAGCTCAAGCTGCCGTGCTTCACTGTCGCCACCGGCGCACCGATGGACGGCTTTGCCGCTTCCATCGGCATCATGAATGTCAACAACCTCAAGGCCACCATGCCCGCCCACTGCACCGAGGTCATCATCGGTGACACGGATATCCTCAAGACCGCGCCTTACCGCATGACCGTCGCGGGCTTCGGCGACCTCATCGGCAAGCTCACCTGCCTCAATGACTGGGAGCTTGCGCGGATAATAAACGGGGAGCATTACTGCCATAATATCGTCACGCTCGTGCGCGAATGTGTGGCGGATGTGATAAAGGAAGCCCCGAAGATAAAGCAGCGCGACCCGGAGACACTCGGCAGCGTCATGCGCGGTCTCGTCCTCTCGGGCGCCGCCATCAGCCTTTACGGCGATTCCCGCCCCGCTTCCGGTGCGGAGCACCATATGTCCCACTATTGGGAGACGATACTTGAGCAGCGCGGTATCCGCCCCGCGATGCACGGCGAGCAGGTCGCCGTGGGGACGGTGCTGGTTCTGATGCTCATTGAGGAGCTGCTCAAGGAAAATATAGACTTCGACGCGGCGCGCGAGAGTGCGCGCGCTTACAACTCCGCGGCATGGGAGCTGGAGATACGCGCCCACTACGGTGCAGCGGCAGACGAGGTCATTGCCTTGGAGCAGAAAGCAGGCAAAAACAATATTGAAGGCCGTCTCGCGCGTATCGACAGCATGCATCGCAGCTGGGATGCGGTGCGCGTTCAGCTTGAGACCCTGCCGGAGAGTTCCTCCGTGCGCGCGCTTCTGCGGGACATCGGCTGTCCCTGCACCCCGGCAGACATCGGCGTGGACGATGAACTGCTTATGGACACGTTCCGTTACTGCAAGGAGATACGCGCACGCTACACCGTCTTCCAGACCGTGTACGACCTCGGGCTCACCGATAAGCTCGCTGCGCGGGTGATAGAGAAGGCGAACAGCACCGATTGAGAAGAAAAGGAGAGGCAATATGCTTGAAAAGCTGAAAGAGGAAGTTCTTCGGGCAAATCTTCTGCTGCCGAAGTATGGCCTTGTGACATTCACATGGGGCAACGTCTCCGGTATCGACCGGGAGAGCGGGCTTGTCGTGATAAAGCCGTCGGGCGTGCCGTATGACGGCATGACGACGGAGGACATGGTCGTGGTCGACCTTGACGGTACGCGCGTTGAGGGCAAATGGAAGCCGTCAAGCGACACCCCCACGCATGTGGAGCTTTACAAGGCGTTCCCCAAGTGCGGCGGCATCGTTCATACGCACTCCCGCTGGGCGACTACGTTCGCTCAGGCTGGGCGCAATATTCCCGCCATGGGCACGACGCACGGGGATTATTTCTATGGTGACATCCCCTGCACCCGCCTCATGACGCCCGATGAGATCGCGGGCGAATACGAAAAGGAGACCGGCAAGGTCATCATCGAAACCTTTGCCTGCACTGACCCCGCCGCTGTTCCCGGCGTCGTGGTGCATTCGCACGGTCCGTTCGCCTGGGGCAAGGGTGCCTTGGAGGCGGTGCACAACGCCGTTGTGATGGAGGAGGTCGCCTTCATGGACTGGCACACCATGATGCTCAACCCCGACAGCGGACACATGCAGCAGGAGCTTCTGGACAAGCACTATCTCCGCAAGCACGGCAAAAACGCCTACTACGGCCAGAACTGAGAGGTAAAGCTAAAAAAACATCAAGGCGTGAGCGGCATACCGCCCACGCCTTGATTGCCTAGCAAAACGGCCGCTTGAGATTTTATAGTTTCCTGTAATAAAATGAAGCAGAAGTAAAAATGATAAGTTACAACAAGCTGTGTGAAAAGTATAATCGTATTCTGTATACTACTATACTTTTTACACTCTATTCAGCTCCTCCGTTACCCTCCGCACGATCTGCTCATGTGCGGCTTTGTCCCGCGCCATCTCGTCTTCCGCAAGCGCCTCATCGCGCATGCGCTCTGCCTCGCGCGCCCAGACTTCAAAATCCGGCTTGGACATTTTCCCTTTGCTCACACGGGCAAAGTATTTTTTATACGCCCGCTGATGGACTTTCCAAATATCGTTGTTGTCAACTTTCTCTTTGAAGCTTTTCGCTGCACCTATTTCGCGGCAGGTCTTTCCGCCCTGCACTTTGCCGCGCATACGGTACTGGGTCTTTACCTGCGGTGCGTCTACCTTGGGATGCTGCTGCCGTCAAGAACATCAAGCCTCTCTACACGGAAGACCCCACAATGTTCAACTCCTGCATATTAGCGGAGTTTTTATCGTTTCTCAGCGTGTATATGCTCGTCCCGTCCGCATGGGCAAGCTGCCCCGCGAGTGCTTTGTCATGCTCAGCCTCACTTTTCCGTTTGTCTTGGAGCTGATGAAGATGCAGTTTCTGCTGCTCTGTCACAGAACACTATCACTCGCGTCCTTCCGCCCTTGGTGCAGGTATAGAGAACAAGGTCATAGCCGCCGTTCAGGGCGGTATCAACCGCATCCGGGCTCAGCGTTTCGAGCTTCTCAACGCAATAGGTGCTGACGATGCCCTCCATGTCTGTAAAAATGACTGTTTCTCCTTTGGACAGCTCCCTCAGCTTGCCGAAGTGCGTGTCATAAGCTGATCTGCGCGCTGGAGAAAGAAAGCAGCAAGTACGAGACTTACTTCAAGCTCATCATCGCAACAGGGATACGGCGCGGCGAGTGCTGCGGCATAAAGTGGAGCGACATTGACTACGCCGGGCGCAGCATACATATCTGCCGCAATGTAGTCAAGGTCAGCGGCGAGGATCTCTGCATCAAAGAGCCGAAAACAAAGGCGAGCAACCGATATGTGTACTTCTCTCCGGAGATGGGAACTCTGCTGAAAGAGTACCGCCGCTACTGCGAGACTGAGGCACTGCACTATGAGGGGCGGACTATAACCGACAACGATTTTCTGTTCAGAAAGCATGAGCTGGACGAGCCAATGACGCCGACGACATTCACATGGCGTTTCAAACTGATCCTCAAGAAAAACGATCTGCCGTATAATCTGAACGTGCATTCGCTCCGTCATACAAACGCCAGCTTGCTGATTGCAAACGGCACGGACGTTGCGACAGTCTCAAGTCTCCTCGGGCACGCGCAGGTCTCGACAACGCTGGACATCTATACTCACGCATTCGACAAAAAAAGAAAGCCGCCAGCGACAAGCTGCATAATGCGCTGGAGATATAAAGATACCCGCCACGGCTCACCTGAGCCGTGGCGGTATGGTATGCCCGACAGGATTTGAACCTGCGACCTTCGGAGTCGGAGTCCGACGCGCTATCCAGCTGCGCCACGGGCACGTATGTTCGACCTGCGCCGATTGGCGTGGGTCTGCTTTTTGCTTTTGGTGGTCAAACAGTAGTCAAAGGCGTATCGCTTTTTGTTTTCGCTGCCCTCGGTGTCAGTGCATTCAACCGCTTGCGGATTTCCTATACTCTACGCGCCGCGTATGACGGAGTCTGACACTCTGTCCAGTTGCGCCACGGGCACATATTCTCTTTTTGAGCCGTTGTATTATAACAAATTATGCCCCAAAAGTAAATAGCTGTTTTCAATTTAGTTTTTCTATGCTATAATGAACCGAAGACACCGCCGACGAGCGGCATTTCATATCAAATCAAGGAGCTGACATCCATGCAGAAGATACGCCTTGGAAGGACCGGACTCATGGTCACGAAGACAGCTATGGGCTGTCTCCCCGTTCAGCGCTGCAATGACGAGGCCGCCATTGAGCTTCTCCGCGCAGCCTATGACGGCGGGATAAACTATTTCGACACCGCAAACGCTTACAGCGACAGCGAAAAGAAGATCGGTCTCGCGCTCTCCGACGTGCGCGACAAGATAATCATATCCACCAAGAGCGCCGCGCGCGACAAGGAGACCGTACTCAAGCACATCGAGAACAGTCTCCGCATGATGAAGACCGACTACATCGACCTCTTCCAGTTCCATCAGGTCACTGAAGTCCCCGACCCGAACGACCCGAACGGCGCATACGCCGCCGCGCTGGAAGCGAAGGAGCGCGGCTGGATACGGCACATCGGCGTCACCTCCCACAGGGTCAACATCGCCGAGCAGTGCATAGCCTCCGGCTGGTTTGAGACGCTCCAGTTCCCCTTCAGCTACATATCCGACGAGCGCGACCTCGCGCTGGCCGACAAATGCCGTGAGGCCGACATGGGCTTCATCGCGATGAAGGGGCTTGCAGGCGGAATGCTCACGAACGTCCGCGCATGTCACGCCTTTATGAAGCAGTACGACAATGTCGTCCCGATTTGGGGCATGCAGCGTATGGAGGAGCTTCGCCAGTGGCTCGACGCCGCCGAGGAGGATCCGTCCATGGACGAGGAGCTTTCCGAGTTCATCCGCGAGGAGCGTCAGGAGCTGGCCGGTTCCTTCTGCCGCAGCTGCGGCTACTGTATGCCATGTCCCGCCGGTATCGAAATTTTCAACTGCGCCCGCATGAACATGCTGCTGCGCCGCTCACCGTGGAAGCAGTACTTCACGCCGGAATGGCAGGAGAAGATGGCGCGCATCGAAAACTGCATCGGCTGCCGTCACTGCAGCAGCCGCTGTCCCTACCAGCTCGACACGCCGAATCTTCTCAAATACATGCTAAAGGATTACAGGGAATTCTATGAGACACACAAAGACGAGCTATAAGCTGATCTCTCTGGCGCTGTGCCTTACCATGCTGCTGCCCCTTGCGGGCTGCGGCGAGAGCAAGCAGGAGCAGGCCGAGATCTTCGCCATGGACACCTACATGACGCTGACCGCCTACGGCAAGAATGCCACTGCCGGACTCAACGCCGCGAAGAGCGTCATCACCTCGATGGACTCGATGCTCGATCCGGAGCTTGAGACGAGCACGACCTACGCGATAAACCACGCGGAGGGCGCAAGCGTCGTCGTGCCCGGTCAGGTCGCGCGAATGCTGAACACCGCACAGGCCGTATACAAGCAGAGCGGCGGCGCGCTCGACCTGACGATTTACCCGCTCATCAAGCGCTGGGGCTTCGTCGACGGGAAGTACTATGTCCCGACCGACGAGGAGATATCGTCCGACCTTGCCAAGCGCTGCTTTGACAAGCTCACGCTCACGAGCTTCCCCAGCTCCGGAACGTACATGGTTCAGATGCCCTCCGGCGGCGAGCTGAGCTTTGCGTCCGTCGCAAAGGGCTGCGCCTCTGACAACGCCATCGAGGCGATGCGTCAGGCCGGAGTCGAAAGCGGGATAATCTCGCTCGGCGGCAATGTGCAGACGCTCGGCCTCAAGCCCGACGGCAGCAAGTGGACCGTCGCGATACAGGACCCGAACAACACCTCCAGCTACGTCGGCGTCATCAACGTCGGCGAGACGGCGGTCATCACGAGCGGCAGCTATCAGCGGAACTTCACCGACACGCACGGCAAGTTCTACCACCACATCCTCAAGCCCTCGACCGGCTACCCCGTGACGAATTCGCTCGTCTCCGTGACGATAATCTGCACGGACGGCGTAATGGCGGACTGCCTTTCCACGGCGATGTTCGTGCTGGGCGAGACCGCGGCGCTGAACTACTGGCGCACCTACGGCGGCTTTGAGATGGTGCTCATCACGAGCGACAACCGCATAATCTGCACCAGCGGCCTGCTTGAAGAATTCACACTCTCCAACTCCAACTACACACTTTCTTATTCTGAATAATATGGCCGATCTTAACACCGATGTGAGATACATCAAGGGAATAGGCGAGAAAAAGGCGCAGGCGCTCAACAAGCTCGGCGTCTTTTCTCTCTATGACCTCATTTCATATTTCCCGAGAAAATACGAGGACAGAAGCGTTTACAAGCCCATCGCGCTCACCGCGGACGGCGAGACCGTGTGCGTCTGCGCGCTTGTCGCGGACACGCCGCGCCTGACGCGGATACGCCGCGGGCTGGACATCGTGAAGCTGCGCGCCGTGGACGAGAGCGGCGTGCTTGACGTCACGTTTTTCAACCAGAGCTACGCGAAGGACAACCTTCACCGCGGCGAGAGCTATATATTTTACGGCAAGATCGAAGCGCACGGCGCGCGCCGCGCCATGACGAACCCGATCTATGAGCGCGAGGACGGCACGCGCAGCGTCACCGGGCGCATCATCCCCATTTACCGCGTGAATGCCGGACTCAACCAGCGCACGATGCTTCAGAGTGTGCGGCAGGGGCTTGACGAGTGCGGCGACCTTATCGAGGACGTCCTGCCGGACGTGCTGCGCTGCCGCTGCAAGCTCGTTCAGGCGCGCTACGCCTATGAGAACATCCACTTCCCCACGGATTTCGGAGCTCTGGAGCTGGCGCGGCAGAGATTTATATTTGAAGAATTCTTTGTTCTGGCCTGCGCGCTTAACAAAATGCGCGGAGAGCGCGTCGAGCAGGGCGGCATAGTTATGGACGGCGCGGACGCGGAGGCGTTTTTTGCCTCGCTCCCCTTCCCTCCCACCGGCGCGCAGCGGCGCGCTGTGACACAGGCAATCAACGACATGCGCTCCGGTCGCGTCATGAACCGGCTCTTACAGGGTGACGTCGGCAGCGGCAAGACGCTCGTCGCCGCAGCGCTCATATGGTATGTGTGGAAATGCGGCTTCACCAGCGCCTTCATGGCGCCGACGGAGATACTCGCGGAGCAGCATTTTCTGACGCTCAATTCGCTTTTCTCCCCCTTTGGACTGCGCGTTGCGCGGCTGACCGGTGCAATGACCGCGAAAGAGAAACGCGAGGTAAAGGCGGCGCTTGCCGCAGGGAGCATCGACCTCATCGTCGGCACCCACGCGCTCTTCAGCACCGACGTTGAATACTCCCGTCTCGGCCTCGTCGTCACGGACGAGCAGCACCGCTTCGGCGTGGCTCAGCGCTCGGCGCTCATCGGCAAGGGGCAGAAGCCGCATGTGCTCGTCATGTCCGCGACGCCGATACCGCGTACGCTCGCGCTCATCATCTACGGCGATCTGGACGTCTCCGTTCTCGACGAGCTGCCGCCCGGCCGCCAGAAGGTGGACACCTTCGCCGTCGGCGAATCGTACCGCGCGCGGCTCAATAATTTCATCCGCAAGCTCGTCGGCGAGGGGCGGCAGGTGTTCGTCGTGTGCCCGATGGTCGAGGAAAACGACGAGCTGCCCGTCAGGCTCAAGTCCGCCGAGGAACACGCGAAGGAGCTGGCCGCCGCGTTTCCCGATCTGCGCGTCGGCTGTGTGCACGGCAGGATGAAGGCGAAGGACAAGGACAGGATCATGGCCGATTTCGCCGCGGGTGAGCTGGACATTCTCGTGTCCACGACGGTCATCGAGGTCGGCGTGGACGTACCGAACGCGGCGCTGATGATCGTGGAAAACGCCGAGCGCTTCGGCCTGAGCCAGCTGCACCAGCTCCGCGGCCGTGTCGGGCGCGGACAGCACAAGAGCTACTGCGTGCTGGTCTCCGACGCCGACGGCGAGGAGGTCAAAAGCCGTCTCGGCATTATGGTGAAAACCAACGACGGCTTCAAGATATCCGAAGAGGATCTGCGGCTGCGCGGCCCTGGTGATTTCTTCGGCTCCCGTCAGCACGGTCTGCCGGAGATGCACGTGGCCGACCTCGGCGCGGACGTGAACGTTCTCAAGTCTGCGCAGGACGAAGCGCAGCGGCTTCTGAAGGACGATCCCGCGCTGACGAAGCCCGAGCACAGAGCGCTGCGCGAGCGCATCGACCGCCTGTTCTCCGCGAATTCCGACAGCTTCAATTAAAATCTTTCCTCCGCCGCGGTTTTATTACCGCGGCGGAGGATTTTTGTCTCTGTTTTGTAAAATCTTAATAATTCTTTTGTTGATTTAT
The DNA here is from genome assembly GCA_900547315.1 of uncultured Eubacteriales bacterium. Classification (GTDB taxonomy): domain Bacteria; phylum Bacillota; class Clostridia; order Oscillospirales; family Oscillospiraceae; genus Limivicinus. The sequence goes on along the minus strand of URGI01000047.1, from coordinate 796 downwards.
TCATAAAAACAAAGTATAGTATCATCACCGAACAGATTATACTCTTTTTATATAAATTGGAGGCAAACCAATGAAGAAGCTTTTTTATCTTATAGTAGCGCTCATGCTGGTGCCCGCGCTTGTCGCCTGCGGCGCGACCGCAGCCGGCCAGCCATCCGAACAGCCGTCCGAGCCGCCTGTCGAAGTCACTCAGTCGCCCGCCGTCGTGACGGATGAACCCGTTGTTGTCAACACGCCGACGCCTGACAACGGAATAGTCGCGCTCGACGCCATACTCGACGAGATCAACAATGACGCGCAGCCCGGCTCCGCCGGTTCCAGCCTGAAGGCGGCAGTCATCGCGGCTGATATGCTCAACTGGGCATCCGGCAACGAGATGAGTGACGACGAAGTCCGTCAGGCGACGATCGATTGGCTCAGTCCGAAGGGCAACGACGAGCTGGTCGAGTTCTCGATGAAGCTCGACGGCGTGTACACCGCTTATCAGACCCTCATCAGCAAGGATTCCGAGGGGCTTATGTCCGACGCGGGGCTTGACTACGAGGTCGGCCAGTGGGGCTATGAGCCGTACAGCTCGATAGAGACCATAGTCGAGGTCGTCGGCCTGCCTGAGTATTAAATTGTACGTTAATTAAAGCACCCCCGATGCACAGCATCGGGGGTGTCAGTCTGTCAAAGAACATGTGCAGCAGGGCGCGGATAAGAGAGCAGCGGGGGAACTTGAGGGGGCAAGGCCCGCCTCAAATACAATAAACCGCCGTCCAAAAGTCTTGATACATCAACGACTTTTGGAGCA
>URGI01000046.1 GCA_900547315.1 uncultured Eubacteriales bacterium | reverse complement strand
CCGCTGCGGCTTTGTCAAGCGGCATTCCGACACCAGAGAGACAGGGAACGGGAAACAGCATACGGATGGGCGCAAGATACACCCAAAGTCGGCTGCCCCAGACCGGGAGCAGTCCGCGCAGGTATCCTTCCAGACTGCCGCCGGAAACTTGCGTGTCGCACCAGACGGCAGGGGCATCTGGCACTGCTGTTTGAACAGGCTGCAACAGCCGTGCGTCGCGACAGCCCGGCGCTTCGCAGAACAGATATCCGCCGTCAAATTCCGCAGGCGGCACAGCGCCCGGCGCGAGCAGGTACAGCTCCGCGGCGGGTTCTCTCTTTTCTTCATCAAAGCCCGCAATGCCGCATTTCAAGGCAGAACCGGGCGGAAATGGATACAGAATCATGGACAAGCCGCCTTTCCTGTGATATAATGCTATGTATAAAACTATGAGATTGCAGGAAAAGCTATGCCGTTTTCGTTTTTGCCCCGCATGATCTATCCGCATCTGACCGACGTGCGTGCAGAAGACCTGACCGCGCGCGGTATCTCGTTTCTGATGCTGGATTTTGACAACACCATCGTCCCCTACACGACGAGCGAACCGACGCCGGAAATGGCCGCGTGGCTGGGAGCCATGCAGGCCTCCGGGATCGGCCTTTGCGTCGTGTCAAACAGCAGAAAGCCGCGCGTTGTGACCTTCTGCGAGAAATACGGGCTGGACTGCATCACGCACGCGAAAAAGCCCTTTTCGCGCGGCATCCGCGCCTGTCTGACGCGCTATGCGCTCGACCCCGCGGCGTGCGCGCTCGTCGGCGACCAGATCTTTACGGACGTGCTCGGCGCCAACTGCGCCGGGGTGCAGTCCATCCTGATCTCGGCCATTTATAATCACACCATATGGCTCAAGCTCCGCCACGTGGCCGAGCTTCCCTTTATTGCAATCGGAAAATGGAGGATCCAACATGAAAAACATTGAAAAGTACCAGAAGCTCATCGCAAAGGGCAAGGTCGACGCGCTGCTGCTGACCTCGAAGCACAACCGGCAGTATGCCGCGGAATACTGCATCGCAGAGGGCGTCGCCGTCATCTGCAAGACGCAGAGCTATTATTTCACCGACTTCCGCTATATCGAGTCGGCACAGAAGAACCTGCCGGGCTTTGCCGTGAAGATGGTCGATACGGAGCACCCGTACACAAAGCTGATCAACGAGGCCATTTCCGACAATACTGTCAAGACCATCGGCTTTGAGGACGATACGCTGACCGTGGAGGAGTATACGCTCTACAACACGAAGCTGAACGCCGTCCTGCACCCCTATTCCGCCGAGATCAACGCCCCGCGGCAGTCCAAGGAGCCGTGGGAGATCGAATATATGAAAAAGGCGCAGGAGATCACCGACCGCACGTTTGAGGACCTGCTCAACATTATCCGCCCGGGCATGACGGAGAAGGAGCTGTGCGCCGAGCTCATCTACCGGCTGTACAAGTTCGGCTCTGAGGGCCCGTCCTTCGACCCCATCACCATCTCCGGCCCGAACACCAGCCTGCCGCACGGCGTGCCGTCCGAGCGGGAGCTGCAGTACGGCGATTTCGTCACCATGGACTTCGGCTGCCTGTACCACGGCTACTGCTCCGACATGACGCGGACCATCGCGCTCGGCTATGTGTCGGAGAAGATGGACAAGGTCTACCACACCGTGCTCGAAGCGCAGCTGGCCGGCATCGCCGCGACGAAGGCGGGCGTCACCGGTAAGGCGATGGACGCCGCAGCCCGCAAGGTCATCGACGACGCCGGGTTCGTCGGCTGCTTCGGCCACAGCTACGGCCACAGCCTGGGCCTGCTCATCCATGAGGCCCCGAACGCCAGCATGCGCAACGACAAGCCCATGCCTGCCGGCGCGGTCGTCTCGGCGGAGCCGGGCATCTATATCCCCGACGAGTTCGGCGTCCGGATCGAGGACGTGACCGTCATCACCGACACCGGCTGCGAGATCCTGACGAAGAGTCCGAAAAATTTGATTATTTTATAAGAATCCCTTGAAAAGCCGATCATAATAGTGTAAAATCAATACGCTATTTTATTTTGTTGGTGTATTATACACATATTGGAGGAATATTTTATGGCTACCATTACCGCTGGCGATTTCAGAAACGGTAAAACTTTCGAGATGGACGGCAAGATCATGCAGGTCGTTGAGTTCCAGCATGTCAAGCCCGGCAAGGGCGCGGCCTTCGTCCGTACCAAGATGAAGAACGTCATCACCGGCGCCGTCACCGAAACTTCTTTCAACCCCACCGCAAAGTTCGAGAGCGCTTCCATCGACCGTATGGACATGGAATACAGCTACAACGACGGCAACCTTTACTACTTCATGAACCCCGAGACCTACGAGCTGGAGCCGGTCGACGAGTCCGTTCTGGGCGACAACTTCAAATTCGTCAAGGAGAACATGGTCTGCTCCATCTACTCCTACAAGGGCAAGGTATTCAACGTTGTTCCCCCCATCAACGTCGTGCTTGAGGTCGCGGAGACCGATCCGGGCTTTGCCGGCAACACCGCCACCAACGCCACCAAGCCCGCCACTCTCGAGACCGGAGCCGTCATCAAGGTTCCTCTCTTCATCGAGCCGGGTGAGAAGATCATCGTCGATACCCGTACCGGCGAGTACGCATCCAGAGCATAATTCATCAAAATTCAGGGGAGACTATATAGTCTCCCTTGTTTTAACTCAATTAAAGGAGGTTTTCACATGACTGTTGTTGAAAAAGCCGCATACCTCAAGGGGCTGGCCGAGGGACTCGGCGTTACGCCGGATTCCAAGGAGGGCAAGCTGTGGGCGGCGCTGAATGATCTGCTGTCCGACATGGCGCACGAGATCGAGGATCTTCAGGAAAGCAATCTTGATCTGGCCGATATCATCGACGATATGGGCGAGGATCTGAGCTATCTGGAGGAGCTGACCTGCGATCTGGACACTCCTGACGATGTGTGTGATGCCGACTATGACGAAGATTACGATGAGGACGCCGACGAGGATCCCGACGAAGACGAGGAGCTGGAGTATGACGGCGTCATCTACGACGTGACCTGCCCCGCCTGCGGCGAGGAGATCAGCTTCGACGAAGAGACGCTCGACAAGGGCTACATCCTTTGCCCTGAGTGCGGCGAGAAGCTTGAGTTCGACATCGGCGGCGAGGACGACGAGGATAAGGACGAGTAAGTTCTTACAATAAAAAAGCTATTAAAGCTATTAAAAAGGCGTGACTTTTAAAGTCACGCCTTTTTGTTGTCTTGCGCTTTACTCTTTATTTGCTGTGGACGTACTCGTTCATCGGGTGAACCATGTACTCGTTGTACGGGAACTGGTCGGTCGTAACATAACCGGCGGGCGCGTCGATAAGCTGAGGGATGCGGTTGACGAGCGTTGCGCAGGTCAGCTCGACGGTTGCGGGCTGGTTGACGATGCAGGTCGTATCCGGCTCGCCGTGGAGCGTCCAGACGTTGCGGTCGATCTCTTCGGGATTGTAGATCTTGCCGACGCACTCGGTGACGAGGGTGATGCCCTCCTCGGTCTCGGTGGTGACGATGGCGCGCATACCGGTCGCATCGCCCGCCTTGACGACCATGCCGAGAGTCTCGGACTTCAGATCCTCCTTGTCAACGCAGGGGATGCACTTCTGCGTCTGGGAGGTGATGTGCAGACCCATCTTGCTGCACAGCCAGCCGTTCTGATTCCACATGTAGGACGGGACATATTTGCCGCTCTCGACAAGCTCCTTCATCTTGTCGGACGGGGTCTCGTTATAGCAGCCGATGGTCTTGTTGAACTCGTCGATGGTCAGACCTGCGCCGTGGCCTTCGGCCAGAGCTACGCCGTAGTCCTCGACGTTATACCAGCTGCTGCCCTCGATCTTGGTGATCTTATGGGATGAGCCGGCGAGATTCGTGACCAGAGTGCCCCAATAGAGGTCGCAGTAGCCGACGCCTGTGAGGGTGCAGTTGCCTTCCTTGGCGAGCTTGTCAAGCTTTGCGGTGAGAGCGGGGGAGGAGTTCCAGGGATAGAGCGCCTCTTCGCAGGTGGTGATGGCGTTCACGCCGTGCTTGGCGCAGATGGTGAAGATGTCCTCAAGCTCGGCTACGGTGCTGCGGGTGGCTATAATGCACACGTCGGGCTTGAGCTCGCCGATGCGTGCGTCGGCGGTCGCAGAGTCTTCTACCTTGACGCCGACGGTCGGGAAGCCGTTGCCGATGATCTCGGCGGCATCCTTGCCGATATGGTTCTTGTTGCGGCAGAATGCGCCGACCAGCTCACCGTCATGCTCGATCACATAGCGCATGAGATAGCGGCTCATCTTGCCTGCTCCGTACTGTACTACTCTGACTTTGCGTTCCATAATGATAGCCTCCTTCAGAATTAAACCGGTTATTATTTTAACAACATCTTATGCCGTCATTATAGCTCCTGCAGTTACGACAAGTCAAGCACTTTGTCAAGAAAAATTCCGGCAGCGGGCAGCTGCCGGAAAAAATTTATTCTTCACCCTGAAGCGCGTCGTAGCCTTCTTCGCCGGTACGGATCTTTACGACGTTCTCCACATCGTAAACGAATATCTTGCCATCGCCGTAATGGCCGGTGTATAGTACGCGCTTTGCCGTTTCTATAACGCTGCGCACCGGAATCTTGCTGACTACGATATCGACCTGCACCTTCGGCAGCAGGTTGGATTCCAGCTTGACGCCGCGGTAATATTCAGGTTGTCCACCCTGTATGCCGCAGCCGAGTACATGCGACACGGTCATGCCCGTAATACCGAGCGCCGACATAGCACTCTTCAGCGCGTCAAACTTCGAGTCTTTGCAGATTATCTCGACCTTTGTAAACTTGGGTGTGCCGTCCGGAACGGTGCGTACTGCCTTAACGGGAATCGCTTCGGCCGCCGGAACGTCGCCGGTAACGACGGTAACGCCCTCTTCGGGGGCATATGCCGCGTATTTGCTCACCGACGGAGCAAAATCGGGGTAGGCACTGGGCAGACCGTGTTCCGTTATGTCAAGACCGAGCAGCTCTTCTTCTGACGTTACACGCAGCCCGTTGAACTTCCTGGTAAGTGCAAACACCGCGCACATCAGTACTGCCGAGTATGCTGCGACGGATACAAAGCCGATGAGCTGTATGCCCAAAAGCTTTGCGGAGCCGGTGTACAGAAGTCCGTCGAGTCCGGCTGGGGCGGCGGGATTTGCAAGAAGACCGACCGCAATAGTGCCCCATATGCCGTTGGCGCAGTGTACGCCTACGGCGCCGACAGGGTCGTCGATGTGCAGCCCAATGTCGAGCCATTCAACTACGACGACAACGAGTATGCCTGAAACGATGCCGACGACACCCGCGCCCAGTGCGTCGAATGCGTCACAGCCGGCGGTCACGGCGACAAGCCCTGCAAGAGATGCGTTCAGGCACATGGAAACATCGGGTTTACCGTTTTTTATCCACGTATAAAGCATCGTTGTCACGGTTGCGACCGAGGGGGCGATAGTCGTCGTGAGGAATATGGACGCAAGCTCGGATGCGCTTGTCGCCGCCGCGCCGTTGAAGCCGTACCAGCCGAGCCAGAGAATGAACACGCCAAGCGCACCGAGGGTTATCGAGTGGCCGGGGATGGCGTTGACCTTGATGACCTTTCCGCTCTCGTCGCGGACATATTTACCGAGCCGAGGTCCGAGGAATATCGCGCCGACCAGCGCCGCGATGCCGCCGACCATGTGTATCGCGCAGGAGCCGGCAAAGTCGTGAAATCCAAGCTGACTGAGCCAGCCGCCGCCCCATATCCAGTGCGCTTCTATCGGGTAGACAAACAGCGAGATGACAGCCGAATATATGCAGTAGGCGGAAAATTTCGTGCGCTCAGCCATAGCGCCGGAAACTATCGTTGCGGCGGTTGCGCAGAAAACAAGGTTGAATACGAATACGGACGCGCCGGTGAAACTGCCGTCTGTGGGGGAGGCTATAAATGCTTTGAAGGATGACCACATATCCATGTTGGGCAGCCCGACAAGCCCGCGCAGGCAGTCCTGCCCCATCATCAGCGAGTATCCAAGCAGGGAAAACACTATTGTTCCGATGCAGAAATCCATCAGATTTTTCATAATTATGTTGCCTGCATTTTTTGCGCGCGTGAAGCCCGTTTCGACCATCGCAAAGCCTGCCTGCATCCAGAACACCAAAGCCGCGCCGATCAAATACCAGAATTCCACTGTCATAAAATCATCTCCTGTTTCTTTCTGAAATGCAAAAAAGGCGACGACGCCTGAAAGATATCAGACGTCGTTGCCTTTTTATGACGTGGATTTTATACCGGTCGGCGCGCGTTGTCAACGATTTTTACGCCAAAATCATAAAATCGTCAAAAGCACATATAATGTGCCGGATTCAGCGCAAACTTTATGCGCTTTTAACACTATGCTTTTTGAGCAGCGCAAAAGCGATGACGCAGATGATGACCGACAGCAGCGAACCCGCGGCGGTGGCAAGTCCCATGGGGAAGAGCGTGTCAGGGAAGAGCTTCGAGGTCAGGTACACGCCCGGTATGCGCACGAGCGCGATTGCGGAGATGTTGTGGATAAACGATATCTCGGAGCGGCCGCAGGCGCAGAAATACCCGCTGAAGCAGAAGTGTATTCCGGCGAAGAGCGCGTCCCAGATGTAGCCGCGCAGATACTGCCCGCCGAGCGTGATGACAATCGCGTCCGGCGTAAACAGGCCGACCGCCTGTTCGGAGATGAACTGCGTCAGCAGCGCGATGATGATGCCGAAACTCACCGCGATGATTATCGCGTAGCGCAGCGTCTGCTCGGCGCGCGCCTGCTTCCCCGCGCCGATATTCTGCGCGCAGAGCGCCGACACCGTTGACAGCATCGACGACGGCACAAGGAACACGAAGCAGATGATTTTCTCCACGATGCCGACCGCCGCCGCGGCGTCAAGCCCGCGCCGGTTGGCGATGACGGTGATGACGATGAAAGCTATCTGGATCAGCCCGTCCTGCGCCGCCACGGGGACGCCGATGCGCAGCAGCCGCCCCATCGTGTCGCGCTGGGGATGGAGGTCGCGGCGTTCAAGGCTGATGCCGGACTTCCTGCGCAGTATCACAACTAGCGAGAACACAACGCTTATCGCCTGCGACAGCGTGGTGCCGAGCGCCGCGCCCGCGGAGCCAAGTCCCATGGCACCGATGAATATGTAGTCAAGCGCGATGTTCGCGGCGCAGGCCACGGCGATGAATATCATCGGGCTTTTCGAGTCGCCGAGGCCGCGGAAAATGGAGCTTATGATGTTGTATGCCGTGATGAACGGGATACCGATGAAGCAGATCGTGAGATACGCCCGCGTCCCGTCGGCGGCCTCCGCCGGCGTAGACATCACGGAGACGATGGGTCTGACAAGCGCCAGAAGCAGCGCCGTGATGACGACGGACAGCAGCATGAACAGCGTAACGGTGTTGCCGATGGCGGCCGAGGCATGCTTCTTGTCCCCCGCGCCGACGGCCTGACCTATGCACACGGTCGAGCCCATTGCGAGGCCGACGATCATGACCGTCAGCATGTGCATGACCTGACTGCCGATGGACACGGCGGTCGTGCTGGCGACGCCTTCAAACTGGCCGATTATGAAGAGGTCGGCCAGACCGTAGAGCGTCTGAAGAAAGTATGAGAGCAGATATGGCAGCGAGAAATAGGCTATGTTTTTCAGTACGCTGCCGTTTGTAAGATTCTTTTCCAATGAGTTAACCTGATCGCTTAGAATATAAATCCGCCGCCGAGGACGTAGTCGCCGTCATAAAGCACGGCAGACTGCCCCACGGCGGGGGCGCGCACCGGCTCGTCGCAAATTATGCGCACGCCGTCTCCTTCAGGGTATACGGTGCAGGGAGGCATCTCCCATTTCGTGTGCCGCACGCGGACGTTCGCGCGGAACGACTCGGCGGGGCGGTCGATGAGCCAGTTGAAGTCTCTGGCACGGACTTCGGTTTTGAACATATCCTCCCACAGCGCAAGCTCGATAGTGTTATCCGCTGCGCTGATGCGGGAGATGTAGACCTTGCGCCCGTCGATAAGCCCAGGGCGGCGCTGGCCTACGGTGTAGCGGTGTATGCCCTCGTGCCGCCCGACGACCTCGCCGCGGAAGATGAAATCTCCTGCCGGCGGCAGCTCCGCTCGGCGCGATATCCAGCCGATATAGTCCTTGTCGGGGATGAAGCATATCTCCATGCTGTCCGGCTTGTGCGCGACCGGCAGGCCGAATTCCTCGGCCAGCGCGCGCACCTGCTTTTTCTCGAAGCCGCCGAGCGGGAACACCGTGCGGCGCACCTGCTCGCGGCTTAAGCGGCAGAGCATGTAGCTCTGATCATTGGCGGGCATGCCTTTCATGAGCCTGCCGTTTTCCGTGCGGGCGTAGTGTCCGGTGGCTACAAGCTCCGCGCCGACGCGGTCGGCCTCGGCGAGCAGATTTTTGAACTTTGTGCTGGGGTTGCAGATTATGCAGGGGTTCGGCGTTTCGCCGCGCAGATACGCCTCCGTGAACGGACGGCATACATTGCGCTCAAGCTCGGCCTTGACGTCCAGCACCGTCAGCGGCACGCCGATGAACTCCGCCGTGTCTATCGCGCATTGCCGCGCGGCCTCGTCGGCGTTGTCCATATACAGGCCGTACACCTCATGTCCGGCCTTTTTCAGAAGCATGGTGGATACAGTGGAGTCCACTCCGCCGGAAAAGCCGAGAACGATCTTGCTCATCTTCCGCCCTCCATGTAGATCATCAGCACCGAAATGTCGGCCGGGGACACGCCGGAAATGCGGCTCGCCTGCCCAAAATTCTCAGGCCGGATCTTTTTCAGCTTTTCGCGCGCCTCCAGCCGCAGGCCGTTTATCGCGTCGTAGTCGATGTCGGCGGGCAGGGGGCGGCTCTCCATCCGCGTGAATTCCTCGACCTGCTTGAGCTGTCGCTTGATGTAGCCCTCGTATTTGAGGCTTATCTCCGCCTGCTCCGTCACTGCGCGCGGAAGCTCCGGACGCTCGGGGTCAAATTCCGCGAGGTCGCGGTAGCTTATCTGCGGGCGGCGGATGAGATCAGCGAGCGAGCTGCCGGTGGATATCTCAGCCGTGCCGCGCGCCGTGAGCAGCGCGTTTATCCCGTCGCTCGGGGCGATATGCGTCTTTTCAAGGCGGCGCAGCTCCGCGTCCACGGCGGCGTATTTGTCGAGAACGCGCCGGTACTGCTCCTCGGAGACAAGCCCGATACGCAGGCCGATGCCGGAAAGGCGCTTGTCCGCGTTGTCCTGCCGGTGCAGCAGGCGGTACTCGCTGCGCGAGGTCATCATGCGGTACGGCTCGTTCGTGCCCTTGGTCACAAGATCGTCTATGAGCGTGCCGATGTATCCGTCGCTGCGGCGGAGTATCATCGGCTCGCGGCCGAGTATTTTCAGCGCCGCGTTCACTCCCGCAACGAAGCCCTGTACCGCCGCCTCCTCATAGCCGGAGGAGCCGTTGAACTGCCCCGCGCCGTAAAGTCCGGAGATTTTCTTGGTCTCCAGCGTCGGATAAAGCTCTGTCGGGTCGATGCAGTCGTATTCTATCGCGTAGGCGCAGCGCGTCATCTCCGCGTGCTCGAGTCCGGCGACGCTGTGCAGCATCTCGACCTGCACCTCCTCGGGCATCGAGGACGAGAAGCCCTGGATGTACAGCTCCTCGGTGTTCAGCCCCATCGGCTCGATGAACAGCTGATGGCGCGGCTTGTCGGCAAAGGTCATCACCTTTGTCTCGATGCTGGGGCAGTAGCGCGGGCCGATGCCCTCGATAACGCCGGAATATATCGGGCTGCGGTCGAGATTTGCGCGGATTATCTCGTGTGTGCGCTCGTTGGTGTAGGTTAGGTAGCACACGGCGGAGTTGCGCGGCGCATCGACCGTCGAGAACGAGAACGGCTCGATCTCATCGTCGCCCCGCTGAAGCTCCATCTTTGAAAAGTCCACGGTGCGCGCGTTCACTCTCGGCGGCGTGCCGGTCTTGAAGCGGCGCATATTAAGCCCCAGCGCCCTCAGCCGCTCCGCCAGAGGGATGGCCGCGGCGAGACCGTCCGGCCCCGATGAGCGCAGAACCTCGCCGACTATCGTGCGCCCGTCTAGATATGTGCCCGACGCGATTATGACGGCCTTGCAGTCGTAGACCGCGCCCGTGTGCGTCGTGACGGAGCGGACGCGCCCGTCCTCGACGCCGATATCGATGACCTCTGCCTGCTTGACGCGGAGATTCTCCTGCAATTCGAGCGTGTGCTTCATCACTTCCTGATACCGCCGCCGGTCGGCCTGCGCGCGCAGCGAGTGCACCGCCGGCCCCTTGCCGCGGTTGAGCATACGGTACTGTATGCAGGCTTTGTCCGCCGCGCGCGCCATCTCGCCGCCCAGAGCGTCCAGCTCGCGGACGAGATGCCCCTTGCCGGTGCCGCCGATGGCGGGGTTGCAGGGCATGTTGCCGATGCTGTCCATGTTCACAGTGAAGCATATCGTGTCAAGCCCCAGCCGCGCGGCGGCGAGAGCGGCCTCGATACCCGCGTGCCCCGCACCTATAACGGCGATATCGCATTTTCCTGCCTTATATTCTATCATTGTCTCACCCGAAAATATCATGTATCATTATCAGCGTGCCGTCCCGCACCTCTATGCTCGCCGCCGCCCCCGTGAACGAATTGCTGACGCCGATGGGGAAGTCGGAGCGTATCTCGGCGTCCGCCAGCTCATATTTGAGCCCGCGGATGGTCACGCCGCGCGCAGCGCCGTCCATGCAGAACAGAGACAGCGTGCCGCCGCAGCCGGCGGGGAAGGAGATCGTCTCATTGTGCAGCACGCTCCAGACCACGCCGTCGCCGTACATGCGGCAGTGCGCCCCGTGCGAGGAGAGGAACAGCAGCCCCTGAAGGTTTGCGATCGTGTGGTCGGCGCGGCTGCCGCCGGTGCCGCCGTAGACGACGAAATCGGTATAGCCACGCTCAAGCCCGACGCGCATGGCGTATATTGTGTCGGTATCGTCCTTCTCGACGGGCAGATGAAGGACGTCCCCGCCCTCCGGCGCTTCGCCGAGGGAGTCGAAGTCGCCGAGAATCAGGTCGGGCGCGACCCACGCCTCGGTGCAGTGCTTCAGCCCCGCGTCCGCCGCGATGACGAAGTCGCCGTCGGACGGGTACTCGGTCAGCCCGTAGAAGCTTCCTGCGGCGAATATATAGCATGTGGCCATGTAACCAACTCCAATTTCAAAATTTAACACTTTATTATAGCATTACTGCGGCGGATAGCAAACGAAAAATATAAAATCGGCCAGAAATTTATGTATTTTTCAACAAATTCCTTGACCCGCAAAATATGCAATTATATAATGAATATCGGAAAATCCATTCAAAGGAGGAATTCACATGCGTAGAAGCATGAAAAACCGCCTCACCGCCCTCCTCGCGCTGTGTCTGTGCGCCTGCATCTGTCTGGCGCTGCCTGCCGCCGCGAGCGCGGATGTAACTCTTGACAAGCTGCTTGTCGCCATGCCGACAACACCGATAGCATATATGCCCGCCGGAAACATTTCCGCCAGCTCCAGCACCGAGGGCTGCTACGTGCAGAGCCTGGTGTGGTACGACGCGTCCGGCTCGCAGTTCAGCGGCACCTTCGGGACGCAGAATTATACAGTCGAGATCGTGGTCTCGCTCGCCGAGGGCTATTCGCTCGCGTCCGATGCGCGTGTGTATCTGAATAACTCCGCCGTGGACTACACCGTGAACGGCAGCAGCGTGACGCTGCGCCGCGAGTATGCCCCCGCGATCTGGACGCCTGACATCTACAAGCACCCCGAGGCCGAGACCGTGACCGAGGGCGGCTTCGCGTCCTTCGCGGCATCCGGCGCGTATTACGAGAAGATAAACTGGCGGCTCTATAATCCGGACGCGACGTCGTACTATACGATGGAGGAAGCGGTCGAAAAGTTCCCAGGCCTTACGACGGACGCGGACGGCGGGACGAGGATGAACCTCTATAACATCCCGCTTGAACTCAACGGCTGGCGCATAGCGGCGTATTTCAGCAATCCCGGCGGAGGCCGCGAGAGCTACGGCGCGGTCATAACCGTGAAGGCCGACCCCGCAAAAGCGACCCCGTCCCCGTCACCTACGCCGCTGCCCTCGCCCACGCCGAGCGCCATGTTGGAGGATATTATGCCAAGCCCGATACCGGTAGAAAACCATGAGCATATGTTCACCGGGGCTTGGGAATATGACGAAAACGGTCACTGGCAGCTCTGCGCCTGCGGGGAAAAGTCGGACATCGAGGCGCATGACATGCAGTGGACGCTGGTGCGCGCGGCGAAGAAGGATCAGCCGGGCGAGGAGCGCGGGACATGCCGCGTCTGCGGATATACCGGCAGCCGCGAGGTCGAGTATACGGGCAAGGGCATACAGCTCACCGAGGGCATGTTCAAGTATATAATCATCGGCATCGTCGCGATGATAGTCATCCTTGTCGTGGTGAAGCTGATATCCGACGCCGGACGCCGCAATCGCCGCGGACGCCACGGCGGATACAGGGGAAGACATTGATATTACATATCGTGAGAGGTTTTAATATCTCTCACGATATTTTTATGGGAACCTTTTCCCGCGGCGTGCGTCAAAAAAGCAGATCGAATGAAAGGAGCACGAGATGAAAAGCATGTTTTATGTTTCGATATGCCTGCTGCTGGCCATGGCGATGCTGCTTGGCGGCTGCGGAAGCCCCGCCGTGAGCGAGATCACGGCCAAAAACACCGATAAGATCGCCGCCGACCCCGCCGCGCTGACGGAGGAGGCGAACACGGCGGTCACGGAGCTGGCGCTGCGCCTGCTGAAAAGCTGCCCATCCGACGGCGACACGCTGATTTCCCCGACCTCTATACTCTGCGCGCTGGCCATGACCGCCAACGGCGCCGAGGGCGAAACCCTCAGCCAGCTTGAAGACCTGTTCGGCATGAGCGCGGACGAGCTGAACGCGTATATGGCGGCGTTTCTGGCGACGCTGGATGACAGCGAGGGCAGCAAGCTTAGCTCGGCCTGCTCCATGTGGCTGCGGGACGACGACAAGCTGAAGATAAACGACGCGTTCATTGAGAAGAACGCCGGATATTACGACAGCGCCGTGTTCACCGCACCGTTCGACGGCGGGACGCTCGACAGCATCAATTCGTGGGTGAAGAAGAACACCGGCGGGATGATAGACCGGATACTGGACAAGATCCCCGATGACGCGATGCTGTACCTGATAAACGCCGTCGCCTTTGACGCGAAGTGGCAAACGGTGTACACCTCCGATCAGGTCGAGCAGGGGAGCTTCACCAACGCCGCGGGCGAGGACAGGATAGCCGATTTCATGGATTCCGAGGAGCACACATATATCTCCGACGGCAGCGCCGCAGGCTTCATCAAATATTATCAGGGCGGGCGTTACGCCTTTGCCGCGCTGCTTCCGGAAAGAGGAGTCGGGCTTGACGAATACATCGCCGGCCTCAGCGGCGAGAGTCTGCGCGCGATGCTGACCGGAGCGCAGAGCACGACGGTGATTGCGAGCCTGCCGAAGTTTGACAGCTCTTACAGCGCGGAGCTTTCGGACGTGCTGAGGGCGCTCGGCGTGACCGAGCTTTTCGACCCGGATTCCGCCGACCTCAGCGGCATCGGCAGCTATGACGGTATGCCGCTCTATGTCAGTCGGGTGCTGCATAAGTGCCATGTCTCCGTGAACGAGCAGGGGACGAAGGCCGGAGCCGCGACGGCGGTCGAGGCCGCCTGCGGCAGCGCGTTTATAGAAGAGATAAAGTATGTCACGCTGAACCGCCCGTTCCTGTATATGATCCTCGACTGCGAGACTATGACGCCCGTGTTTATCGGCACCGTGACTGATATCGGATAAAGCAAAATCCCTCCGGATAGCTGGGTGTACGTAAGACAGTATTGCGCTAAGATTGACGAAGCGGCACGAAACCGCATGGAGCTGATCGTGCCGGAGCTGGCAAAGCAGTATGGCGTGACCGAGCAACTGAAAGCTGAAAACCAAATGGAATGGGTGCGGCAGATGAACGCTTGCAAGGCACAGGCAGAGGAGATTGTGAAAGCGGAATTGATTTATGATTGAGCGAGGAAGTCCGGGCAGAAAACTGTTCGGACTTTTCTCATATAGTCCAAAGTTGCGGTAGAATTGTTCACAAGTTTTATGGTAAAAAGCATAAACTCCCGTATTCAAGCCCATTTTACCCCTAAGGTGTAGGAGTAGTCAAGAAGTAACCGACTCTCCTACACCTTTTAGGGCCTTTAATTACTGTTTGCGGATCTGCCCGAGGGCTTCTTTCAGCTTATCAAAACCAAACATTGCCGCATACGCCACCATGAACGCCAGAACCACCGCGGCAAAGATCATATACCATACCACGGTGATGCCCTTGATGGAACAATATGCAAAGAAAGCGCCCAGCGTCAGCACCAGCGAAACGATCATCGCCAGAGCATTCGTCGGCAGCTTATCCCAGGTGACCTTCTTCAGCACCTGCACAACGATGTTTGTCAGCACCACCAGCACGCCGATGATGCTGATAATGACAGACAGGTTCAATACCTCTTCCATATCCTTTTCCTCCTATCAGCCCACGCCGTCCGGCGGAGTAGAGTTACTCTTATCGGGCCAGTTGTTGTTTTTGCTGAGATTTTCGACCAGCGACTTGATCCCGTAAACCAGCACCACGCCAATGATCTCCTTGAGCGCCACTTGCGAAAGGCTCTCCGCGATCTGCTCCCGTCCGAGTCCCGCGAGGATATAGCTGCACCATACCCATGCGAGTCCATTGAGAAGACAGACCCAAACGATGCCTTTCATCATGGTCAGCCTCTTTTTCTTCTCGGAAGAAGACGGGGGGTCTTTTTCAGCGTTACCCCCCGCCCCCTCTTCCGAAATATCAGTAAACGGTTCTGCTTCTTTGCAGGCCTTAATCTGCTCGGAAAGGCCGATGTCCCACCTGCTCACAGCCCCGCCACCTCCTTATTCTCGTCCTGAAGGAAGTCCCGTTTTTTCAGCCGTCGCTTGTAAACCTCTCGAATGTTCTCGATGGCGATTTCCGCGCGGCTGTTTGGATAGTCCGGGTGCTTTTCGCAATAATACTCGTACTTGTCGATGTACCCAAGCACCTCTACGAATTCTTCTTTCGTGTGACGGATCGGACGAAGCAGCTCATTGTTAAAGCGAAGGATCGCGGCCCGCCAGTCATCGGCCCGGCCTTGATCGTCCGTTTTAATGTGTGAGTCCAACTTTTTTTCGATCTCGTCGAGGCGCTTTGAAATATCAGCGTTGATTGCCTTCCCGACGGACTTTGCGAGTGCCGACCATGGGTTGATTTTGACGGGGGCGATTTGCACCAGTGTCAT
>URGI01000045.1 GCA_900547315.1 uncultured Eubacteriales bacterium | reverse complement strand
GCTAGTTCGAATCTAGTCACTCGGACCAAAATTCGCTGATTTCGTACGAAATCAGCGAATTTTCATAATACAGGGAAATAGCAAGGATTTTACAGAAAGCAACGGGAGAAGAAATGAAGAAAAATACATCGAGCTTCGCAAGCCGCTGGGGCTTCATCCTCGCATCCGTCGGCTCGGCGGTCGGTATGGCGAACGTCTGGGGCTTCCCGAATAAAATGGGCAGCAACGGCGGCGGGGCGTTCCTGCTCATATATCTGCTGTTCGTGTTCATTTTCAGTTATGTCGGGCTGCCGGCGGAATTCGCTATGGGGCGCAGAGCCGCCACCGGCACTCTGGGAACATATAAAAGCGCGTGGGCGACGCGCGGCAAGGGCTGCGGCAAGGCCGGAGCCGTGCTCGGCTGGCTGCCGCTGGCAGGCTCGCTGTGCATCGCAATAGGCTACGCCGTGATAGTCACCTACGTTCTCAAGGCGCTGGTCGACTCCTTGGCCGGGACGCTTATGAGCGCCGACACTGCGGCGTGGTTCGGCGAGTTTTCGTCGAAGCCGTACTCTGTCGTGCCGTATCATATCATCGTGGTTGCCGGTACGCTGCTGACTCTGTTTCTCGGCGCGCACAGCATCGAAAAGACGAACAAAGTGATGATGCCGCTGTTCTTCGTCATCTTCCTTGTGCTCGCGGTGCGCGTGGCGTTCCTGCCGGGCGTTGCCGAGGGCTACCGCTTCATGCTCACGCCGCGCTGGGAGGCGCTCAAGGATCCGATGATCTGGATATGGGCGATGGGACAGGCGTTCTTCTCACTGTCCGTGACCGGCAGCGGCATGATAGTTTACGGCGCGTATCTGCCTGCGGACGAGGACGTGGTCGACGTCGCGCAGCACACCGCGCTGTTTGATACGATAGCGGCGATAGTCGCGGCGCTGGTCATCATCCCGGCCTGCTTTGCCTACGGGCTTGACGTCGGCTCCGGGCCGAGCCTGCTGTTCGTGACTCTGCCGACTATATTGCAGGATGTGCCGCTCGGACGGCTGTTCGCGGTCATACTGTATATCGCCATGATATTTGCCGGCGTCAGCTCGCTTCAGAACATGTTCGAAGCCGTGGCGGAATCGCTCCTGAACCGCTTCCCGAAGCTCAGCCGTACTGCCGTGCTGATACTTCTCGGCCTGCTGTGTCTCGGCTTTGGCCTCGGCATGGAGCCGATAGGCAAATGGGGGCCGTGGATGGATCTGGTGTCGATCTACATCATCCCCATCGGCGCGACGCTCGGCGCGGTGTCGTGGTTCTATGTGATGAAGAAAGATGAACTGCTCGACGCCGTCAACACCGGCAGCGGCAGAACCCGCGGCGCGCTGTGGTACAGCGTTGGGCGCTATGTATATGTGCCGATCGCGGTGGTGCTCTGCTTTGTCGCGCTGTTCAAGCATATTTCGTTTTGATTTTTAATTGGTGACTATGAAAAAGAAACTAAGCTCTAAAGAATATATTTACGTTGCAAGCATGCTGTTCGGCCTGTTCTTCGGCGCGGGGAACCTGATTTTCCCCGTATACATGGGGCAGATGGCCGGGCGGAATATCTGGCAGGCGGCCGTGGGCTTCCTGATAACCGGCGTTGGCATGCCGCTGATGGGCGTGGCGGCGCTCGGCATAAGCCGTTCGAGCGGGCTGTATGAGATGGGGCTGAAGGTGAGCCATGGCTTTTCTCTGGTTTTCACCTGCCTGCTGTATTTGACAATCGGCCCCTTCTTCGCAATTCCGCGCTGCGCTACAACGTCGTTCACTGTCGGGCTGGAGCAGGTGCTGCCGCAGGGCAACACGAAGCTGTATCTTCTGCTGTTCTCACTGGCGTTCTTCGCCGCCGTGCTGTTTTTCGCGCTGAGGCCGGGAAAGATTCTCGTGTGGGTAGGCAAGGTGCTCAACCCCTGCTTCCTGCTGTTTCTGGCGGTGCTCATAGTTTCCGCCATGCTGCACCCGACCGCCGCCGTCGCGGATGTTGTGCCTGAGGGGAAATACGCGGCGCAGCCGTTTTTCACCGGCTTCCTTGAGGGCTATAACACCATGGACGCGCTGGCAAGCCTCGCTTTCGGCATCATCGTCGTTCAGGTCATACGCGACCTCGGCGTGCAGGAGCCGGGCGCGATAGCCGGCAGCACGGTGCGCGCGGGCGTGATGAGCTGCCTGCTCATGGCGCTGATATACGTTGCCGTCGCCATCGTCGGTGCGCAGAGCCGGGGCGCATTGCCCGCCGCGGCAAACGGCGGAGTTGCTTTCGCGCAGATAGCGCGGTATTACCTCGGAAATATCGGCCTTATCGTCCTCGCCGCGACTGTCACGCTTGCCTGCCTCAAGACGGCGGTCGGACTCATAACCGGCTGCGCCGAGACCTTCAGCGCGCTGTTCGAGAAGGGGCCGTCGTATAAGGCGTGGGCGATAACGTTCAGCGCCGTGTCCTTTGTTTTCGCAAACCTCGGCCTTGACGCGATTATCAAGTATTCCGTCCCCGTGCTGATGCTGCTGCACCCCATCGCTATAATGCTGATCGTGCTGACGCTCTGCGGAAAACTGTTCAAAAACGACCCGGTCGTGTTCCGCTGGACGATAACCTTCACGGCAATTGCCGCAATCTACGACATGTTTGCCGCCCTGCCGAAAGGACTCTGGAGCGCGCTGCACGGCGAGGAGATCAAGGCCGTGGCGGAGAAGCTGCTGCCGCTGGCCGGACAGGGACTCGGCTGGCTGTGCCCCGCGGCGCTCGGCCTTGTGATCGGCCTTGCGATACACGTCTATCGGCTGAGAAAAGCGTAATACAATGAAAACTCCCATGCAATTAATTGCATGGGAATTTTTGCGGCCAAGGCCGGTTAATTGTACCTCTCGGCGAGATAAATATCCGCGCGGGACTGTGTGACCTGTACAGTTTCTTCCGCGCTGCTGTCCCTGCAGAAATACTTTGCGGCTTTAAGAAAATCAAACTTCCTCATTTCTGCAAACAGGGAGTTATTTGATAGCTGTTCCAATGTGTTTATCCAATCTCCATTGCGGTGCAATCCCGTCATCGGCATAGTATTCGTCCATTGCTGTAATTTTATCGTTTTCTGTTTGGATAAACGAAGTCACATGGAAAGAAGTGCTTTTATCTTTGGGATAGATACGAACAACTGTAATAATTAAATCATTTACAATTTCGACTCTCTCAACGATACCATCCCATTCTCCTGGGTACTCACAATTCGCAATAATATATTCATCTACCGTAAAATGCTCGTTGCTGCAATGCCAATTTACATAGGCGTCCGCATGAAAGTATTTTCTAATTTCCCTTTCGTTTTGGGCAAGAACGGCTTTCCAAAATAGTTCTATATTCATGCTGCTTCAGTTATAAAATATGGAGTCGAGCAGGCGTATTCCGGATGCGGTTCTGAAAACGGTTTTCTTTGCGCTCTCGGTTGAGCTGCGGGGAAAAGCGTTTTCCGCCGCGTTGACTATGTAATCCGCTTCGAGCAGAATTCTATGGTCAAGCCCGTCCACATCCGTATAGGTGTGATGATGCGCCGCGAGCCACGATATGCGCTCCACATCCTCTTTTGAGACGGGCAGCCCATCGAAGAATTCGGCCACCAGCGGGGGACTCTCCTGCTCCTGAAGCTTTCCGAGCGCTTTGCCGTATTTCTCGCGGCAGAGTGGGCAGGCAATGTCGTGTATTACGGCGGCCAGCTCCAGAACCTCCTGCGTGTGGGCGTCCAGCCCCTCAAGCTCGCCGATAGTCTTGGCGTATGACCAGACCTTGATGAAATGATCGATGTCGCGTATGCTGCCTTTGTAGAAGGCGATCATTTTTTCAATTGCTTCCGAAACTATCATATGTTTTTCTCTCATAGTGCTGTGCCTTTCGCGGGGACGAAAAGGCCGCTCATGTCTGTGCCCTCAAGCTCCAGCAGCCGCACTTTGCGGTCGATGCCGCCTGCGTATCCGGTCAGGCTTCCGTTTGTGCCGGTGACTCTGTGGCAGGGGATGATAATGGATATCGGGTTATGCCCGACCGCGCCGCCTACAGCCTGCGCCGACATCGACCCGCGCCCAAGCTCCGCCGCGGCGCGCCGTGCGATCTCGCTGTAGGTCATCGTCTGCCCATACGGGATGGAGAGCATTATGCCGCAGACGATCCTGCGAAACGGCGTGGAGCCATAGCGCAGCGGCGGGGTGAAGTCCGGCTGCCGTCCGGAAAAATAAATGTCTAGCCAGCGCCGCGCTTCGTCAAAGACAGGGGAGCGCCCCTCTTTCGCGTCGGCGGGCAGGGTGCTGCCGAAATACCGCTGTCCGTCGAACCACAGTCCGGTCAGCTCAGCGTCGTCTCCGGCGAGCGTGATCGAGCCGAGCGGGGAGGCGTATTTGCATGTGTATATCATTTCATTTAATATAATTTCAAAATAAGCTCCGCAGAAGCGGAGCTTATTTCAGGTTTACTCGTTCTTGCCGTCGTCCTCGGTTGCGTCGACGATGTTGTCAAAATCGTCAAACTCGCCGATCTCGACGTCGATGTCCGCCTCGTCACAGCCGGTCGCCGCGGCGATGTCGGCCTTGAGGGCGTTTATCTCGTCCTCCTTGGCGGCGATGCGGCCGCAGATCTCTTCGGCCTGCGCGAACAGCGGCGCAAAGAAGCCCTCCGGGGCGTCCTTGGCCTGCTCGTAGTACAGGCGGCCGATCTCGGTGTACACGCGCTTGAGCTCCTCGTTCTCGCCGTTAAGCTCAAGGGCGAGCTTTGCGATGCGGCCGTAGGACTTTGCGCGGTTCGCGCCGTTTTCATAGATGTCGCGCACGGCGCCGCTCTCGGCGACTTCCTTCACCTTGCCGACTATCGAGTTGATGGTACCGGAAATGATGTCTTTGTAATCTGCCATTTTAATTATTCCTCCTTGTTGGATTCTGTTTCTTCTGCCGGACTCTCCGAGGCCGCTGCACTGGCCGCGACGCGGTTGACGTACAGCTCCTCAGGCTTATGCTGCCTGCGGGCGTTGACCACAAGCAGAATGAATGATATCAAAGCAAGCGCCATTGACAGCGCCTGTGATACGCGGATACCGGTACTGCCTATGTACAGGCTGTCGGTGCGCAGACCCTCTATCCACGCGCGGCCTATACCGTACCAGAAAAAGTAGATAAGGATGCATTGCCCGTCATAGCGGCGCTTTCCGGCCTTGACCCAGACCGCCAGAAAGATCAGGCACACGAGGTTCCACAGGCTTTCATAAAGGAAGGTCGGGTGAACGTATATGGTCGTCCCGTCGGGGCTGATAAGCCCCATGCGGCAGAACACGTCCGTCTCCGCGCCGAAGGCCTCGCGGTTCATGAAGTTGCCCCAGCGGCCTATGATCTGCCCGATGAGCAGGCCGAAAACAATAACGTCCAGCATAGCGGGCAGCGGGATCTTTTTGTGGCGGCAGACCAGCCACAGCGCAAAGATGCAGGCGATGACGCCGCCGTAGATGGCGAGACCGCCGTCACGCAGGGCAAATATCTCAGCGGGGTTTGCAAGGTAACGGTCAAGCTCAAAGAGCACATAGTAGAGCCGTGCGCCGATTATCGCCGTCGGGATAATGACGAGGATGGTGTCGTACATGTCGTCTTCCTTGATGCCGAAGCGCGCGCAGATGCGCGTGCAGCATACTATGCCGAGGATGAAGCCCAGGGCTATGATGACGCCGTAGAAGTAGACCTTGAAGCCGAACACAGTAAAGTATGACGGCGGATCGATGGTAAGGTTCCCGAGCATCGGGAAGCAGATGGCGGAATCCCGCTGAATAGTCTGAAAGGCTGCTGTAAGAATGGTTGACATAATATTAATTCCTCGCTGGTGTAATGATAGATATTGCAAGCCGCTCCGGAGCGAGATTTTCGCGGATGAACGCGGCGCACTCGTCGGCGGTGACTTCGCTCAGAACTGCGGGAGCCGCGAACGCGTCGTACCCGTCAAAGGCCGCGCCCGCGAGCGAGACGCACACATTGTCGAAATCCTCGAATCCGCGCAGGCGTGCGCCGAAGGATGCCCGCTTGGCGCGTTCAAAGCGCTCCGGCTCGAAGCCCTCGGCGGATATCCGCGCGGCCTCGGCCTTGAGCTCCTCCAGCACACGCTCCGGCTGCTGGCTCTCTCCGCCGAAGATGACCGTTCCGGTACCGGCGGCGAAATCGACCTCATAGTCAAAGTCGCGGCAGAGCAGACCCTCGGCGTAAAGCCTGGAGTAGAACGGCGATGAGCCGCCCGCCAGAAGACGCAGCGCGAGCTGCGCGACCAGCCGCTGACGCAGATTTTCGCTGCCGCGCTGGGCGGGAGCGATTTTCACGCCGATCAGGAACTGCGGCGCAGAGACGGGCATCTCGCGGCTGGCAAAGCACTCCGCGGGCAGCAGATTCTCCGCTTCGCCGTAGTCCGCGTGCGGGACGGGCATCCGCTCCTGCGGCAGGGCTTCGAGCGCGATGGCGTATATCCTTTCGGGGTCAACGTCGCCCTCGACACACAGCGCCATATTCGACGGCGCGTAGAACGCGCGGTGGCAGTCGTACAGGGTCTTGTCCGTGATGCCGGAAATACTCTCCACCGTCCCCGCGACGCGGTCACGTATCGGATGACGCGCGTAGAGCTGGCGGAGAAGCTGATAGTATATCGCCATGCCGGGGTTATCCTCGCCCATGAGGATTTCCTGCGCGATTATGCCCTGCTCCTTCTGCACCGTCTCCGGCGTGAAATACGGGGTGGAGACAAAATGCAGCAGCAGGCGCAGGTTTTCCTCAAAGGATTTTGTGCACTGAAAATAGTAGCAGGTCATGTCGCTGGAGGTGAAAGCGTTTGGCTCCGCGCCGTTTGCGGAGAGAAGATTCATCGCGCTGTCGCCGTCCGGCAGGTCGAACATCTTGTGCTCAAGAAAATGCGCCACGCCCGCCGGGGTGTCGATGGCCTCGCCGTCCAGCTCAAAGTGCCGGTCGGCTCCGCCGTAATTCGCGGCGAAGGCGGCGTAGAAGGTCGCAAAGCCCTTCTTCGGGACGACGCGGAGCCGGAGTCCGTTCGGAAGCTCGGCGCTGTACAGCGTTTCGCCTATATTCGGGTAATCATGCCTCTGCATCGTCATCCTCATCCTCATCCTCATCCTCATCGGAGCCGCTGCCCTTCAAGAAATAGATCATGTCGCATTCAACGCTGTTGGCGACGTCTATGACGTCCTGCTTCGTGACTTCCTCGCACAGCTCCGCAAGCTCAAGCGGGCTGCAGTCGAGCCCGTCGAGCGCGAGCGAGAGATAGAAGCCCTCCAGCTCGCCCTGACTGTCGGTCAGAGAGCGCAGATCGGAGGCGACGCAGGAGCGCGCGGCTTCAAGCTCCTCGTCCGTGATGTCGCCGCGCTTTACCGAGTCGAGCTGGGCGAATATCTCGTCCCGCGCGGCGGCGAAATTTTCAAATTCTATGCCGGAGGCGACGAGCATCAGCCCCTTGTGCAGATCGAGCATGGAGCTTGCGTAGTAGCAGAGACTGAGCTTTTCGCGCACGTTTACAAACAGCTTTGACGTTGCGCCAGAGCCGAACACGGAGTTGAACACATAGAGCGAGGGGTAATCCGGCTCGTCCATGCACTCGCCGAGACGCCAGCCCATGACGAGCTTGCCCTGAGTCACGTCCAGCTCCTCCTCAACGTAGCGCGGCTCCGCCTCGACGGAGTTCATGCGCACGTCGGTGCCGATGTCGTAATCCAGATCGCCTCGCGGCAGTGTCGCCAGCGCGTCGCGCAGGGCGGCGACAAGCTGCTTTTCGGGCGCCTTGCCGCAGTAGAATATCTCGATGGGCGCGGTCTGCAGAAGCGCGCGGTACTGCTTGGTGAGCTTTTTATAGTTCACGGAGCGCATATCGTCAAGGCTGCCGAAGCGGCCGACGGCGAAATCCTCGTAGCAGCACATCTCTTCGATGCACCGCGTGACGGAGTAGGAGCGCTTGTCGTTGACGCGGCTTCGGATGATGTCCTCGGCCTTTTCGCGCTCGCTGTCCACATATTTCGGCAGCAGCAGCCCGCCGCGCGTCGCGGGGGAGAGCAGCAGCTCGCCGAGCAGCGCCGTCGCCTGTTCGAGCACGCCGTTATTTCCAGGGAGATATTCCTCCTCCGGTATGCTGGCGTAGAAGCCGAGGCACTGTATCTCGCCTATTCGGCGGACGACCGGCTCTATCGCCGTGCCGTACAGCTCGTCCAGCCGCGCGGAGATGGCCTCCATGTCCGGATAACGGGTCGTGCCGCGGCGCAGAACGAGCGGGATGAGCGCGTTCATGGAGGCAGTGTCGCGCTGAAGCTGCGTCAGCAGCGTCAGGCTCATGCACGAGGTCTTGAATTTATCAGACCAGAGGTACGCCAGATTCACGCCGGGCATTATTTCGCTTCTCTTTATCTCCATAAAACGCCTCCGTTCGCAATTTTATACTATTATAAATATTATATCACGGCGCTGAAAAAAGTGGTAGTGTTTTTTCTCAGCCTATCCCGCCGCCGTCGTACGGTTTGCTGTCGGTGAGCACGCCGCGGCCGGTGTATTCGATGTCGTGCGCCGCGCCGTGAAAATCGACCCAGCGTATGCGGCAGTGCGGCGCGTTTGCGGGCGGATCGATATACAGCCTGCCCCTGCGCAGACGCAGCCCCAGCATACATTCCGCCGCGGCGCGCAGATACCAGCCTGCGGAGCCGGTGTACCAGCTCCAGCCCGCCTCACCTTCGTGCCCCGTGGCGGAATACACGTCGGCTGCGAGGACGAACGGCTCCGCCTGATAGCGCGCCGGATCGAGGTTTTCTGGCAGGATCATCTCCAGCAGCTGCCGTCCGGAGTCGGGCAGGCCGAAGACATAGCAGCTCATCGCAAGCCATACTGCGCCGTGCGTGTACTGACCGCCGTTTTCGCGGAAGCCCTCGCCGTAGCTTGAGATATAGCCGGGGTAGCGTTCGTCTGGCGAATACGGCGGCGTGAACAGTCGGACAAGGCCGTGCTCAGCGTCAACTAGTTTACATAATACTGACTCAACCGCCGTCCGCGCCCGCGCGGCGTCCGCCATGCCGGACAGCGCCGCCCAGCTCTGCGCGATGGAGTCGATGCGCTCCACGCCGCCCATCGCGCCGCCGTCGGCCAGATATCCGCGCAGGTACCACTGCCCGTTCCAGCCCTCGTCTGCGGCGCTCGCCGTCTTGCGCGCAAATTCCGCGTAGCGTGAGGCATTTGGTTTACATAACTTATCAAGCAACGCGGCGAAGCGATTTGCGCAGTGGGCGAAGAACCATCCGAGCCACAGACTTTCGCCGCCGCTGTCGTCCAGTCCGTCGTTCCAGTCGCCGCTGCCCATAAGCGGCAGGCCGTGTTCGCCGAAGCCGCGCGCGATGCAGCATTCAAGCGCGGACTTCGCGTGGTCGAGTACGCTGGCCTTCTGTCCGGACGGCTCCGGCGTCTCGTATCTGTCGCGCTCCGCCGCGTCGAGGAGCGTCGAGTTTACATAATATTCTTCGAGCTCGCATATATCCGTATCGCCGGTAGCTTCGACATATTCGCACAGCGCCCAGACCAGCCACAGCAGATCGTCGGAGCAGCGGGTGCGGACGCCCTTGTCGCCATCCGGGTGAGGGTGCCACCAGTGCATGACGTCGCCCTCGATATACTGGTGACGGCAGGCGTCGAGGATGCGCTCGCGCGCATAAACGGGGCTGATAAGCAGCAGATTCACGCTGTCCTGAAGCTGATCGCGGAAGCCGATCGCACCGCCGCTCTGGTAGAGGCTGCTGCGCCCCTCAAGGCGGCAGGCGATGGCCTGATACGCGCCCCAGCCGCTGAGATAGCGGTCGAGCGCCGCGCCAGCGCCGCGCACGGAGAAGCGGCCGAGCAGCGCGTCCCAGTAGCTGCGCACCGATCTGAGCGCAGCTCGTGCGGCGACTGGTTTACATAATTCTAAAAGAGACTCTGCCTCGCAGCATCCGCAGGCCAGCACCAGCGTCTCCGGACAGTTGAGTACCATGCACATTCCGGCGGGTGAAAAGTCCATGCCGATGCGCGCGCTGACATTTGCCGCGGCGCGGAAAACAATGCCGGCGTAGTAGCTCTCCGGATTCTCCGCGGTGAACACGCCGTTTTCGCTCCCGCATACGACCGACGAGCCGTCTGCCGCGCCCATACACAGCTCAAGCGACCATGTCAGCGGCAGTCCCGCCGCTCCCTCGATTATCAGGACGCGCGCGTCGATGCCGTGGGGGATGAAGCCGGTGGTCGTAATGCTGCGTCCGGCGATGCGCTTTTCCCAGCGCGCCGTGCCCGGAGCATATTCGACGGTGCAGGCGCAGCCGTCGTTCGCGCCGAAGATGCTGACGCGCCGCCCGTCCGCTTCGAGCCATATCCGCTCTGTCCCAGATGTGGTGCGGATGTCCCCGGCGGGGTGGTTTATGCGCATTTCGCGCGCGTTTTTGTACCACATTCCACCCATGCCGCAGTCGGCGGCGATCCAGCCAAAGCTGCCGTTGGTGAGAATGTTCTGCCAGCAGCGCCCCGGAAGCCCGGCGAAGCCGAATGCCATGTCGTTCCGGAATGTTTCCGGTACGGCTTCCGGAACACGCGGCGCGCTCAGCTCAGGTGCGGGCAGGGGAGTGCGCTCTGGCTTTGCCTGCCCGATCATCACCGCCGCGCGGGATGATATCGTGCCGAGCGCGTCGAGCGGCGCGAAGTGCACGCCGCCACGTGCGCCGATGAGCGCTTCAAGCGAGTATTCAGCGAGCAGCCGTTCGATGCGCCGGAGCAGCGGCTGCTGATATTCGCCGTGCTCAGGGCTGAGATATACGAGGTCAGCGTCAACGCCGCAGCTTTTCAGCAGACAGAACTGCCGCAGCAGCGGCTCCGCCTCCTGCGCGCGCCCCTCGCAGCATATCAGCGGCAGATCGCCGGATATGCCGTAGCGCCACAGCTCGCGGCGCGGCGCGGCCTCGTGCAGCGGATTTTCTATCAGTGCCGGGAGCATCGCCATGGCCGCCCCGGTCTCATCGCCGCTCATGCCAGTGAGCGCCGCCGAGGCGGAGCACATGCTGCCGCGGTCAAGCTCGCCGGCAGCCAGCAGACGCAGCGCGCCGTCAAGCGCTTCCGTGCGCGAGCCGGCGAGGCAGAGCGTGAGACGGACGGTCTTCGCGGCGTCCGGCGCGAGCGAAAATTTTATTTTCGCGCTGACCTCAGGCGCGGAAAGCCAGCCGGGGAGAGCGGCGCCGCCCGCGCTCAGCTCTGCGTCCTCGCTTAGAGCAACACAGAGCCATTTTTCCGGCAGAGAGCCGCGGCGGCAGCGCCGCAGTATCAGCGCGTTCCCCTCGCGCTCGGCGAAAATGCCGAGCTTCCAAAAGGCGATATGGTTTACATAATCTGATAAAGGCGCGAGTATCGGCGTAAAGCTGAAGACCAGCTCGCCGCGCATGGCGCGATCCGCGCGCAGCGTCGCGTCGCGCACCTCACCGTATTCCCCAGCGGCGACGAAGCAGCCGGCGGAGACACTCAGGCCACCGCGCTCAAAGCTTGCGCGGCCATGCTCCTCGCCCAACTCCCATAATCCGTCCCACGGCGCGGCATCCGCGTCCGTGCCGTGCAGCGATATCCGGATGCCCGGAAAATCGTAGACGCACACGCTGCCGCAGACCGCGCGGGAGGCGTTTTTCGATGAGAAGAGCAGGTTGTATACGCCGTTTGACAGCGCGGTGAAGCTCTCCGCGCCGTCCTCGCCGCGAAGCTGCCAATGCGCGTCGCCTCGCCGCGGCGGGCGCTCCGGTGAGTCGCTGCTGTCGCGGCGGATGACGGTCGAGTCGTCCGGTACGCGCTCCTTCAGCAGCAGCGAATACGCCGCCATCGCGCCGTCGGCCATGAAGCGGCGCTGTATGCTGCCGCCGCAGACCGCGTTTGCCGCCGCGATAACGCTCATGCCTGCGTGATGCGCCATGTAGCAGCGCACCTTTTCGCCGTCGTCACGGCGGCAGCGCCCCGGCGTGAAGTCCAGCGCCTCGATGAAGCCCCAGCGCCCGAACGCGCCGAAGCGCTCCAGCCGCCGCAGGTTCTTTGCCGCGTCCTCCAGCTCAAGCACCAGCGCGAGAAAGCTGCTGTACGGCGAGATGACCATGTCCGCGTCCTGACCGCGCTTGAGCGCGAGCGCCGGGCAACCGTGCGCCTTGTAGCGGTAGCTGAGCGCCGGGTCGAGCGAATAATACGCGCTCTCGGACATGCCCCACGGCTTGCCCGCGAAGCGGCGGCGCTTCTGTGCATAGAGGCAGAATTTGCCGCTTTCGTACAGCAGGCTGTCGCGGTACAGCGGCAGGAACAGCTCCGGCATCAGGTATTCAAACATTGTCCCCGTCCAGCTCGCAAGCCCGCAGTAGCCGTCCTTCTGAAGCTGACCGCGGCTCAGCCGCCGCCAGTGCTTCACCGGCACATCGCCCTTCGCAACGGCGATATAGCTTGTCAGCATTGCCTCGCTCGCCATCAGGTCATACCACCCACCCGCGGGGCGGTCGTTCGCGCAGTCGTAGCAGATATAGAACAGGCCGCGCCGCGCGTCGTAGAGCGGGGCGAAGTCCATGGGCGCGGCGAGCGCCGCGAGCCTGTCCGCATCCGCGTCCATGCCCCATTCGCGCAGCGCGCCGATGCAGGCGATAAGCCCCGCAAGCAGGTTCCCGCTGTCAACGGTGGAGATGAATGCCGGAGTCAGCGGCAGGAGCGTGCGCGTGTCGTACCAGTTGTACCAGTGCCCCATGAAGCGCGGCATTTTTTCAAGCGTCACGGCGACGCGGGAGATGTACCCAGCCGCGTCCTCACGCGTGATTATATCCATGTCGCAGGCCGCGACCGCCGCCGCCATCGCAAAGCCGATGTTCGTCGGCGATGTGCGGTGCGCCGTGCCTACGGGGGGCTGCTCCTGAAAATTATCCGGCGGCAGGAAATTGTCCTCCGCCGTGGAGAAATCCTGCAGATAGCGCCATGATCCGGCCGCCGCCGCGCGTATATATTCGCGGTCGGCATCGGTGATGTCATCGCTGCGGTAGGCCGGGAGCGCGAGCGCGGCGAGCGCTGCAGGGGACAGCAGCCACATAAGCCCAGCGGACTTGCCGATTATCACCGGCGAAAAGGCCAGCAGCGTCGCCCCAAGGGCGACGACCGGCCACATTTTTATAAGGTACTGCCAAAGCCCCGCACCCTCGCGGTCGCTCTGCGCGGCGGTCTGCCACTGCATCAGCCCACGGCCAGTCACGAGCATCCGCCAGAGCGCCGTGCATATCGCCGATGCGCAGACCCACGCCTCGTACGGCAGCAGCCACAGGCGTATGAAGCATTCGACCAGCGCCCCGCCGACACCGCTGAGTATGCGCGCGTGGCGGTGCTTCGGCTCGTTCCGACTCCACTCGGTCAGCGATATAGTCAGCCGGCTCAGCAGCGCGAGCAGCGCCGCCCAGCCCGCCGCCGCGAGCCCCCGCCCCGGCAGGAATAAGCCCAGCGCTATCGCCAGCACCGTCATCGGCGGCACGAGCGAGCGCCGCAGCGAATCGAACAGCCGCCAGCGGTCGATATCCCGCAGCGCGCGCCCCGCCGCAAACAGCCACGGCGCGTTCTGCCAGTCGCCGCGCACCCAGCGGTGCAGCCGCTTGTAGTATGACAGCGGCTTTGCCGGAAAACTGTCGACAAACTCCGCGTCGCCCATGTACCCGCCGCGCAGGAACGCGCCTTCAAGTGCGTCGTGGCTGAGGATGCGCCCGTCGGGGAATCGCTCGCCGGTGCATTCCAGCAGGGCGTGCGCGTCGATGATGCCCTTGCCCGCGAAGCCGCCGCAGTCGAACGCGTCCATATACAGCTCGCCGCAGACCGTGCCGTAGGGGTCGCTGCCTCCGCCGCCGGAGAAAATGAGCGAGAAATCGGTCGCCGCGGCGCTCGCAAGCTCCGTCGTTATGCGCGGCTGGATCACGCCGTAGCCCGAGACTACCACGCGGCGCTTCGGGTCGATCTTCGCGCGGTTGAGCGGATGCAGCATCGCGGCGATCAGTTCGCCCGCCGCGCCCGGATATATGCGCGTGTCGCTGTCGAGCGTGATTATATACTTCGTCGCCGCGAGAAAATCGCGGTCGCCCGTCACATGCAGTGCCGACTCACGGTCGAGCAGTAGCTTCGCAAGCTCCAGCAGCGCGCCGCGCTTGCGCTCATGACCGCTCCAGCGCTCGCCGTCAAATTCACGCTCACGCGTGAACAGATAGAACCCGCTGCCGTACTTCGCGTTCAGCGCGTTTATCTCCGCCGCGGCCGCCGAGACTATCGCCTCGTCGCCGGGCGCGGACTGCGCGTCTGCTGCGGGCAGATCGGCGAGCACGCCGAACATCAGGTTCGCGCCCTCGCGGCGACAGGCGAGCCGTAGCCGCTCAAGCTCCGCCGCCGCGGCACGCGCGCTCTCGGCGTCGGTCAGCAGCGCCGACACAACGCATATGCTCCGCCCCTCGGGCGGCACCCCGCGCTCCGCGTCCATCCGCAGCATCCGCCGCGCGGGGAGCAGCCGAAGCAGGACGAAGTCGATAAGCCCCTTCACCAGCTCTGACACCGGCAGCAGCAGGAGAATTCCCGCCGCCGCGCTTCCCACGCGGAACGCGAGCCACAGCGAGATGAACAGCGTCAGCAGCAGATTCGCCGCGATATACCCGCGCCCGCGTGACGGCTTCGGCTCGGGGAAGAGATAGAACCCGGCGTGACGCCCCTCGGCGCGGGCTTTCTTGACGAGCCTGCGCGCGTATATGTGCTCCTCCACGCTCTCGCGGTGGCTCAGATGTTCGATGCGCCGCAGATACTCCCCGCGCGACGCGCTGTCCATGAGCTGGAATACGCCGTCGGGGTCTGCGCGCAGCGCCTCGGCGGTCATGTCGGCGCTGTCGAGGAGATTTTCGAGGTCGAGCACCGCGAACAGCCGCAGCGCGCCGAATAAAGCTTCGAGCGCAGGGGCGTATTCGTCGCTGCCGTCGGCAAACTCCATCGCGCGGCAGACCGCAGCGACACTGTGGATCAGCGCGGCACGGAGCGCGGCGGGGAAGAGGTACAGCTCGGCGCGGCGCAGCGACGTGACGGATTGGAACCCGCGCAGGAATTCGAGGCAGCGCGCCTCGGTCACTTCGCCCCTGCCGGAGCGCACCAGCGCACGGCAAAGCTCGCCGATCATGCTCCCGCCGTCCGCGGCACGCAGCCTTCGCGCGCGGCGGAGTGCCGCCGACGCGCTTGCTCCCTCGCGTTCGATGATGTAGAAGTTGTCCATGATCCATTCGAACGCGGCGGGGACGGAGCTTTTCGCGCCGTAGCGGCGTGAAATGAGGCTGTGGCAGCGCCGGATCGCGGCCATGCTGCGGCGGAGCAGCGCGGCCTCGTCGCGGCCGGAGCATTCGCCGTCAGGGCGCAGCAGCTTGGCCGAGGCCGCCGCGAAAACGAAAAGCCCGTCGCCGGGGATGTAAAGCCCTGAATTGAAGTTGTCCATGTAGATCCTCCATGCGGTCACGCCGCAGAATAATTGTTATTGTTGCCAGAATCAAATCCGCGCAGAATTTGAATTTTATGCCGCGAAGCGCTGCCCCTTTTAGGGTAGCGAAGCGGCGGCGCGGTAGTGAATGACATGCCGGTGGCATGTCAGAGCCGCGCCGTGA
>URGI01000044.1 GCA_900547315.1 uncultured Eubacteriales bacterium | reverse complement strand
TCCATGGTCTCGGCTCTTCGGTCGGGCATTTTGACCGCTATATAAAACCGTGTCTTGCGCTCTGCCAAGGTTGCAAAGCAAGCCTTGCTTTTTCCCTGACCGCTTACTACCGTGTCCGCTTCCCAGTGTCCGGCTTCTTTACGGCTATATACGGATCTCCTTTTGGTTTTTTGTTTTTGTGGTAATTACATTCTACCAGAGATTCGTATGAACTTCTTTTCTTTTTTTACTGTTGCACTTGATAGTATAATTCACCCAAAAATAAAACCTGAACTCTAAGTTCAGGTTTTATTATATGACACACCGGATGGTGCTGTCCGTCATTTATCTTGCTCCATTATGAGAAAAGATTATGCGCACTGTGAGCAGTATGCATTTCAGGTCGAGCCAAAGCGAGCGCTTCTTTATGTACTCGATATCGTACACTACCTTCTCCTCCGGCCGCAGATCGTAACCGCCGGGGACCTGCGCCAGCCCTGTGAGTCCCGGCTTGACCTTCAGACGCTCGCTGAAGCCGTGTATGTAGGTCTCGAACTTTTCGTAGAAGCATTCGCGCTCCGGTCGCGGGCCGACAAGGCTCATCTTACCGGTCAGTATCTGCGCGAACTGAGGCAGCTCGTCCATTCTGGTACGCTGCAGGAACTTGCCGAACGGGGTTATCCGCTCGTCGTTCTCGCCGTCGGACCACTTCGCGCCGTTATTCTCAGCGTCGGCGTACATCGAACGGAACTTTATTATCTCAAAGCTCACGCCGTCCTTGCCGAGCCGCTCCTGCTTATACAGGACGCTTCCTGGCGAGGTCAGCTTTACAATGACCGCTATGATAAGCATCGGGATAAGCAGCACGATAAGTGCGAAAAGCGAAAGCACTATATCAAAAAAGCGCTTAAAAAAGGAGTATACCGGCTTAGCGTCAAGCTCGCCCAGCGCTCCTCCACATAGTATTCTCCTGTTACCTCATAAGGAAGAATCACCGCGGCAGGAGTATAACTCTCTACCGTAGTCTCCTCAATCACGTCGATGTGAATCAGCTCCCTTCAACCGGTCGCTTCTTACCGGAAACATGCTGCAATAGAACCGTCAGGCCGCAGTCCAACGAATATCTTATGTTTTTTAAGATTTTACACCAACTGCCACAACTTGTCAACCAAATGAGACATTTTTGACAAAAGATCGGTCGTTTCATCATGTGCCATCTGTATATTGTGGGCAGAATGCACCGGCATGCCAAAATATGGCGTGCCGCGTTCCACCCGCGCCGCCCCTTAAGAAACATAATTCACACCTGTCCGCGCCGCCCATGGTAGACATTTTTCGCCTTTTGCTGTATAATTGTAATCACTCCTAATGAAAGGACTGAATCAATAATGAAAAAAGGCAAATTTGCTGCGGTTTTGTTCATAGTATTTTTCCTTCTGGCCGTTGCGCTCATCTGCTTCTGGCTGACAAGCAAGGATAATGCGGCCGAACCTCCGGCTGCCGACGTATCAGGTTCGATGGAGCCGCAGATAGTCGTCGGCACGCCGAACGCAGGCGGTACGACCGGCGACGGCAGCAGCTCCGGCAGCACCGGCACGGCGACGACCCCGACGCCGTCCTCGGCTCCCACGCCTACCCCGACGCCGACGCCCACTCCTACGCCCACTCCCACCCCCGCGCCGACTCCGGAGCCTAACAAGCTTCTCAATTCCGGCAGCTTCTCTTCCAACACGGGTGTGCCGATGAACATCCGCGTTGACTGGAGCATCAGCTCCGTGAGCGGTTCTCAGGCCGAGGTAACGGTCAAGGTCAGCCTTGACTCTTACAGCCTGCATCTCGTTGAGGTTCCCGGCGCAGTCACCGTTGATCTCAACGGCAGCACCGCGACCATGGCCAGCCCCGCCGTGGATTACGACGGCAAGAGCGCGCTGAACACCCCCTTCGGCAGCAAGACCTTCACCGTGAACATCTCCTCCGGCGAGTCCATCAGCCTGCCGCTGAGTGTCACATGGCACTTCGGCGGAAAGTACAGCGACGTTGACCTGACCGACATAGTCGCCAGCGGAACCGTCACTGCAAGCAGATAAATCAATAAAAGTCGGCGCGATAAAGCCGCGCCGACTTTGCTTTTTTACTGACCATTACCATTATACTATTATAAAAATAAGAGGTAAGCTTATGCGCACACAGGAGCAGGTAAACGAAATAGTGCGGCTTCTGCTGGCCGAGTATCCGCAGGCGGACTGCACGCTCGACTGGCGCAAGGACTACGAGCTGCTGTTTTCGGTGCGGCTCGCCGCGCAGTGCACGGACGAGCGCGTGAACAAGATAACCCCCGCGCTGTTCGAGCGCTTCCCGACGCTTGAGGCCTTCGCCGCCGCGGACGTCGAGGAGGTCGAGAGATACGTCCACTCCTGCGGATTCTACCGCGCGAAGGCGCGGGACATCGTCGCCTGCGCAAACGTTCTGCTCGAGAAATACGGCGGCGAGCTGCCGCGGACTATGG
The DNA here is from genome assembly GCA_900547315.1 of uncultured Eubacteriales bacterium. Lineage (GTDB taxonomy): Bacteria > Bacillota > Clostridia > Oscillospirales > Oscillospiraceae > Limivicinus. Next base: position 13,235 of record URGI01000044.1, on the reverse strand, counting down.
AGGAGCTGACCGCGCTGCCCGGGGTCGGCAGGAAAACGGCAAATCTGATTCTCGGCGATGTGTTCAAGGTGCCCGGCTCCACGGTCGTCGATACGCACTGCATCCGTATCTCGAACCGGCTGGGGCTTGTGGATAACCTGAAGGATCCGGTCAAGATTGAGATGGAGCTGCGGAAGATACTTCCGCCGGAGCACTCGTCCGACTTCTGCCATTGCATCGTGCTGCACGGCCGCGCCGTGTGCGATGCGCGCAAGCCGAACTGCGCAGAGTGCTGTCTGCGCCATCTGTGCCAGTATTTCTCAGGTGAGAACAAGTAGTATCAGTTGACAAGGAGATATAACATGGATAACGCAAAGAATAACCGGAAAAAGCTTAAGCAGCTCTTTGCGCTGCTCGACGAGATGGAAGCCTATGCCCGCTGCATCGGCAAGGTCAGTTTCGATATGGAGTGCTGCGCGCCCGAAGAGGGCATCGCGCAGGCCGGTGAGGATATGGCGACCATCGGACGCCAGTTCCACAAGCTGATGCACTCCAAAAAGTACGTGAAGCTCATCTGCGAGCTGCACGAGGATTCCGAGGGCTTGACCGAGGTGCAGAAAAAGGCGGTCGAGCACAAATATGACGAGTATATCAAGTCCAAGAACGAGAGCGCAAAGTTTGCCTACGAGATGAATCTTGCTTCCAGCAAGGCCTACGGCGAATGGCTCGCGTCCAAGAAAGCCGCCGACTTCTCGCTCTACCGCGACTCGATGGCCACGCTCATCGACTTCACCCGCCGCAGCATAGACCTGCGCGATGAGAAGAAGCCCACATATTACGACTCTCTGCTCGACGATTACGAGAAGGGTAACGACCACGTCCAGCTCGACGCGTTCTTCGGCGCGCTGAAGGAGCGCATCGTGCCGCTGATGAAGCGCATCGTCGCCGAGGGCAAGCCCATCCGCGAGGATTTCCTGACACGCAGCTGCCCGATCCCTGAGCAGGAGGCATTCTCGAAGTACCTGCTCCGGATAGAGGGGCTGCGCGAGAGCGCGCTCGTGCTCATGACGACCGAGCACCCCTTCACGACGAACTTCGGCGCGAATGACGTCCGCGTCACGACGCACTATTTCGAGGACAACTTCATATCAAACATTTTCTCCACGCTGCACGAGGGCGGCCACGCGCTGTTCATGCAGAACGAGCCGCAGGAGTTCTACGCCAACCACGCCGCGAACGCCATGTCCAACGCCATGCACGAGACGATCTCCCGCTTCTACGAAAACCTCATAGGCCGCAGCGAGGCGTTCATCCACTTTGTATATCCGAAGCTGCTTGAGATAAGCGGCAACCTGTCCGACGTGAGCGAGCGCGAGCTGTACGAAGCCGTCAACATCGCCCGCCCCAGCCTTATCCGCACCGAGGCCGACGAGCTGACATACAGCCTGCACATCCTCATCCGCTACGAGCTGGAGAAGGCGTTCATAAACGGCGATATCACGGTCGACAAGATCCCCGCGCTGTGGAACGCGAAATATAAAGAATACCTCGGCATCGACGTGCCGAACGACGCGGACGGCTGCCTTCAGGACGTCCACTGGACGGGCATGTTCGGCTACTTCCCATCCTACGCGCTCGGCAACGCCTACGGCGTGCAGATCCTGCGCACGATGCAGAAGGACTTCGACGTGTTCGCCGCCGTCGAGCGCGGCGAGCTGAACAAGGTCGCGGATTGGCTGCGCGAGTACGTGTTCTCCTGCGCGTCCGTCATGGATCCCGACGAGTGGATACGCCACATCACCGGCGAGAGCCTGAACCCGGATTACTACCTGAGCTATCTGGAGGAGAAATACTCCAAGCTCTACGAGCTGAAATAAGTCAAAACCGACAGAGCTTGCGTTCTGTCGGTTTTTTAATTGCTCATAACCTCATAATACAGTCTTTGTATATCGCCCAACAGCTCTTCACAGCGGAGCTCCGGCCGGTAAAACATATGTATCTGCCGCGCCATGTTCATGTCCGCTATCGGCTTTATGCGAAAGCGCCCCGCTTCCGCATCGCGGGCGCACACCTTGTTCGGCAGCACCGACACGCCATAGTTATCGCCGACGAGCTTTTTTATCGTCGATATGCTGTCCAGTTCCATCATCACATTGAACTGGCCGATCTGCATACCGGCGCTTTTCAGATGTGCCTCAAAAAGATTCCTCGTGCCGGAGCCGGGCGCGCACAGGATGAGCCGTTCATGCCGCAGTTCGGACAGGCGCACAAAGCTTTTCTCGGAAAGCGGATTTTCGTTCGATACCGCGACTACAAGGTGATCCGTGTCGAGCAGTATCGAATTGAAGCCGTCTGCGCTGAAGCCGCCGTCAACGACCGCCAGATCTATCGCCCCGGCCTGAAGCATGTCATGCAGCGCCGCACTGCCCTCTGACACTATCGTTATCTGCGTATCATTATGCTCCGACGCGTACCGGGTCAACACCTGCGAGATCGCGCTGCTCTCCGCGCTCGGCGTCACCCCGACGACGAGGTGGCGGACACTGCGATCCGTTGAGGCCAGCTCCTGCTGCATCCGGACGCACAGGGCGTCTATTTTCTCCGCGAACGGCACTATCGCTTCGCAGGCTCTGGTTGGAATGAGCCTGCTGCCGCTGCGGATAAACAGCGGGCGGCCAAGATCGCTTTCGAGGGAGCGTATCTGCTTGGAGACCGCCGAGGCCGTCAGGCTCAGCTCCACGGCCGCCGCGGCAAAGCTGCGAAGCCTGTAAACGGTCAGAAGCCCGCTGTATCGCTGGTCATAATTCACTTGCGGCTCCATGCGCGGCTCCTTTCCCCCCGGCCGAGCCGGCTACGCCACTGGCACCCCCTCAGCGCGGATTATCTCTTTATGTTCGGTCATAAACTGCATTATATCGTCAAGCTCGATGCACTGCGCCGTTTTCAGCGTCAGGTCATAGCACAGGTTTCCGTCTCCGTCGCGGCTCAGTTCGCTGCTCACAACGCGCGCACGCCACTTGCCAAGCTGAGTTTGCAGCTCCGCCGCAAACTCCTCCCCATTCGACACCGTGAACTGCACACGGCTCGTGCAGAAGGAATCCGCGCCGATGGTAAAGCGGTGCATGGATATCTGAAACACCGCGATAAGCAGCGTTACGAAAAGCCCGACCCAGTACATTCCGGCACCTACCGCGAGACCTATGGCCGCCGTCGCCCAGATGCCGGCAGCGGTGGTCAGTCCCTTGACGGTGTTGCCGTTTTTGAATATCACGCCCGCGCCGAGAAAGCTGATGCCGCTGACCGCCTGCGCCGCCACGCGCGCGGGGTCAGCGCCGCGCGTTCCATTGTAGACCGCGCCGTCCGCCGCCGTCAGGTCGGCGAAGCCGTATTTTGAGATTATCATAATGAGCGCGGCGGCACAACAGACTATTATGTGCGTGCGTACGCCCGCCTCCTTGAACCGCTTGCTCCGCTCAAAGCCTATGCAGGCGCCGCAGAAGCAGGCCGCAAGTATGCGTATGAAAAAATCAATATTCTGAGCCAGCGAAAACTGGCCGTTAAAGTATTCGCAGAGCGTCATAGCTCTTCACCCTTTCTGTATCTCAGCAAAAGCAGCCTTATCTCGCGCGGCAGCAGGTCTTCCTTATCCAGCCGCAATTCGGCAGTACAGACGCTCTCGTCGTTGCGCAGGCCGTACAGGTTCAGCGCGGCGCGCATTGCCGGTGAAGTATATGGACTTTTTGCGTTGTCAGGCTTCACCGGCATCGCCCCCCCTGATTTGCCTTGACATAAGCTGCTTGGAATGTTACCATTATATTCAGCCGGCTCATAAAGTCAAATTATATTTTTATTTATATCTATAAAATTATCTTATGGTGAATTTGTATGATTGATCAAAAGCTTCTCTCCCTGCTCAAAGTATCGGAGCTAAAAAGCTATACCAAGGCGGCGCAGCAGTTGTCCATCACCCAGCCTGCCGTCAGCCAGCATATAAAGGCGCTGGAGCAGGAACTCGGCGTGCGCATTTTTGAGCGTATAAACGGCCAGCTCGTAGTGACAAAGCAGGGCGAAGAGGTCGTAAAATGCGCGAAGAAAATGCTTGGGCTGTACAATAACCTGCGGCAGGATCTGCGCGACAGCCGCCGCCTGACAACGCATCTCACAATAGGCGTGACGCACACGGCGGAGAGCAACCCCATCGCCGAAGCGCTGGCCAAATACTGCGCTGCAAACGAGGGCATAAGCATTAAAATGATTACTGATACTATAAGCAATCTTTATACTATGCTGAACACCTATGAGCTTGATCTCGCAATCGTCGAGGGGCGGATAGCCGACCCGAATATACATTATCTTTTGCTCGATACGGATTATCTCGTGCTTGCGGTGTCGGTAAACCACCCGTTCGCAAAGCGGAGCATGGTCACGCTCAACGAGCTGAAGAAGGAGCGCATGATCCTGCGTCTGCCGGATTCCAACACGCGCAACCTGTTCGTCGCCCACCTTGAGAGCAACAACATGAGCATAAGCGACTTCAACGTCGTGCTTGAGATAGACAACATGGCGACGATAAAGGATCTTGTCCGGCGGGACTTCGGAGTCTCCATCCTCGCCAGAAGCGTGTGTCTGGACGAGCTGAAAAAGGGCAAGATAGCGGTTCTGCCCGTTGAGAATCTGAGCATGATGCGGGAGATAAACATCGCCTACCACAACGATTTCACGCAGTTTGACGTGCTGCACGATATTATGAAGGTCTATAACGAGACTCTGCGGATATACGCATAACAGAACCGGCTGACGGAGAAAATTCCTCCGTCAGCCGGTTTTGATCTTATCTTCTATTTTACGACGACGTTGCCGTCGCCCAGCATGTCGCGCAGCTCCTGCACGAGGGCGCGGTGGATAACGCAGCGGGCGGCGAGCCGCTTCTGCTCCCGCTCGCAGAATATCACCATCTGCTGTTCGCCGGGGAACATCGTCAGCAGCAGCTCTATCCGGTGCAGCCGCGGATCGTCCCTCGCGGGGAGCTTTACCCACAGCTTCTGATCCTTCCTGATCTCTTCGCGCGGCGCACTCCGCTCCCGCGGCATGTACGCCATGTCGCCGATATTATAGAGCGTGTCCGCCATGAGCTGCGGCTCCTTCTCGTCGCGCACGGAGATGCGCCCGCGCACGATGACGGCGTTATTCTCCCGCAGCAGCGAGCCGCAGGTGTCGATGACCTTCTGGAAGGCGATCATCTCGATCGTGCCGGTGTCGTCCTCAAGCTGGACATAGCTCATGAGCGAATTATTGCGCGTGGTGCGCGTCCTCATCGTGGAGATGATGCCCGCCACGGTGACGTACTGGTTGTCGGCAAAGCGCTGCGGCCCGTCATCGGCGGCAAAGTCACCGAGTATCGCGCCGATCGGCACCGCGCCGACCTTGCGCACAGCGTCGCGGTATTCGTCCATCGGGTGGCCGGTCAGGTACAGACCGGTCACTTCCTTTTCCATCATCATCTTGTCGCGCGCGCTGAATTCCTCGACGTCCGGTATCGGTATCGTCTGCGGCGACGCCTCGGACTGCGCCTCGAAATCGCCGAAGAGATCGTACTGTCCGGCAATATTGTCGCGCGCGGCCTGGCTTATGCTGTCGATGACCGCGCCCGCGATCTGAAGCAGCGCCTTGCGCTTATAGCCCATGCCGTCGAATGCGCCCGCACGGATGAGATTTTCCACCGCGCGGCGGTTCAGCTCCTTGCCGGACATGCGCTTGCAGAAATCCTCAAAACTTGTGAACAGCCCGTTCTCGTGCCGCTCGGCGACGAGCTCCTCGATCGCGCCCCAGCCGATGCCCTTGATGGCAACGAGGCCGAAGCGGATGTTCTCCCCCGCGACGGTGAAGTTCGCGTCGGATTCGTTCACGTCCGGCGGCAGCAGCTTTATGCCCAGCTCGCGGCACTCCGCGATATACTCCGCGACCTTCGTGCTGCTTTCAAGCACGGACGTCAGCAGCGCCGCCATATACTGCTGCGGATAGTGCCGCTTCATATATGCCGTGCGGTAGGCGACGATGGCGTAGCTCACCGCGTGCGCCTTGTTGAAGGCGTAACTCGCGAAGTCCAGTATCTCGTCATAGATGCTGTTGGCGACGCTCTCCGGCACGCCGTTTGCGATAGCGCCCGCAATGCCGCGGCTCGGGTCGCCATGAATGAACGCGACGCGCTCCGCATCGATGACCTTGTGCTTCTTTTTGCTCATCGCGCGGCGGATCATATCGGCCTGACCGAGCGAGAAGCCCGCCAGGCGGCGGAAAATTTCTATGACCTGCTCCTGATACACGATGCAGCCGTAGGTGACAGAGAGGATAGGGCGCAGCAGCTCATGCTTGTAGCTGACTTTTTCCGGATGCACGGAGCACTCGAGAAAGCGCGGTATCGAGTCCATCGGGCCGGGGCGGTAGAGCGCTATAAGCGCGGTGATGTCCTCAATGCTCTTGGGCTTGAGACCCACGCAGACGCCGGTCATGCCCGTGCTTTCAAGCTGGAACACGCCGCTCGTGCGTCCGGCGGCGAGCATCTCATAGGTCGCCTTATCGTCCTCCGGCGCGTCCTCTATGCGGAAATCCGGAACGGTCTTCTGCACGAGCTTGACCGCGTCGTCAAGCACGGTGAGGTTTCTTAGCCCTAGGAAGTCCATCTTGAGAAGCCCCAGCTCCTCAAGCGTCGTCATCTGGTACTGGCACACGGGGTTGCCGTCGTTCGTCGAGAGCGGTACATACTCATACACCGGCTTCTCCGTGATGACGACGCCGGCGGCGTGCGTGGACGCGTGCCGTGGCATACCCTCCAGCGCCTTGGCGACGTCGATAAGGTGCTTGAGCGTCGGGTCGCTCTGGTACATTTCCTTGAGCGGCTTTGAAAGGCTGATCGCCTCATCGAGCGTGATGTTCAGCGCACTGGGGCCGGACGGCACCTGCTTTGCAACGGCGTCCGTCTCCGCGTAGCTGACGGACAGGGCGCGCCCGACGTCGCGTATCGCGCCGCGCGCGGCCATGGTGCCGAAGGTCACGATCTGCGCGACATGATCATGCCCGTAGACGCGGTTGACGTAGTCGATGACCTCGCCGCGGCGGTTGACGCAGAAATCAACGTCGATATCCGGCATTGACACACGCTCCGGATTCAGGAAGCGTTCGAAGAAGAGGCTGTATTTTATCGGGTCTACCTCGGTTATATGCAGGCAGTAGGACACGACGCTGCCCGCGGCGCTCCCGCGGCCGGGGCCGACCGGAATGCCGCTGCGCTTGGCATAGCCGATAAAGTCGGAGACGATGAGAAAATAGTCCACAAAGCCCATCTTGTTTATCATGCTCAGCTCATAGTCGAGCTGCTTATGCACCTCCGGCCTGTCAGGGTAGCGCTCCGCGAAGCCCTGCTCGCAGAGCTTTTTCAGATATTCATAGCTGTCGCTCTCACCCTCCGGCAGCTTGAAGCGCGGCAGGTGATAGTGACCGAATTCAAAGTCATAGTTACAGCGCTCGGCGATGCTGACGGTGTTGTCGGCGGCCTCCTGCCAATCGGGGAAGAGCTTTCGCATCTCCTCCTCGCTCTTCAGATACAACTCCTGCGACTCAAAGCGCATACGGTTCGGATCATCGACCGTTTTGCCCATCTGGATGCACATGAGCACGTCCTGATAATAGGCGTCGGCCTTCTCGATATAGTGCGCGTCGTTCGTCAGCGCAAGCGGGATGCCGGTCTCCTTATGGATCTGTATAAGCCCCTGCGCAGCCTGCCGCTCCTCTGGGATGTTGTGATCCTGTATCTCAAGATAAAAGTTATCCTCGCCAAACAGATCGCGCAGCTCGAGCGCCTTCGCCTTCGCGGCCTCGTAATCGCCATGGATGATCTTCTGTGGTATCTCGCCCGCAAGGCAGCCGGAGAGGCAGATAAGCCCCTCGGAATGCTGATGCAGGATCGCCCAGTCGATGCGTGGCTTGATGTAGAAGCCCTCAGTGAAAGCCATGCTGACGAGGTAGCAGAGATTCTTGTAGCCCTGCTCGTTTCTGCACAGGAGGATAAGGTGCGAATAGTTGTTGTCTATGCCGTGCTCCTTGTCGGACATGTTCCGCGGCGCGACATACACCTCGCAGCCGATTATGGGCTTGATGCCCTCGGCCTGGCAGGCCTTATAGAACGCGACCGCGCCGTACATGACGCCGTGGTCGGTTATCGCAAGCGCCGTCTGCCCCAGCTCCTTCGCCTTGCTTACAAGCTTTTCGATGCGGCAGGCTCCGTCCAGCAGGGAATACTCGGTATGCACATGTAAATGAACGAAAGCCATGCTTACTCCTCCGGCTTGAACGACATTATTTTTTTCAGCCTGTGCGAAAGGCAGCTCTTGGTCACCGGCGGATAGGACAGCGTCGCAAGATCGGCGAGGCTCGCCTCGGGATTCGCTATGCGCAGCAGCGCGGCGTCCTTCAGCGGCTCCGGCAGCGCGTCGATGCCGTACTCGCGCACGATGCGGCGTATCGCGTCGATCTGCTCCTGCGCTGCGGCGACGACCTTGTCCGCGTTCGCGGAGTCGCAGTTGACGCGGCGGGTTATGGTGTTGCGCATTTCCTTTTCGACCTTGGCGGTCATTATATTCATCGCCGTACCCGGTGCTCCGATTGCGGTGAAGAAGTCGGCGATGAAATCTGCCTGCTTGAAGTACAGCAGCCAGTTCCCGCCGCGCTGCGTCTCCTTCGGGGTGAATCCAAGCTCCAGCAGGACGGAATATGCTTCGCGGCTGACACTGTGGTGCGGCGTCGCAAGCTCAAGATGGTAGCGCTTTTCGGGATCGGTCACGCTGCCTCCGGCCAGAAATGCGCCGCGGATAAACGAGGCGCGGCAGCAGTCGTCCTCTATCACGCCGAAATTGATATGGTGGGACACGGTTCCGTCTATCTCCGCGCCGAACGCGTCAAATATTTTTTTCAGCTTGTCCCTGTCGGTTATTTTGAAGCTGCTTTTTCCGGCAGTTCCCTCCTTCGGCAGAACGTCAAAGCCCAGGCCGAAGGCTCTTTTGAACAGGCGCGGCAGCCGCGCGGCAAACTCCGGACTTGCAGTGATGATGCGGATCTCCTGAGCCGAAAATGTGTTGCAGTAGAGCAGCACACCGTAGCTCTCCGCCAGCGCGCAGCATTTTTTGTCCGGCCGCTGCTGGCAAAGCTCCGCCTTGGCTTCGGAAGAAAAAGACATCGTTTACCTCACTTGTCCACGTCTCTGTTTATGTTGGTCGAATCCAGCCCCTTGGAGAGCAGATGGTCGTTGAGCGCGGCGGCAATGGCGACGCTGCGGTGCCGTCCGCCGGTGCAGCCGATGGCAATGGTGAGTCCCAGCTTGCCCTCCTCTATGTACAGCGGCAGCAGGAACTCTATCATGTGCTCAAGCATCTCCATGAACTCGCGCGTCTGCTGATAGCTGAACACGAAATCGCGCACGGGTCTGTCCAGCCCGCACATTGGGCGCAGGTCCTCAACGTAATATGGGTTCGGCAGAAATCTTGCGTCGAACACGAGGTCGGCATCCATCGGCAGGCCGTGCTTATAGCCGAAGGACATCACCGTGATGTCGAGATCGCGCTTGCGCCCGTCCTGCACGAATATCGAAAACAGGCGGTTCTGCAGCATGCCGAGGGTGAGGTTCGAGGTGTTGACGATATAATCCGCGCGCTCGCGGATAGGCGCGAGGAGCTTCTCCTCCTTGCGTATCGCGTCCTCCACGGTAAGCCCCGGCGCCGACAGTGGATGCGGGCGGCGGGATTCCTTATAGCGGCGCACCAGCGTGCGTATGTCGCAGTCCATGTAGAGGATGCGGCAGCCGCAGTCCATGTCGTTTAGCTGGTCGAGCGTTTTCAGCAGCTCGCCGAAGCCGTCCTTCTCGCGCACGTCGGTCACGAGCGCAACCTTTTCATAGCGGCCGCCGGTCGCGATGCACAGCTCCGCGAAGCGCGGCATGAGCGCCACGGGCATATTGTCAACGCAGTAGTAGTCAAGATCCTCCAGAATATCCGCCGCGCGGCTCTTGCCCGCGCCGGAAAGTCCGGTGATTATCAGAAATTGCATCTCAGCCCTCCTTCGGCGGCTCCGGCGGCCGGCTCATATCGTTCACCTGAACGCTGTTGAGCTTGAGGTCGGGTCCCTCATCGACCAGCGCGTACTCCGGCGGCAGAATGATTATCTCCGGCTCGAGGAACACTCCCCGCTCTTTGTAAACCGTGTTGCGCACATGCATCATCAGGTCGTACACATCGTGGCTCGTGGCGCCGCCGGTGTTCACGACAAAGCCCGAATGCTTCTCGGAGACCTGCGCCCCGCCCACGGAATAGCCCTTCAGCCCCACTTCCTCGATGAGCGCGGCGGCATAGTGCCCCTCAGGACGCTTGAACGCGCTGCCCGCCGAGGGCATATCGAGCGGCTGCTTGTCGCGGCGGCGCTCGTTCAACTCGCGCATTTTCGCGGATATCTCGGCCTTGTCGCCGGGCTGGAGGCGGAACACGGCGCTGAGTATGGCCGCGTTCATCTGTTGGAATATGCTGCTGCGGTAGGCGAACTTGCAGTTTTCGTTCGCCATCTCGTAAAGCCCCTGATCGGGCAGGAAGTAGAACACGACGCTTTCCACCGCATCCTTCAGTTCTCCGCCGTAGGCGCCCGCGTTCATACGCACGCCGCCGCCGACCGTGCCTGGGATGCCCGACGCAAACTCAAGCCCTGCCAGTCCGTTCTGCTGCGCGAAGGACGCGAGCTTCGCCAGCGACACTCCGGCCTCCGCGTATATGGCTCCGTCCGGCAGGAGGAACATCTTCGTGAGATTCTCGGTGCTGATTATGAACAGATCTTTCAGCCCCTCGTCCGGAAACAGGATATTCGTACCGTTGCCGAGCAGCAGCGGGGAGATGTGATGCGTTTTCAGCAGGTGGCAGAGCTTTGAAAGCCCCGTCACGTCCTTCGGCGCTGCGAGCGCCCGCACGGGGCCGCCGATGCGGAACGAGCAGTGCGAGCTCATCGGCTCGTTTTCGAGCAGCTTCAGGCCGGGCATCTTTTCTTTTATTTCTACTATGGCGTTTTCAAGATTTTCCATATTTAAGTTCTCCGATTATTTTATATTTCGCTTCTCACAGCGTTCCGGCATCTATTGCGCGGTCATGCTCCGCGGCCAGCGCCTCAGCGGCGTTGTAGCCCATCTTCTTCTGCCTGTTGTTCATCGCCGCAAGTTCCAGAATGACAGCGAGGTTTCTGCCTGGGCGCACGGGGATGGTCACGAGCGGGAGCTTTACGCCGAGGATGCTCTCGTTCTCGTCGGTGAGGCCAAGCCGGTCATAGGCCTTGCCGTCCTCCCACGGCTCCATCTTCACGACGAGGTCGATGCCGGACTCCGGCTTCACCGCGCCCACGCCGTAGATATGCCGCACGTTTATAACGCCGATGCCGCGCAGCTCCATGTAGTAGCGGATAAGCTCCGGCGCGCTGCCCACGAGCGTATCCTTGCCGATGCGTTTTATCTCGACCGCGTCGTCGGCGATGAGTCGGTGGCCGCGCTTGATAAGCTCCAGCGCCGTCTCGCTCTTACCGATGCCGCTGTCGCCCATCAGCAGCACGCCCTCGCCGTAGACCTCGACGAGCACGCCGTGCGTCGTTATGCGCGGAGCGAGATAGTTGTGCAGGGTGCTGATGACGTCGGCCTGAAACTCCGAGGTGTCCTCCGATGTCATGAACACGTTCCTGTCGAATTTCTCCGCCATCTCAAGGCATTCCGGAAACGGCTGCATCCCGTGGCATATCACGAGGCAGGAGATGTCGTACTGCATAAAGCGCTTGAACGCGGCGAGGCGCTCCTCATGGCTCAGCGTGTCAAGATATGTACTCTCGACCCGCCCCATGATCTGCAGGCGGTGCGGATCGAAATAGTTATAAAACCCCGTGAGCTGCATGGCCGGGCGGTTCACGTCCGCCGTGATTATCAGAGCCTGCTCATAATCAGCGGAGGTATGCAGCGGGGTAAGCTCCATCTCCTCGGCAATGGTCTTGAGTTTTACGGAATATTTGCTGCGCATAGGCTTTTATCCTCCGTTTGCCCGCAGGCACGTTATATACTATTATATTAACCAATCCCGCCCCATTTGGCAACAACTTTCACACGCATCCGGGCGTAAAATATTCCGCGGCAGGGTTTTAACAAAAAAATCCCGCGCAGATTTAAAATTCCTCTTGCATTTGACGCTGTCATCTGGTATTATATAAAAGCTGTTTATCAGCAAACACAAGCAAGGAGGTGCTTCAATCCATGGCAAAGTGTCAGTTCTGTGAGAAGGATGTCGCTTTCGGCATCAAGGTGTCTCACTCCCACAGACGCTCCAACCGTACTTGGAAGCCGAACGTGAAGCGCGTCAAGGCCATAGTAGACGGATCCCCCAAGCATGTTTACGTCTGCACTCGCTGCCTCCGCAGCGGCAAGGTCACCCGCGCTGTGTGATTTAATATTTAAATTACCCGAAACAAGCCTGTCGAGCAAACGACGGGCTTTTTTCGGTTTCACCTGTCGGCGCCGATAATTCCGGCGTCCGCGCAGGCAGCTTCTCCACATAAGAAACAAATAAAGACCAGGAGGACTTTGAAATGGAACTGTTGGAACAGCGCATACTGCGCGACGGCAAGGTGAAGCCCGGCGGGATTCTCAAGGTTGACAGCTTTCTCAACCACCAGCTCGACCCCATGCTGATGCACGAAATGGCAAAAGAACTGCACCGGCTGTTTGACGGGCAGGGCGTCAACAAGATCCTGACCATCGAAGCCTCCGGCATCGCGCTCGCGATCATGACCGGCCTTGAATTCGGCTGCCCCGTGGTCTTCGCCAAGAAAAGCAAGTCCAGGAACATTTCCGACAGCGTCTATTCCGTCGAGGTCGAGTCCTTTACCCACGGCAACACAAACACCGTCATCGTCTCCAAGGAATATCTCAAGCCCTCCGACCGCATCCTGATAACCGACGATTTCCTCGCAACGGGCGCGGCGCTCGTCGGTCTGCGCGCGCTGGCCGAACAGGCGGGTGCGAGCGTCGTCGGCGCAGGCATTGCGATAGAGAAGGCATTCCAGGGCGGCGGCGACCGTATGCGCGCCGAGGGGATGCGCGTGGAATCGCTTGCCAAAATCGCTTCCATGAGCGATGACGGGCTGGTATTTTGTAGGTGATTTGTGAACAGTTCACAAAATTTCGCATTAAAAAATGT